>JAYEMW010000172.1:0-17793 GCA_034718555.1 Thermodesulfobacteriota bacterium
CTTATCTTATGAAGAAACCTTGTGCATCTTTCAGAAACTCCAGCGAAGTGATATATAAAAATATTTGTATCGATAAAAACAGAAATTTTGTTAGGAATCTTATCAATATCCACTGAACTCCTCACTTCCGGCAATCTTCTTGATGATGTTGAAATCAAGATTCTTTATTGTCCCCCTGGTCTTTTCTACAACATTCTCAGCCTTTCGAATAATAATCTCTTCATTTCTATTTCCTACTTGAAGCTGATCTGCCCTGCCGAATAACTTATCAATAAGAGATAAAACTTCTTTCCGTGATCTAACTTTTGTTAACACTTTACCCCACCTACTCTCTAAAAAACCTGACTGCTTAATATTATAGCATATTGACTATTCCTTTAAAAGGATGCGGGCCGATCGCATCTCAATCCATTTAGTGCAAAACCAGATTCACCTGGCCTGCATCAGTATGAACGACCTTTCCAATTAATTAGCAGATCATTGAACCATTTCATAAAGTCTCACTGACCGCTTTCAACTTTTTTATGTCCCTGTCAAATGAAATAACTACCTTTTCTGGAGAGGAACGGGCGGCAAGAATGCAATCAACGATATCAATATTGGAATTTTCATATTTCAGCAGCGCTTCAAGCAGCTCTGCTCTATCAGGATTTACAATGCCGGAAAAATTCAATATAGCACTTAATTTTTCAACAATTTCATTTTTGGGGATCTTGTAATATTTTTCCATGACATGGACGCATGCAACAATAACAACGCCTAATATCTCTGCATTTTTTGTCCTTTTAGCTAAATCAGCCATAAATGCTTCCGCTCTTGGGCTGAACTCTGCGTGATCTCCCAATAAATATCTAAGGACAACATTCGTATCAATCAGGTACGCCTTCTTTGGCAATTTCATTTGCAATCTTTCCTTGTGTCTCTTTTCTTATGGTAGATAGAGGAACACTCCCCTTAGCATATTTTTTCAGGCTTCCCGCCAAAACAGTTGCCTGTGCCCCGGGAATTCCCTTGAGCTTTACCTCGTTGCCTTCAACAAGGAACAATATTCCTCCCTCATTTTGCACCTTCAATCTTTCCCTGATGGACTTTGGTATTGTTACCTGACCTTTTTTTGATACTCGTGCATACATTTCTCACTCCGATTACTATTCCATTTTTTCTTACTTTTATTTATATTCTTACTATAATTGTATATCAAGAAATTTTTATGGATTACGATGTCTGTATATTACAAAAAAAGGGCTTAATCCCGCTGATGATAGCGGGACTAAGCCCTTGAATTTACTGGTACGCCTGGCAGGATTCGAACCTGCGACCTGCGGATTAGAAGTCCGCTGCTCTATCCAACTGAGCTACAGGCGCATTATAATATTAGATATCTTCTGCTATTTTTTTATTAATAAAATCCAGATCACCTCCCCAGATTGGCAACTCGGGGTCACCCTGGATCTCTATGCTGATTTCATAACGTTTTTCAATCTCAGCCAGTTCCTTCCTTTTGTGATTTAAAAGGTAGTTAGCCACCTTACTTGGCAATGTTCCTACTACCTTGTCTACATCGCCTTTTGATGAGGCCTGCCATATCTTTCGGAGAAAAGACAACGCCGTGGCCTCAACAGACCTTACTATCCCCCTGCCCTGGCAATATTCACATATCTGATAGGTCTTTGACTCTACAGACGGCCTTAACCTCTGCCTGCTAAGCTCCATCAAGCCAAACTTAGATATATAGGAAAAACTTATCTTGGCCCTGTCTTTTTTGGTTTCCTCTCTAACAGTCCTTATCAGCTCTCTTTGATGTTTTTGCTCTTTCATATCAATAAAGTCTATTACTACAAGACCACCTATATCCCTGAGCCTTAACTGCCTTATTATTTCTTTGGCCGCCTCAATATTCGTCTTAAAGGCTGTAGTCTCTAACCCTTTTGCCCTTATTGATCTTCCGCTATTTACATCAATTGCAAATAATGCCTCTGTAGAGTCTATAACAATTGAGCCCCCGCTTTTTAATGGCACCCTGTTATTGTATATCTGTTCTATCTGTTTTTCAATACCATATTCAGAAAATATTGGTCTTTTTTCCTTATATAGCTTTACCCTTCTTATATGTCTCGGAGAGATAACCCTCATGAAATCTTTTATCTCTGACCATGTCTCTAAATCGTCGACTAAAACCTCATCAACTTCTGCGCTAAAATGATCCCGTAGGGTTCTCAGGCCTAAGTCCTGCTCCTTGAAAATAATAGAGGGTGATGGCAGTGTCTCTGCCTTTTGCTTTATATCCTGCCACATCCTCAAGAGATTATTAAGGTCTCGGGCTAATACCTTCTTTTTCTGGCTTAAGGCAGCGGTTCTAACTATATATCCAACTCCATCCGGAAATTTTAGATGGTTCATAATGGATTTAAGTCTTTGCCTTTCTTCATCCTCTTCTATTTTCTGGGATATGCCGCCGTTCGGTCTCCCTGGCGTTAAAACAAGATATCTGCCTGCCAGAGATATATATGTACTGAGATATGCACCTTTCCTCCCCCCCATCTCTTTAGTCACCTGAACAAGAAGTTCCTTTCCCTTTGTTAATGCATTCCCTATAGAAACAGCAGCCTTCGAATCCTTCATTACCCCCTGAGATTCATAATATTCCGGGTGTATTTCCCCTAAGGTTAAAAACCCATTCTTATCTGTTCCATAGTTAATAAAAGATGCCTGAAGGCTTGGCTCAACCCTGACAACTATGCCCTTGTATACGTTTCCCTTTATCTCCTCTTTCATTGAGGACTCAATATAGAATTCATCCAATTCTTCATTTTTCAGGATTGCTACTCTATATTCTTCCGGATCTACTGCATTTATTAGCATTTTATATGACATTTATACCCTTCCGTTTGTCTTAAAGTGTTGATATACCTGATACATAAATGTTCGCAATGCCGGCTCCCGGCCCGGCTGGAATGACCCATCATACGACACATCAAGGTACGGGGTATGCAATTTTGACATTAGGGGTTTAGCTATAGAAGAGGTGAGGTTGCTTGGCATACATGTAAAGGGGAATATATTTACAACTCCATTAAATCCTGTATGGGCATATTCCAATGCCGCCGGTATACTCAGGCACGCCTCAGTGCCAATCTCAAAAGAAAAGGCATTTTCATTTTTCAAGGTTTTTTCCAGATGGCCAATCTTATGATCTTCTTGAATATCAATATACTTCATCACCAACCGGAACACCTTTCTCTGCTGTATATACTGGTAAAAAAGGGTAAGGGAGTAGTTCAGGTAGCGAAAAAGAGAATCCTTTATCTCTTTTATCCGTAATTTCCTAAGGTTTAGCTTTAAATCTATTTTCGCCAATCTTGCCTGATCATAGGTTGTATAGTTTATCCATTCACCAACAGAGGCGTTCACAGCCTCGGCGCCATATTTTTCCAGCATTCTTATGGTATCTTGATTAGTCTTGAAATGGGACCTTACGTAAATTTCCCCAACCACCGCCACAATTGGTTTTTTAGGGATATTAGGGTCAACAATCTCTTTGCTTTTTCTAACGATCTCTTCTAATTCATTAAGGATTTTGGTAAAATTTTTTTTAGATGAATATCCGGCAAAAAATTCCGTCATCCTCTCCATGGCATTAGCTATAAATACATCGGCCTCCCCCTTTTTCTTCTCGTAAGGCCTTATCCTCCACAATAGCCTATCCAGCACATCACCTATAATGACGGAAAGATATGCGGCCTTGCGAAAACCCCTAACCTTTTCTTTTGGAATCAATCCATTTAACGAATAGGAATCCTCTGATGTCAAGGTAGCTATCTTGAGTCTGCCTAAGCCGCCAATTGAATCAAGGATTATGCGATGAAGCTTGTTATACATGCCAAATCTGCATGGACCACCTGCCTCGGGCATGAAATACATATAGTTCTCAGGATTAAACGTATCTCCAAGTCTATCCTCCTCCTTCTTCATATAAAGCAGGATATCCCCAAGGGTAACAATGCATGGAAAACACTCCTTACCGGATGTATGTTCTTTTCCCATATCTATACCTTTATAGGTATCCATGACAAAGGCATTTATTCCAAACCCACGAAATACCCCAGCCATAAGGTGGCTCCCTATTCTATTCATTTCCGGGATAAGAAATGTCTTTCCCTTAACATCAAAATGGCCAACACCCTGAGATATACCATCAAATGTATCAGCTTCTTCAGTCTTTCTAAATTGATCTATGCTTTTCATTTCTTTCAAGACCCTGTAGCACTAAGTTTAATATTTCGGTTATCTGAAATTTCAATATGCTGCATAGATTGTATTACATTTTTAAATGCCTCCAGCCTTGTCATAACCCCTGCTACTGCACTATGCTCATCTAACTCAAGTATAAGGCATGGTTTTTCCTTCATGATATATTTGTAAAAATGCTCATTGAAAGAATCCGGACCACAACTAAAATTAGAAATATGCAGTCCAAAAAAATTATGGTTTTTCTTTATTACCTTAGCTACTCTTAACATCTGAGTACCATAAGACCAGTACATACTTGAAAAATCGGACATGCTCACATCCCGAACATCGAAAAAGTCCATTGGAAGGGCATTCATTCCTATCTTGGATAAATTTTGCCCTAATCTGAGATTTAGTTTTTCATCATAAAGATTATACGCCCTTCCAGTTACTACAATTAACGGCTCACCGTTTTTTAGGGAGGATATTATCTCCGATCCTTTTCTGTACAGCTCATCTTCAAATTCCATTTGTCTTTTTAACGCCTTTTCCAATGCACCCTTGATTTCTTTTATATTTAATCCCAGGGCATGGCCAATTTGGTCGTATAATTCAATACTCAATAAATCAGTATCATAATGTAGATGAACAGTCGGGCTCAAAATATCCTTATCGCTTAGCCCCAATGCAGTCTTTAACATATACTGATTCCCCTGAACCAACGGGCAGTAATAACTGTTTTCCGTCTCATCGTCAGATGGGAGATTGATTATATTTGGCAGGAAAAGGTGTCTTGTCTTTCCTATCAAATCCCTGACATGACCATGTGATACCTTGATAGGATAACATGTCTCCGTTGTCATTGACTCAATGCCTAATTTGGAAACCCTGTCATTTGTTTTCGGTGTTAACACAGGCCGAAAACCTAAGCTGTCAAAAAAGGTTATCCAGAAGATACCGAGCTGATGATTATATATAGCCCTCTGCATACCAACAGTCGGCCTGCCGTCTATTTCAAAGACAGCCCTGTTGTCTTTGGTATCTCCTCCCTTCAAATCTCCAAAATCATGATAAAGTCCATCAAGATATCTCTCCCATATCTCATCTCTTAATTTAAAATAATCTTCTTTTTTTTCTCCGTACTGCCCCCTAATCTCGTAACGTCCGCATTCGCCACCCCATATACTTTTTCTTCCGCCAAAGTCATATATCTTTAATTTACATTCGTTATGGCACTGGGGATCTGCATGACAAACGGCCTCCTTAAATTTTAACTTGTCATTAATAGATTCTTCCAGGCCCCGAAACACGGACTTATTCTTATTTTCAATTTTCATCCGTTCCTGAACACTTATAGCTGCGCCGAAACTGCCAAGGACTTCCCTGTGTTTTGGTATCAAAAGGCCCTTTCCCAATACTGCCTCAAAGGCTGCAACAATTGCCTTGTTAAGGGACGGGCCGCCAAGAAACATAATATTGTCACCTATACTTTTGCTGCCGATTACCCTGTGCAAATAATTATATACTATGGCATAACAAAGACCGGCAATAAGGTCATTTTTTTGAGCGCCTTTCTGGGCGTAGGATACAAGATCAGACTCCATAAATACCGTGCAACGTTCTGTTAATTTTATGGGTCTTTTTGAGGATAAGGCTATCTCCTGGAATTCTTCAACAATATTAATACCGTTTTTGCTTGCCAGTTCATGAAGAAAACTACCTGTCCCAGCGGCACACACCTTGTTCATGTCAAAGTCCAGGGGATGGGTATTATCGATAGATATATACTTGCTATCCTGCCCTCCTATCTCAAAAATTGTGTCTATAGTGGGATCTATCTCAACAGCGCCACGGGCATGTGCTGTTATCTCATCAATAATGAGGTCTGCATTAAGAAAATCACCGGCCACCATTCTTCCAGAACCTGTTGTGGCCACTCCCATTATTTCTATTTTATCCCTATTCCTATCTTCTAATATACTCAACAGACTCTTGATTACCTCTATGGGTTTCCCCATTGTCTGCCGATATTCCTTATCTATAATTTCCCTATCCTGGGTTATAAGGGCATATTTAGTAGTTGTTGAGCCTATGTCAATACCTAAATATACTGGTGTTCGTTCCTGTTTCTTGAACTGTATGTCTATCTTATTATCTTCTGGAAAATCTGTTTTTATCAGTCGTAACCTTGGGGCTGCAGGGAATGAAAACATTCCTTTTTCAGTCATGGATTTAAGTTTTTGTAAATCAGGCTTATTGGAAATATTTAATTCTCTTGCATGGAGCGCTACACCTAATGCGCCAACAGATGTAAAATATGGCGGCACAATAAGTTCTGGAAAGTGATCTTTGAAGGCACGAACCTGAAGTTCATTTGCGGCTAATCCACCAATAAATACTACAGGTTTAGGCAATACCCTGTTAGAAACTATAGTGCTTAGATAGTTAGATGTATTTCCTATATGGAGGCCTGCTATAATATCCTCTAATGTCTCACCCTTATTCTGAAGGTGTATCATGTCTGATTTTGTAAAGACAGTACAACGACATGCTACCCTGGCAGGGCTTTCGCTCTTAACCCCTAATGCAATAAAATCCTCTAATATCTTAGAAATGTGGGTATCAGAAATATTTGCATCCTTACCATACATGGATGATGCCAATCTTTCCGCCTGCTGGTCAATAAAGGAACCTGTACCGGAAGCGCAAGGCGTGTTTGTGTTAAAATCATCAAGTTCCCATGCGTCTCCGTTATGACTTAGAATATATAATGCTGTATCCTGCCCGCCCATGCTGATTATACTCCTCACATCAGGCTGCAGGTAAATAGACCCAAGAATTTGGGTTATAGACTCAAACTCATAAAAGGCTCCTATCCCATCACTTATTATGTTCCCATGATTCCCAGTAAATGCAATGGCTTTTACCGTTTCCACCCCAAAGCGGTTATAGAGCTCTTTTACTATATCATAAACCGATGCCTCGGCTCCTCCAAAATGTCTTCTGTAAGGGGCTTCGTAAATCAATTCCCCTTTACTGTTAATTACAACGGCATTTACACTTACCGAACCAGCGTCAATTCCAGCGTAATATTTTTCCAATTTTATCGCCTCAAGTCAATATGAATTAAAATGCCTGGCACTATTTAATTCTTAATTTATAAGTAAGGGCTCACAGGATCCAGCAGTCTGGGAACAGGGAAAGGTTTAAATCCGTTATTTCAGTGAGCTTCATCCCAGTTTTTACCCCAGTTTATATCCACCTTTAGGGGGACACTCAATGGATAAACGCGCTCCATCTCATTTTTTACTATCGATTTGACAACATCCAATTCATCATAGGGAATTTCAAAAATTAGTTCATCATGAACCTGCAAGAGCATTTTAGACATAAGGTTATCCATTTTTAATTTTTCAGATATATTTATCATGGCCATCTTAATAAGATCAGCGGCAGTTCCCTGTATTGGCATGTTAACTGCTGCTCTTTCCGCCTCTGATCTTATGTTTCCATTATTGCTGTCTATATTAGGAAGATACCTCCTCCTTTTTAAAAGGGTTGTTACATATCCATTTTCCTTTGCCTGGGATATGATTTTTTCCTTAAAGTCTTTTACCCCTTTATACCTTTTGTAATAATTGTCAAGGTAAACTTGCGCCATTTTCTTGTTTATTGCAAGTTCCTTGGCAAGCTTAATTTGTCCCATCCCATAAATAATACCAAAATTAATAGTCTTGGCCATCCTGCGCATCTCCGGCGTTACCATATTCGGATGCACATCAAATATTTCCATTGCTGTTCTTGCATGTATATCCTCTTCTTTTTCAAAGGCCTCTAATAATACAGGGTCATTTGAATAATGGGCAAACACACGTAACTCAATTTGTGAATAATCAGCAGATAGGAGAAAACGTCCTTCATCTGCTATAAAACCTTTTCTTATCTCCCTGCCCTCTTCGTTTTTAATTGGTATGTTCTGAAGATTCGGATTGCTGCTGCTCAGCCTCCCTGTTATAGTAACTGTTTGATTATAAGAGGTATGAACCCTGTTTGTATCCTTATTTACTATATTCACAAGTGCATCAAGATACGTTGATTTCAGCTTGGCAATTGTTCTGTAGCGAAGAAGTAAGGCCGGAATCCGGTTAACCTTTGCAAGCTCTGTTAATACCTCAACATCTGTAGAATATCCTGATTTTTTTCTTGTCTTCTTTTTTCCAGGTAGCCTTAGCTTTTCAAACAGTATATAACCTAATTGTTGTGGAGAATTTAAGTTAAATTCCTCTCCGACAAGTCTATAGATATCACTCTTAATAAATGCAATCTCATCAGCATATTTTTTAGACATATCTTTAAAAAAAGCAACGTCTATTTTTACCCCAGCCATCTCCATATCCATCAGTACCGGGACGAGTCTCATCTCCAAATCCTGAAATAATGTATAATTATCAGTATCTCTAAGTCGGTTTTCCAGTATTGATTTCAGCTTTATGGTTATTTCTACATCCTCGCATGAATATTCCTTGGCCTTGTTAATATCAACGTATGCAAAACTCTCATCCTTTTTGTCTGCAGTAACCTCCTTGTAACTGACCATCTTATAACCCAAATAAAGCTGTGCCAGATTATCCAGATTATGCTGTCGAATGGCGGGGTTTATAACGTAGGAAGCAATCATTGTGTCAAAAAATACCCCGCCTAACTCAATATCATATCTCGCAAATACTTCTGCATCGTATTTTATATTCTGCCCTATTTTTTTTATACTTTCGTCGCAGAGCATTTCTTTCAAAACAGAAAGTGCATCATCGAGACTTATCTGGGGCGCTCCACCAATATTCATGTGTCCCAGGGGTATATAATAGGCTGTTTCAGGTTCAACACAGAACGATATGCCTACCAGTTCAGCAAGAAGGGGGTTTATATCTGTGGTCTCCGTATCAAGGCATACAATCCCCTTTTCCCTTATCATCTTTACAAGAGATTTAAGCTCATCTATGGCCACAATCAAACGGTAATCTTTTTCGCTCAACACAGGTGTCTCAGAAAATCTGTCCATAAGGGATTTAAACTCAAGTGCCCGGAAAGTATCTGTCAGTCCTTTCTTCTCCGGGTCATTCAGCCTTAGTTGATCAATAGTCGTATTAGTTGGAACAGCCTTATCTATAGTTACAAGTTTCTTGCTCAGGATAACCTGGTCTTTAAACTGTTCTACTTTCTGCCTGAGAGATAGCTTTGTTATTTTATGGGTGTTTTCAAAAAGATTTTCCACAGTCTGGAACTGTTGAATCAATTTCACTCCAGTCTTCTCACCAACACCAGGAATCCCAGGTATATCATCAACTTTATCCCCTGAAAGGGCCATTACCTCGATAATTTGCTCCGGCTCTATTCCGTAATCACTTCTGATTTTTTTATAATCAGTTATCCTTCCATTCATAGAATCCCAAATAATCGTATTTTCTGAAACAAGCTGTTTGAAATCCTTATCACCACTTACTATTACAACATTAAAACCCTGTTTTTCGGACAATGCTGCAACAGTTCCAATAAGGTCATCAGCCTCATATCCCTCTTTTTCCAGTATCTTAATATTTAACCCGGCAACTACATCTTTAATGTATGGAATTTGCACTACCATATCTTCAGGCATGGGAGGTCTGCGTGACTTATAGTCTTTAAATATTTTATGCCTGAATGTTGGACCTTTTAAGTCAAATGCTATAGCTATATATTCAGGGGATTTATCATCAAGGAGTTTCAATAGCATTTTTGTAAAACCTAAAATTGCATTGGTCGGTAACCCCTTAGAATTAGAGAGATTCTTTATCGCATGATATGCCCGGTGTATATATGAGCTCCCGTCTATTAAATAAATTATCTTTGTTTTTTCTGCCATTTTATATGTTATTATAGGTTAAAGTTGTCTATTTTGCCTATGTTTTATTTCTTCCAAGGTTTTCAAAGGAAAGCTCAACGCTTTCTATAATCTGCTCCATCCATATCTCTTCTCGTTCGGAAAATGTCGTGCCTTCCGGTCTTGAGGCAAAATATAAGCCGATCGATTTATCGTCAACAAAAATGGGGGAAAAAAGGGCATGTTTAATATTGAGCTGCTTTGAGACTCCGTTTGGTAACCCTAAATCTTTTTGCCCATCATTCCATGAAATTGTTTTATGTTTACTAATACATTCAAAAATTGGAGAGTCATACTTTGCAGCATTAAGCTGGAAATCCCCAGAGCTTATTTGAGTGTTATCACCTGCATAGAGGCGGGCCTTTAATGCCTTCCTGGAACTGTCAAAAAAGACAGTAAATATATCTGCATGAAGACAACGGTACATTGCCTCCTGGGCCAGCATTAATACCTGATTTATGTCGGCGTTTTTTTTCCTTTCCATTGCAAATTCAGTCATAAAACGGCCAAACAATGCCTCTGGATCTTCTTCTTGTTTCTCGCTATCCTCTATGGCTTTACCGATATCTAATTTAGAAATAACCTGAGAAGGTTTATCCTTCCCCCATTCTAAAATGTTGACCATCATTTCAATGTCTTCATGGTCGAGATCAAAAAATCGCTCTATGTTTTTATCGTCATAGCAGGTTTCTTTAATAAAGTCGGTTAGGGAAAATTTGCTTTGCCCTAAAATATTCTGAATTCTTTCTCCAATCTTTGCAATCTCTATCTTTCCTCCTGGTTTAGCGCCAAAAAGCATATCTGAAATATTGCCGGATTCATTAATTAGCGCTGATAAGACATCATTCTTGTCTTTTTTTACTAAAATATCTTCGATTTTTCCTGGAACTTTATAAATTTCAGCAACTCCCCTGCATATTTCATCATATTCAACACCAAAAGATTCCTTGCATGCCTTATTTATGGATAATTTTTCTTCACGTATTAATCCCTCCATTTTTTGAAATTGTTCGGGAAACGTATATGCAAGGCCCACGCTTGGCAACTTGTAAAAAAGACCTGCAACAAAAATCTCCTCGGGGTTTTTATATTTATATCTCCGTGCCAGCGACATAGATAATGTGCCGGTGAAATAAGAACTTGCATATAATTCAAGCAATTCATTGATAGGTTGAGCCTTCATATTCTGTTTAAAGATAGACAAGCCGAAAGCCAGGGAATAAACCTTCTCAAAGCCAAGGAAGGTTACGGCAGATGAAACAGTTTTTATTGGATAACGTGGCGAATAATAGGCAGAGTTAGCAGTAACAAGCATGCTGGAAGTTAATCCGCAGTCTCGCATAATCACAGTAGCGAGATCAGCGGCACGCGTTTCTGATTGCTTTGTTAAGCGAAATATATCCAACACATTTTCACTTAGTGCCGGGAGGCTCCCCTTTTTTTCCATTTCCTTTATAAGGTCTTTAGCCCTTTCACTTATGCAATTTTCATTATCTTTCATGTCCATGTTCTCACTATTTACGATATTATTAAGTATATTATGTAAAACTTTGTTGATGTATGTCAATTAATTTCCTTAAACACCTTCGAGGAACTGAGTACATGTTAAACATGAAAACAATGAAACACGAAAATTACTCAATACCCATGATGTCTGCAAACGGTTTCATTGATTATAAGATCAGGCATCGCAAATCCGTCATGTTTTCGCCTGCACCCCGTCAAAGTTTTGACATAACCTTTGCTCATTTGATTTTAAACCCTTAAACCTTTACCTGCTTTAATAGAGATAAAGTAATGCAAGTTTTTTCATTTTCCAACCATTCACAGTTTATGATAAACCGCTAACAGTTATTCGATCCTTTATAAACCGGCATTTCTTGCACCTATTTCATTATTTGACATGTATCTAAAAAACTGTATACTAATGTTGGCATGTGTTTTGCTCAAATAATTTTGGAGGTACTTTTTCCACTTATCAACTCGTAAAAATTACTCTCCGGGCTATTTTGGTCGTTTTTGGAAAAAGAAATGGACATCAATAACAAACAAAAGCGCATTTTATAAAACAATCAATGTTGATGGACTCGTAAAAAGTCGTCACTCCGGTGAAAACCGGAGTCCAGATGGTCTGCAACTGCTTGAAAAGACTGGATTCCGGCTTTCGCCGGAATGACGTATTTTGGGACTTTTTACGAGACCGTCAATGTTAATAACATAATTATTTTAGATTATATGGCATGGCCTTATTCAATTGTAAATTAGGAACCAAAAAGGGAAATATAGTTATTAAAAGAATAGAGGCAAAGAATCAAGAGGCCTTAATAACTAATCTCAAACAAGAAGGATATTTTATCCTCAGTGTAAGCAGGTTAGACAGGAAACACCTGCAGAAAAATTTTATTAGATTTAAAAAAAAGGTAAGCAACAAGGATATTCATAGCTTCAATAAGGAGTTTTTAGTTCTCCTTCGTGCCGGCATTCCAATAATTAAATGTATTCAGATTATTGCTGAAAAAATGGAGGATTCCTACTTTAGCGAAATTTTAAGGGCGGTTATGCAGTATTTTTAATCTGGTGAAAGCGCTTCGGAGGCCTTTGGTAAATACGAATATATATTTTCAGGGCTTTATACAACATCACTATATGCCGGTGAAAAAAGCGGCAAGTTGCCGGAGGCAATTGAAGGCTATATAGATTATCAGGCCAAGACGGAAGAGCTCAGGCATAAGATTGTATCAGCATCCCTGTATCCTGTTATATTGATTGCCTTTACCGTTTTCACCATTATCTTTCTTCTATCATATGTTGTTCCCAGCTTTACTAATATTTATGTAAAATCAGACACAACCATGCCTGCCGTCACTACTGTTTTGCTGTTCATTTCAGAGGGTGTAAAGGATAATATTTTTTATATAATCCTTTTTATGATAGCCCTGTTTATCACATTCAAACACTATAGAAAAACCGATAAGGGGAACTTGATTATTGACCACTGGAAATTATCTCTGCCACATTTAGGAGAAATATTTTTATATTATTCCTTAACAAAATTAACAAGGACCTTGTCAACCCTGATTAAATCAGGCATTCATATTGTGGAATCTCTTCGTATAGTTCTACCACTGCTGGAAAATAGATTTCTTGAAGAAAAATTCAAACAAGTAATAAAGGGTGTAGAGGAGGGAGAATTATTTTCCAACTCACTAAAAAATACTGGTTCATTTCCAGACACTGCTATTCAAATGATTAGCGCCGGAGAGACAACCGGGGCATTGACAATTATTTTGCCGGAAATCACTGAATATTATGAAAACGAGCTAAAAACAAAAATCGGTTTGATGACCACCCTGATTGAGCCGATTCTTATGATTATTATTGGGCTGCTCATAGGGTTTATCCTTATCGGCATGTATTTGCCCATATTCCAGATGGCTGGAAAAATATAACATAAACAGCACATGCACAGAAAATCATATAGAAGGATCTGAAAATAAAGACTGATGGCTGAAGAATATCATAGAAAATATCTCGGAGAAATCCTTATTAAAAACGGGGCATTGGACCAAAAGGATCTGAACTATGTTCTAAGCAAAAAAAAGATTACAAGGCAAAGACTGGGAAATATTTGTATCCAGGAAGGGCTGTGCTCTGAGGAGGATGTTGCAAAGGCAATAGCAGAACAATTTGGAATGCAATATATAGACCTCGATAAAGAGGAGAGGGACGAAGAACTATTAAAACAAGCTCCCTTTGACAAGCTTATCAGTTATAATGTTGCACCGGTAAAAATAGAAAATGGAAAATTAATCGTGGCCATGAGAGATCCATTTGATTTTGCCATCAATGATGAACTTGAAATCCTCTATGATGTACCTATAGATGTTGTAATAGCTACAGAGAAGAGCATAAAGAATTTGCTCAGTCAGGAACAAAAATCAGTAACCTTCCTTAGGGAGGCAACTGCAAAAGTTGGGCTTCAATTAGTGCGTGAAACTGAAACAGGGGAGGAGCTTCTCTCTCTTGAAACACTTGAATCAGATGAATCAAGCCCTATAGTTAAACTGGTTAACACTACCATATTTGACGCTATCACAAACCGTGCAAGCGATATACATATTGAGGCAACAACAGAGGGTGTCATTATCCGGTACAGAATTGATGGGGTATTGCACCGGGCAACTGATCCTATTCAGATTAAAAATCTTCCCCAGATAATATCCCGTATTAAGGTAATCTCAGAGCTGGATATATCTGAAACAAGAATTCCTCAGGATGGAAGATTCAAACTATGGCTAAACAACAGATCTATTGACTTTCGAGTCTCCATCCTTCCTACCGTGTCAGGAGAAAACGCTGTAATAAGAATACTCGATAAAGAAAATACTGCAAATGAGCTAAAGGGACTGAAATTAGAAAACCTTGGATTAAATAATGAACATTTAAAAACTTGGAATAAGACTGTTCGCATGCCTTACGGTCTGATTCTTGTCACCGGCCCCACTGGAAGCGGAAAATCAACTACCCTATATGCTGCCCTTGCCAAGGTAAACAGGGATATGGAAAAGGTGATTACCATAGAAGACCCTGTAGAGTACCAATTAGATGGGGTTATGCAGATTCAGGTTGCTGAAAAAAAAGGCCTTACCTTTGCCAAAGGCCTTCGATCTATTCTACGCCATGACCCTGATAAGATATTGGTTGGTGAAATCAGAGACTCAGAAACGGCAAAGATAGCTATTCAATCTGCTCAAACAGGACATCTTGTATTTTCAACAGTGCATGCAAATAATGTATTTGAGGTCTTTGCCAGATTTGCCCACATGGGAATTGATCGTTTTAGCCTGGTTTCATCTCTCATCTGTATTGCCGGACAAAGGCTTGCCAGGGTTCTGTGTCCCCACTGCAAGATTCCTTACAAGCCATCGGCCGAGCTTCTCCAGGAATTGGGCATGGACAATGAAACAAATTCAAGCCTTACCTTTTTCGAGAAAAAAGGGTGCGGTGAATGCAATGGAACTGGATTTAAAGGGAGAACATCTATTATGGAAATGCTACTCCTTGATGATGAAATAAAGGAATTAATTGTTTCCGGACAACAGACCCATAAAATCAAGGATGCTGCCATGAAAAAAGGCATGAAAACCATGCGCCAGTCAGCATTAGGACTGGTTTCTGAAGGAAGAACCACTATTGAGGAAATAAACAGAATAACATTTGCAGAGGAGCTGTAGATGGTGGAAAAATTTTCTTATACAGGTCTGGAAATATCCAAGCATCATTTAGGCCTTGTACAACTGGAAAAAACTACCACGGGCTGGCACCTTAAGGCAAAGGTCCAAAAGAATATTGCCCCGGACACTCTGCACATGTCCATAAAAGAAAAATCCATTAGAAACACGGAAAACTTCGATAATGCCCTGCATGATCTTCTGAGAAAAATAAAAATAAATAATAAAACTATAGCTGTTTCTCTTCCCAGTGAAATTGTCAAGCTATCTTTGATTCCAATAAATGTCTCCCTGATGGATCATGAGGAGGCCATTCAGACCATTAAATGGAAATTACAAGAGACAATACCCTATGATACGGATTATATGCGCGTGTCCTTTCAAAAAATTAGCCCTGGGAGGGAGGGCGAGGAATCCGTGC
Organism: Thermodesulfobacteriota bacterium; assembly: GCA_034718555.1. Classification (GTDB taxonomy): domain Bacteria; phylum Desulfobacterota; class DSM-4660; order Desulfatiglandales; family B25-G16; genus M55B121. Next base: position 15,800 of record JAYEMW010000172.1, read on the forward strand.
TTGCAGCAGTTGTCAACAGGGAAATAGTAGAGCAGTTTGAGCAACTCCTTGTTAGGCGAAAACTTAAAGCTGAGATAATCGGTGTATCTTCCCTGAACCACCTAAATCTTTACTCAAATTATCTTAAAAAAAATAATTTCACAATGATCTTATCCCTGTTCGAAGATTATTTTTTCTTTGCCGCCTTTGACGAAAGCAAAGTAGCCTATTTCAGGGGGAAAAAGATATGTCCATTTACTGCATCAGGGTCAAGGGAGATATCATCTACAATTGACTATTATCTATCTGAGGTTGAAAAAGAACCAAAAATTAACAAGCTGGGAATTTCCATAGAAACAGAAGATATGCAAAACCTTGAACATGCACTCAACAAATTATATCAATTTGAAATTTGCCATTTAAACCCTGTAGATGCAATTCCTTCTTTAGGTAACGCAGAACATGAAACAGCCATTAATTCATATACATCGGCCCTTGGTGCTGCACAAATGTTATATTATAAGCTATGATAGAATCTTCTTCTTTTAAATAAAGTTTACAGAATGGAACGTATTAAAGTCAATCTTGCCACAACACATATTAAACGACCTATAGGAACAGTTAGGTACCTATGGTGGTTTCTTTTTTTGCTGGTCCTAACAGCAGGGGCTTATGAAGTGTGGCACTATAAAGAGGTAGAGAAAAATATTGTTCTTTATAAGAACAAACCAAATAACCAAATTAAAAAGCAAAGGCTATCAGTAGTACCAAAAAAATTATTCTCAGATCAGGAGATGAAGGAACTGGCGGCAAAAATAAAACTAACGAATAAAATCATCCTCGGTGATTATTTCCAGTGTTCATTGTTATTAGATAAACTTGAGTCTGAAATCCCGAATAATCTTTTCCTTAAGGAGCTTGATGTTGATTTAAGAAATGAAGATGATAAAAAGTTAAAAATAGAAGGTTGCACACAAAGTTTTGCCGATATCGTCCTATTTATAAACAATCTGGAGAATTCCGATTTCTTCAGAAGCCCTTTTCTTTTAAGCCAAAATGAGGAAAAAACCTTAGAGGGAAAAAAGCAACTAAGGTTTTCTATAACAACTGACATTCGTAATCCAGTACCTTAATTAAAAAATATTAACTATAAAAAACCACGTAAAATGAAGGTTATAAAAAAATATAGGACATTGTGGGTTATTTTGGCTTTTTTATTTCTAATTGATGTTGCGGGATATTACTTTATCCTGGAGCCTCAGAGAAAGGAGCTGAAAAACCTAAAAAAAGCACTGCATAATAAAAATAACGAGAAACGAGTTGAAAAAAGGGATGTTTCAACACCAAATTACAGTCAAAGGTATGCTGTTCGATCAAGGCAACAGATAAAAGAATTCAATAATGCCCTCCCCAATAAAAATGAATTTGTAAACATCTTAGATGAAATATTCTCATTTATCGATATGGAAAATATGACCTTGAGGAGGGTTACGTATTTGCCTAAACAAATCAAGGGAACCAGTCTGCTGGATTATTCAGCAAATTTTACCATCACTGGAGACTACGGTTCGGTCAAGGCACTCTTAAATAAAATAGAATGTTCTGAGCATCTTTTTATTTTAAAGAACCTCCATTTAGGGAGGGTACCTGAAAATCGATCGATAGATTTGACCTTCAACCTGTCAATAATTCTCCAGTCAAATGAGGGGCTGATGTGAACAAGCAGAAGAAGGTATTAATTATATTATTGGCTGTTCTTGGAGCTATAGCGCTGTATAAATTTTTGACCCCGGTTCCGAGACAAAAGGTTAAGACATTGACGTATACCGGCATTAAATACAAGAACCGTTTGGCTAAAAATATACCCTCAGAAACGTCATCCGCCACAGACTTCTTGGTAAGAACAGATATCTTAAACAAACCTGCCTTTAAAAATAAAAAGGTAAAAAGAGATTTGTTTTACTTGGAGGGACAGATAAAAAACAGTGACGAGGTGGAAGGTGAAAAGCCACCTA
>JAYEMW010000173.1:0-3503 GCA_034718555.1 Thermodesulfobacteriota bacterium
GATCAGGGAAGAAAACAGCAAAATCCTGGCCATCCTTGAGATAACAAACAAACGACTTGATGATGTAAACACACAGCTAACAGATCAAAGCCGTCGAATTGATGAGACTAATAAGCGCATTGATGAGGTCCGCTCAGAGCTTGGGCAACGCATTGATGAGGTCCGCTTAGAGCTTGGGCAACGCATTGATGAGGTCCGCTCAGAGCTTGGGCAACGAATAGATGGCACTAATACCCGCATTGATGAGACTAATAAGAGGATTGATGAGGTCCGCTCAGAGCTTGGGCAACGAATAGATGAAATTCACTCTGATCTGATCAACCGTCTTGATGCAAATAATGCCAGGATAGACCGGTTTTTTCAGACTGGTGTCACCAGAGACGAGCATGTCAAAGTTGATAAACGTCTGACCCACCTCGAAGAGCAGGTAGATGCTATAAGGCAACAAATAGCAGCTTGATGCTTTAATGCCACGGAATACCCCCGCAATATCAGAATAAATTTATCTATAATTTTATTATTTTTTCGATATTTACGGCTTTATGCGAGGATAAATCTAAGTATATTTTTTTACCTGCGGTTCATAAATTGTAAGTTGATTTCTAATATTTATGAAAGATACGAATTTAATTTTCTGAAATTTCATCAACATTTTGACGACTGTCAAAATGTTGATGAAAAACAACTTCCTTCCGCTTTTCCTTGAAGATTATCCTGGTCCCATCTGGCTCCGAATAAGTGAAGGCTATATTATATATAATTGAAATTCCAAGCAGTTACCTATTCCATCTCACTGTCTATTATGTATGATTCTAATTGGCACTTTTTTTGCTTACTATTATACGAGATAAACCAGTATTTTCCACCGGTAAAAAATAAAAGAGGTGAAAAATGAGCGTATTACTTTACGCACCGGCATCAAGGTCAATCAGAGAAAGAAAGGAGGTCAACGAATGGCGGAATTAGCTGAAACAATGGATCAGGCGGTAAAGGTCATGGCAGACCGTGAGGGCAAGTACCTTACCTTTGCCCTGGCAGACGAGGAGTACGGAATCGGTATCCTCAAGATAAAGGAGATAATCGGCATGATGTCCATTACAACCGTTCCAAGAACACCGGAATTTGTAAAAGGTGTCATTAATCTAAGGGGAAAGGTGATTCCTGTAATAGACCTGAGGCTAAAGTTTGAAATGGAGGCCATTGAATACAATGAGCGTACCTGCATCATTGTAGTAGAGGTGGAAGGTCAGACAGGGACCGTGCAGATCGGTGTTGTGGTTGACACAGTCTCAGAGGTATTAAACGTCAAGGGTGAAAACATAGAGGATACCCCCACATTCGGCGCCAGGCTTAACACGGACTATATCCTTGGAATGGCCAAGATGGAAGGGGGCGTAAAGATCCTGCTCGATATAGACAGAGTGCTAAGCGTTGAGGAGATTGCTGCATTAGAGGAGGCAGCATAGATGGGGCATGGTTGAGTAGTTGAATGGTTAATTGGAATAATCGATGAACGCATAACGACTCAACTATTAACTAATAATGATGGAGGAATGAAAAATGTTTAAACAAATGAAATTAGCAAGCAAGTTGTACCTGGGGTTTGCGATTGTGGTAGTCATCGCAGCAGTAATAGGCTACATGGGATGGTCCAGTCTGGGCAAGGTAGAACATAAGGTGGTTATCGGTGATGAAGCCAACCGTTTCGTCAAGATTATCAATGAGGCCCGGCTGGCGGAAAAGAACTTCATGATTCGAGGCGATGAAAAATACGCCAAGGAGATGCTTGCCCAGAAGGAAAAAATCGACACGCTGGTGAAAGAGATTACGGCACAGATGAAAGTCGCCGCAGACAAACAATTAGTCGCGGAAATGCACACTGAAGCGGGCAAATACATCGCTAATGCGCAGAAGTACGTTGACCTGGATAAACAGATTGTTGAACTGACCGCCCAGTCAGGACCTATTGTGCAATCCGCCCGGAACACTCAAAAACTCGCGAAAGATATGAGCCGCGACCAGATGAAAAAACTTTCCATAGTTATGGATGTCCAGACCAAAGTGTCGGAAGGCAGCCGTGCCCACCTGGAATGGGCTGGAGCAGTCAAGGACTTTCTGGCGGACAAAGATGCTACCCTGAATGTACAGACCGATGGGCATAAATGCGGTTTTGGTCAATGGCTTGATAGCAGTGAGTATGCTGAACAGGCAGCTCTTTGCGGCCAGGAATTCATAAATCTAATAAATGGAGCAAAACAAAAACACCTTGAAATGCATAGCAGCGCAATAGAAATTGCCGCTGCCCGTAACAGCGTTAACGACACCTCATTGCAGGTTTATCAGCAGAAAACAGCTCCGGTACTTAAGTTTATTCTTGGTGAATTTAAAAGGGCAGAAGAGATACTCAAAGTCAAGGTATCGGAAAGGCTTGCCAATTCCAGCGATTCCAAACGGATTAATGAGTTAATGCTTGATGCCAGAAGACAGGAAAAGAACTACTTCATACGGGGCGGGGATGAATATGTCAAAAAAACAAATGGCGAGGCGGACAGTGCCATTGCTATAGCAAATGACCTTAAGACAAGATTTAAACAGCAGGTGAACAAAGACCAGGCCCAGCAGGTTATTGATGCTTTCCTTGCCTACAAGAAGGCCTTTGCCGATGTAGTTAAATATAAGGGTGAACAAAAGGTATGCGAGGGCAAGATGGTAGCAGCCGCTCGCAAGCTTAACGAAGAGGCGACCAGCCTGCGGGGAGCCAAGAAAAAAGAGATGGAATCGGTTGCCGCCCGTGCCAATTTCATCATGATTTTCCTGGCGATCGTCGGCATAGTGCTCGGCACGGTTCTGGCCTTTGTTATAACCAGAGGCATCACCAAACCCGTAAACCGGATCATTGAAGGTCTAAACGAAGGCGCTGATCAGGTATCATCCGCCTCAGGTCAGGTTTCATCCGCCAGTCAGTCCCTGGCGGAAGGTGCCTCTGAACAGGCTGCATCCATTGAGGAGACATCATCTTCATTGGAAGAGATGTCCTCCATGACCAAACAGAATGCAGACAATGCAGGCCAGGCAAATACCCTGATGAAAGAGGCAAACCAGGTGATAGATAAGGCAAATAGTTCCATGGGTAATCTTACCACCTCTATGCAGGAGATTTCTCATGCCAGCGAAGAGACACAAAAGATCATAAAGACCATTGATGAGGTAGCATTCCAGACCAACCTTCTTGCCCTAAATGCAGCGGTAGAGGCGGCAAGAGCAGGGGAGGCAGGAGCAGGTTTTGCAGTAGTGGCGGATGAGGTAAGAAACCTTGCAATAAGGGCAGCGGATGCTGCAAAGAATACCTCAGATCTTATTGAAGACACTGTCAAAAAGGTTAAGGAAGGCTCAGAGCTTGTTACCAAGACCAATGAGGGATTTACCCAGGTAGCGGAAAGCGCTTCAAAGGTAGGCGAGCTTGTCGGTGAAATCTCCGAGGCATCCAATGAACAGGCCCAGGG
>JAYEMW010000174.1:0-3486 GCA_034718555.1 Thermodesulfobacteriota bacterium
CTGTTTTTCTTTTAGTTGTTTTCATCAAACCTATCTTTTTTTATTAAGGCTCCTGTTGACCTTTCATTCAAGTGCTATTTTGCTATAAAAAACAGCGGCAAACAATATACAGTGTGCAGGAAAATTTTTAGATTGCCCTCTTTGTGTAACGCTCAATCATAGACTGCAGAGAAAGGGTATGGCTGGTCCGTTGTTCCACCAAAAAATTCCGTTTTCGCAACAGGTCGGACCTGACGATCTTCCTTGATTAGCCAAATTAGACATCCCCGGAGCATGGCACCATATAGCTATCCGTGCAATAAAACGGCAGAAAATATTTAGGAATAATAAAGGTTGCAATGATTTTATAAAACGATTAAACAATATCAAAGTTTCGAGTTTGCTAAAAACCTTTTGTAACCGTTCAGGGTTCAACGTTTCCCGCTGAAAGCGGGATTCAGGGTTAGGGAAAAGACTAAGATTGGATCCCCGAAATGCTCGTAAAAATACGGGTTTTGCCACATCATCGCCAAGTACCATGTTTCGGATTTGTGGGAAAGTAGAAGCAGGCGGTTTTCCCGTACAAAACGCTTACAAAATAGCGTATGGTGATGAGAATCCAACCTTTGAATCCCGCTGTAAGCGGGAAACCTTTGAACCCGTGAACGGTTACAACCTTTTGTATGAATCGAGAGCTAACATCAGCTTTGAGAGGGACTTATAACCGATAAAAATACTTCCATTCTCATGTTTTAAATTTAACACTTGACGTTATTAGCGTAATGCGTTATTATAATTATATGATAAAATCTTTCCGGAGCAAAGAAACTGAAAAAATATTCAATAGACTTTTTTCCAGAAAATTACCCCAAAACATTCAGCATCTTGCACGCAGAAAATTAGTTATTTTGGATGCAGCTACCGAATTAAATGCTTTAAGCATTCCACCTGGTAACAGATTAGAAACTTTAAAAGGTGAGCGAAAAGGTCAACGCGGCATACGAATCAACGACCAATGGCGGATATGTTTCGAATGGCGCGATGGCGATACGTATGATGTTGAAATTACTGATTATCATTAGGAGATTCATATGAAAAACAAAAATTTACCCCCTATTCATCCGGGTGAAATTCTCCTTGATGAATTTTTAAAGCCTATGGGAATTAGCCAGTACAGACTGGCAAAGGACACAAGTGTACCACCCAGGCGAATTAATGAAATTGTCCACGGAAAAAGATCAATCACAGCGGATACTGCTTTGCGATTAGGACGTTTTTTTAACATGTCACCTCAGTTTTGGTTAAATCTCCAAACTCGATATGATCTTGAAGTGACTGAAGACTTTCTTGATGGCCGGCTTGATGATGAGGTGCACACTCTTCAAGTGCAAACAGCATAATAGGTGCTGAGGTTATGACCTTGCTAATGCTCGTGCATAGGAAAGACCGAAATCTTGAAAATCCACATAAATCAGGATGAAATTGAGTTTCATTATGCCGGATACACTGAAAATCGACATTGCCCAAATATCTCCTCGACCCGGAGATATTAACCATAATCTAAATACGGCAATGGAGTATATGGAAAAATCCAGTGCGGAAGGAATTAAACTTGTTATATTTCCTGAAATGTATATTTCAGGTTATTCCGTGATAGGGAGTTACAGCACGGAAGATTTTAACAAAATTTCCGTCAGCATGAATGATTTATTGGTAAGTAAGTTAATCAGACTATGCTCAAAATTGGATGAATATGTTATTGTAGGCCTCCCCTTAAAGGATAAATCGAACGATAGGGTATATAATGCGGCTCTTTTCTTAGGCCCGGACGGAATAATAGGCGTCCATAGAAAAATAACATTGCCGGACGGTAATTATCGGGGGCAAAAATTTTGTGAGGGAGAATACTTTAAGCCTGGACGTAATATATCAACGTTCAAAACCCCAATCGGCGCTTTCGGTATCTTTATATGCTATGAATTGTTTATGCCTGAGATTCCGAGAATGCTGGCAGTTCAAGGTGCGGAGTATTTAGTGTGTCTGGCGGCAGGACCTATGTCACAAAAAAAGGCCTTTGATATGTTTCTCCCGGTAAGGGCTATAGAAAACAGCGCTTATCTAATCTTTTGCAATCTGCCGAGGGAGGGTAATATGGATTTCTTTGGCAGCTCAAGAATTTTAATGCCTAATGGACGAATACTTGAGCAAGCAGCAGTGGAGGATGAAGACAGGATAACCGGTGAGATTAATTCCACGAAGGTCGGAAGGGCAAGGCTTTCTTACCCAAATTTGAAGGATAGAAAGGCCCTGGATTTTCTTAACATTGATTGATTCAGGCAACCAGGGAAATTTATTTCCTTCCGGGGTATATCTAACGGCTTGATGATTTATGCTTGTTAAGATATAAGCATTTAAAAACCAATAAAAGGTTTGAGGATCCCCTGGCAAGACTTTGTGCAAGCTCATTATCCATTGATTAACTGGACAATCGCATTGTTGTCCGGGAAAAAGTCTATAATGTTAAGACATCCATAATTTTGTTCAATATTGAACAGTTTTGAAAATTCAATACCAAGAAGGTAGCAGAGAATAATCCTATTTACCCCGCCGTGGGCCAGTATGAAAATATCTTTTCCATGATTATCATTAATAATCGACTCAAAGCAGTTGATTATTCTTTTTGAAAAATCATGGATTGTTTCTCCGCCTTCCACCTTATAATTAATGATATCGGACTGCCTTTTTTCTATCTCTTCAGGGAATCGTTCTTTAACCTCTGAAAGGCTAAGGCCCTCCCATATCCCGAAGTTAAGTTCCCTTAACTCATTGAGTTTGGATATCTTTGCATCATGGTCTCTGGCTACTATCTGGGCCCCGTGATAAGAACGTTGGAGGTCGCTTGAATATATAGCGTTTATATTGCTTAACCGGAGCCTTTCAGATAAACCCTCCATTTGCATTAACCCTATATCAGTCAGGGGATTATCTGTAAATCCGCAGATAATCCTTTTTTCATACCCGTAAATTTGACCATGTCTCGCTAAATAAAGTCTTATATTCCTTTCCATGGGAGGGGATAGTAATAGTTGAAAATAATTATGTCAATACTTGATTTTTCAAATGTTGGAGTTCAGCAATGGCAAAGGTAAATTGTCCCCAGTGCAATTATTCGGTAAACATCAATTTAGAACAAACAAATGATGATCCAATATGGATAATGTGCCCAAAGTGTGGGAATAGCTTTAGGTATTTAAAGCCTGATGAAGATATTAAATCCGAACAAAGATACGGCACTCCATGGGAAAAGCGTATGGAACTTGGATTGTGGCAAGGCATATTCCATACAGTAAAATCTACGATGTTTTCACCTAAGAAAATGTACAGCGCTATGCCCGTTAAAGGAGGATTAATGGAGCCCCTGACATTTGCTTTATTGATAGGCTCTATTGGCAGTATGCTTTCTTTTTTTTATGATTTTCTCTTTTCTATATTCGGAATTAAAAATTC
>JAYEMW010000175.1:0-3485 GCA_034718555.1 Thermodesulfobacteriota bacterium
CGGTATTGCTTCCTGGCAACAGAAGTCTTTATGTCAAACAAGCTTAGTATAAAATCAGTGAAAAGCCATTTTGACGATTTATTCACATTTATATAGTCCCCATAACTTGACCACTTGTATTGTTCAGATTTTTCTACCATCCCGGCCTTGACAGGATTTAAATGGATATAGCGGGAAAGCTCCTGGGCATACTCATCAATATCTACCAGCAGTGCCTTGTATCGGCCTTGAAATAAATGACCGGATCTTTTTCGTTTCACATTAAAATAATTCGTATAAGCCCCATTGATGTGATGCATGATTTGAGACAGGTTTCCAGCCGGTGTTTGGAGCAAAATGTGGTAATGTGTGTCCATAAGGCAGTAAGTATGAATGATTGCTTTATAACGCTCGCTGACTGAGTCAAAATAGCCGAGATAACGTTCTCGATCTCCATTACTTTTAAATATATTTTGTCTCTCGTTTCCCCTTGCAGTTATGTGATAAAAAGCATCGGGATACTCAATTCGTAATGGTCTACCCATTGCTGCTCCTATGATTTTTAAGATTTAATAGAAACATATCTGTCAACTGTGTAGGTCTGACACCTATGTCTTTTCTTCACCACATTGATTCCGGTTGACGGATTTGGGCATCACACAAATTACGGTTGAGCCATAAGTGCCACCTGTTCCTTGCTGGCACTTTCGACGTTAATCGCCTCAGCATATCCGCCAAGTAAAAGTGAGATGGATACTATTAGAAAAGAAACCGACAATTTGTGCAGATGCATCATAACTCCCTCCTAATCCAAAAAAGACAAAAAAAGCGAATCAACCAATTTGCCCTTCAACTTTAACCCAAAACATGGGCGTTACTCATATGGAACGGTTAGCGGCTCCTTAACTGCTTTAAAATCCACGCTGGGTCTCTTCGCATCGGCAAAACTGCCACAACATATGCAACATCCTCAATGATGTCATAGTAGAGAGCATAAGGAAATCTTCTGGCGAACATTTTATAGAGTCCGAGCTGCTTTCGGTGAATGCCGGCATAAATGATTAAAGATTCAATGTCTGAGATCATGCAATCCCAAAAATAGTCGCCGATTTCTGGTTCTTGAATATCATAAAATGCTTTGCCTTCATTCAGATCATCGGAGGCTTCTTTTAGGATTAAGACGTCTTTGACTTTCATTATTTTCGACTCGCCTTAAGTTCAGAAAGAGAAATGAATTTTGCTTTGCCACTTGAAATTATGGATTTTCTCTCCTCAAGGATTTGATTATGCCATTCCGGAGATTCAATTTGGCCATCTTCATATAGAATTGAATCCCAAAGTGCCTCCATTGCTTGAAGCCTTTCAATTCTACTCATCTTTTTAACCGCTAGTACATCCATTTCATTCTCCTTGTATTTTGCGCTAACGCTGAGTTAAGCAGCCGGAAACATAGCGGGCTGCCAGCGTTGAAATAGCAACAACCATGGCCGGAAGCACTTCCCTATGACAAACCGCCATGATGTTTCCGGCTGCTTCAACGATTCGTTATATTAAGCCATACCCCAGTCTATGGTATAAAGTAACTCATACTCCTTGTCAACTATGGCAGTGATCCTGAAAACAGGTAATGTTAAAACGCCTTTTTCCCACTTTTTATCTATACTTGACACAGCATTTCTATGGATTTGTATCCAGATATACGACAAAAATACAACAGTTCCTGGATTTGGACGCACCTGTAGTGTGTAAGGAAAGTAGAAAATATTGTCTTATGCCTGACAAATTTTTCATGAGGTATCCCATGCCGGTTTAGAGCTACATAATAGCCGGGAGGCACTGAAAACAAGGGTGCCAAAACGATGAACAGTTAGCAAAGGAGTCATTATACCCTTTTTGCAGACAGGGCAAGGGATCCCGGCAAAGTCTTTTAAATCAGATGGTTTATGTTCCCTCGGTGCAAGCATCTCCCGGATCTTCTTTACAGCAGTCTTGCATCTTCCGTTAGCAAGAAAGCCGAAATGACGGATACGGTGAAATCCCTCCGGCAGGATGTGCATCAAAAACCGTCTGATAAATTCCTCAGCCGGCAGAGTCATTTCCTCCCAGCTATAGCCCTTGAAGCCCTTCTTCTTGTAGTTTTTATACCTGAAGCGAACCTGGCCGTCCTTTATTGAGATGAGACGGTTATTGCTTATAGCTACCCTATGGGTGTAACGGCCAATATATTTTACAACTTCTTCAGGGGATAAAAAAGGAGGTTTAGTAAATACAACCCAGTCCCTGGCTATCAGCTCATCAATCCATGCCTCAAACAGTTGCGGTTCTTTAAGATGGCTGAATTCATCTGGAAACATAAGCTTACCCTTGTAATAGGCAGACTTAAGGCCCTCTATGAATTTCCCGCGAAACACTTGTGATAAAGCGCATACAGGAAACAAAAACTTACCCTTGTATTTAGGCTCCACCCACTTGCCCTTTTCATCTAAACCACCATCTGTAACAATAAAATGCAGGTGAAGGTGCTGCCAAAGCTTCCCGCCCCATGTGTGAAGTATCCCGTAGAAACCTATCAGGGCACCAAGGTGTCTGGGGTCCTTGCCGAACTGAAGGAGCGTCTGGGCAGCACATTCAAAAAGAAGTTCACAAAAGATTACCTTGTTGTACAGACTTATGGGAAATATCTTGTGAGGAAGGGTAAAAACCGCATGGTAATATGGAATAGGAAGAATATCATTTAACCTGGCCTTAACCCACTTGTGTTGGGTTATGCCCTGGCATTTGGGACAATGACGGTTGTGGCAGGAATTATAGGCATGCTCTGTGTAGCCGCACTCGCTACAGACATCGACATGGTAGCCCAACTCCGCAGTACGGCAGCGCTCTATATCGAACATTACCGAATGCTGTTTCTTTGAAAGGCTGTGATTGGCCCGGAACTCTGGGCCATATTGCCTGAAGATATCAGCCACCTCAAGGGGGCCTCCATTTGCCTTTGATGGAGGGCGCTTTTTTTCAATGGCTGCGGGTAGCCTCAATTTAGCTCCTTGCTCTATGAGTTAACAGGATTTCCCGGTTATAGTCGATATCTCCTAAGAGTTGACGTGCGCTATATTTGGCATCTTTAATAAATATGTTGATTGCACTGGCAGTTCTTTTCTCAGGCTTCAAGCCTCGACGTTTGCAGGCTTTAATAAAACACATAGCGCTTTGCCCATCAAGCATGATGTCGCCTTCATCCCAAATGACAACATTAAAAACACCCTCCAGGTATTGTTTCCCAACCTTAAACACCTCTTTTCTTCGTCCATATTTATCTGCTGCCAGAAGGGCCTTGTCTTTTGTGTGGAAGATTGGATCAATATCTGTACCGGGAGGGCCAATTACCCTGTAGTTGCGGTCTAACAACATATAACCGATGATCGGATTGTGTTTGTCATCCATCTGTCTTCGAAAATAAATTTTCTTGTCATTGACAGAGACAGGTAAATAGTCCTGCCGTTAGGCTT
>JAYEMW010000176.1:0-3481 GCA_034718555.1 Thermodesulfobacteriota bacterium
ACTTTGAAGATATCTTAATGTTTGCCTGGATTGTTGAAGGAGAGGAGGCAGTTGATATAATTAAAGACGATCCTTCAGATAACAAATATTTGGCATGCGCTTATGAAGGCGAAGCGGATTATATCGTATCTGGAGATCATCATCTATTGGATATAGAAACTTATGAGGGGATTGAGATTCTTAAAGTGAAAGCGTTTTTGAGCGTTTGGGAAAAAGAATGGGAATCAAAGGATTTGCCGGAAAGATAGGGGATGTGGTGTCAGAAATCTTTATAAATATACCCGGAGTCTGGGGGACGTCCATTGGTTTATTGGTTTCTTATTATTTGGACAGAAACCAACAGGGCCGGGAAATTAGGGTCACATCTTCATTTGTCATTTATTATGCCTTCATAGGAGGATTAAGGGGGCTTGAATCTTGAAAATTATTTTTGAACCACGAAGGGATTGAACCCCGGTTAAATAGCCCTTCGGGATTGAACTGGGTAAACCACGAAGTCACCAAGAGCACCCCCGTTGAATACGCTTCGCTGTCCTCCGGAATTCAACGGGGCGAGGCAAAGAAAGAATTTTATGTCCGGCGGGTTAAACGCCGGACATAGCCATTCATCGCCTAACGGCGAACGGTTGACGTTGTATACTGTGTGGCTTGGTGGGTTATCCTATATGTACTCATCACAAGTGATCAGGAAAACTGTGGAAATCATAGGAAATCATAGGTGTTAGGCCTACACAGTTATTGAAATTACCCTGCTGTAAGATTCTGTGATTAAAATCCGCAGATTACGCAGACCTGTCCGCCACTGGAGGATTAGCGCAGATTAAATGATGAAAGATGAAAAAACATACAAGATTATTGATCCGCAGATTACGCAGATTATCGCAGATTAAATGATGAAAGATGAAAAGACTTACAGGATTATTGGTTGTGCTATGGAAGTGCATAGGGAACTTGGGTGTGGCTTTCTGGAGGCCGTATATCAGGAAGCGTTGGATAGGGAATTCAATACTCAAGAAATTCCGTATAAATCTCAGCCAACAATACAAATTGCCTATAAAGGACAACCTCTGAACAAAACATATCAACCTGACTTTGTTTGTTATGAGGAGATCATAGTGGAGATTAAAGCACTTTCAAGTATATCTGGAACCGAAGAGGCACAGCTTATCAACTATTTGAAAGCGACGGATCTTAAAGTAGGACTTTTGATTAATTTTGGAGCGAAGTCTCTGGAATATAAAAGGTTAGTTTTTAATCTGCGTCAATCCTCCAGTGGCGGACAGGTCTGCGTAATCTGTGGAACATTTCCGGTCATGTTGGATTTGGGTAAAATATAAATAGCCACATGTATGGTCACACCAAAAACGGGTACATGCTTCCCATAGTATGTTCCCGACTTTGTTTGGTATCACCAGATGAATTATAAATATTTGTCTCTGCTTGCTTTGTGGATGGCGCTCATGTTTTATCTGTCGGGTATACCCCATGCGGGTCTTGGACTCGAAGGATATGAGGAGCAAATTTTGAGAAAATCCATCCACGTCATTATGTACGGCATTCTCACCTTTGTCTTGTGGTTTAGCCTTCCCAAACTCGATGACCGGTTGTTCACCAAAATGCTTCTCTGTGCGTCCATACCGATTCTGTATGCCGTAAGCGATGAATTGCACCAATCATTGGTCCCGGGTCGATGCGGAAATATAAGGGGTATCCTATTTGATCTAATCGGCATTATTCTGGTTTTGCTATGGTTATGGCGGAGACAAAAACATGCATCGAAGGCCTTGCCTGCATCACCTCATGCTCAACAATAGGTTCTGCGAAAAAATATCTCACGGATTGTTGAAATAGTTTCAAAGCGAACATGCAACCCCTCTTTTACTCCTCTATCTTCGATCCCTCTTGAGCAGGTAAATTATACCTCTGTACAACCATCAAGATAGAGGTTTTATGTGATTTAGCCTGATAATGATGTATATATATATGACCTTACTGTGTAATCTGTGTATGAGGTGACCGCGTGATATTGATGCTTAAGCAATAAGCAGTGTGGTTGATAACCGTGCTGCTTTTTTGTTTGTTGCCGTGATACACGATTGTGTCGCCGATTGGGGAATTACCAGTTGTTTACCTAAAACATGCTCAAATATTTTATCATCTTTTTTAGCCACTCTTTGTTGATAGTGTTTTTTGAAGTTTTTTGTTTTTGAGATTCTCACTTTCTTAAATCTTTCATTAAGTCACTTATATTATGGTTGTAAGTAACCTCGTTGTTTTGAGCCTGCTTTATAGATGCCATTGTTTTTTCGTTAGGCAGTTCAAGTTCAAATGGCAGTTTTTTATCAATGGCTATTTTACTTAAATACATGTTTATTCCATCGCTTAAGGTAAGATTGAAATTTTTAAAAAATTCCTTTGCAAAATCCCTGTTTTCTTTTTCAAGTTTTATGCTTGTTGAAACTCTCATTTTAAATGCCTCCTTTTTGAGCATGATAAATATAACACATTAGTGGTATTATTGTCAATATTATAAAACAAAGTCGGCAGAAAAGAAAGAAAAAGAATAGGTGGCAGGCCTACACAGTTGACAAACAGATTAATTTTTTCGCGCAGAGGCGCAGAGGACGGAGGACGGAGGACGGAGGACAGATGACAGCAAAGACAGAGGACGGAGGACGGGGGAAAAGATGAACATCCAACATCCAACATTGAACATCGAATGAAAGAATGAAACAGAAGACGGAGGACACCCCGGTGAAATGCGCTTTGCCGTCATTAACATGAATTCCACGGGGTAAAGAGGACAGAACAAATAGATGGACGGCTGGAGAAATCCTTAAGCTTCTATACGTTTCTTGGTAAGTCTGTAAACTTCTTTTCGATAGATTATATCAAAAATCAAATTCGTCGTTTCAGGTATGAGTAAAAATCACCTCGTTTGGCTATCATTTGGATAAAAACTCTTTCTTTTTTTTCATCCTTGATATACGCAATTCTAAACTTTTGTCTGGCAATTTTAAAGTGATACGAAAACGTTCCTTTTAAATCCCCAGATAGTCTTTCACCCGCATCAGGGTTTAATAAAATTATAGGGATATATTCATGTCTGATTTTTTTACGGATTTGTGGGTCGATTTTTTTTAAATCTTTTTTTACCGCAGGATGATATTCAACTTTATACATCAAACACTTCGTTTTCATCTAAATATTTGACTTTATTTTGCGCCAGATCTGTATTTCTTTTCTGAAGTTCTTGACCTTCATCAGTCAAATACATATACAGGGTTTCCATGTCCTGTTTATTCATCCTGCTGATCATATGGGCAAGATTTTTTATTGGTATATCAATTGCTAACTCAGGCATAATATTCTCCTTGTGGTTATTTTATTCTTTATTTTATAGATTATATAGTCATTTTTATTTTGTCAAATTTAAAGATGAAGAATCAGCCGCAAAAAGGCGCAAAATACACAAATGAGA
>JAYEMW010000177.1:0-3471 GCA_034718555.1 Thermodesulfobacteriota bacterium
AAGGGTAGCGATGAGCGCGGTCTGGGCAACTAACATGCCTGCAACCCACTTAATGGTGCTGGCCCTCGATTCAGCAATCTCTTTTTTAAACTCACTCCGAAGCACTTCCATATCTTTTTTGAGTTCATTCCGAACCGACTCAATATATTTTGTGAGATTGCTCTCTGTTGTTTTTAAATCCTTACGAACCGACTCAATATCTTTTTTGAGTTCACTCCGAAGCATTTCAATATCTTTTTTGAGTTCACTCCGAACCGACTCAATATATTTTGTGAGATTGCTCTCTGTTGTTTTCAGGTCACCTTTATTAGCCAGGTTTTCTTCTATAGCTTCCCGGAAGATCTCAGCAATTGTGCCGGCGGATTCTTCACTTAAACCTGTAGACTTAAGCCGATTGTAAATATTTAAGGTATCAATAATAAGTGGCATCTAAAAAAATCCTTTGAATCCAAATCTTAAGTTGGAGACGTAGTCGTTTGTTCAAAATATTATCCAAAATTCTAATTATTTTTAATAACACAAAGATTGTCTTTTGTCAAACGCAAAAAAAGATGTAACCGTTCAGGGTTCAACGTTCAGGGTTCAGGCCTGCCCTGGTGCGACGTAACGAGAGATCAAATACGGGTCTTCTATACACTACACCTAAGGATTCTATGAAAAGGACTGCTACACCAGGTCTGGGAGAAAAATGGGGGTCAGGTCTTCATTCTTCACATTTCACTGCAAGGCCTGTTGTCTTAGACTCGGATAAATGACTGCAATCTGTGAAGAATGAAGACCTGACCCTACTTGCTCTTCTAATCTACGAAAAAGTTGTATCAACTCAAGAAATAGAGACAACCATCTATGTGCCTGGCAAAGTTATGGGGTAGTTGCCCCGGTTTATTGATGTGTTACAAGAATTTTTTGTTGCATTGTTATCTAATCTTTGCTAACCTATATAGAATGAGACTGAATGATAAACAACGGGAAAATTTGGGCTAGTATTTTCTTGACTTATCGAAAATCGTTGCCGGTGTGTATGTTTTCACAAGTTTACCTGATAAACCGGCGCTGTTTTCGATAGGGTTGCTCAGCGCCCTAATATTCCTTATTTGCGGTCTTTTATTAATAAGAGGAGAAGCAAAATGACCGTTACGTTAATCTTATTAGGCATAGCAGTTATAGCCTTTGTATGGGTATACCGGATTACCAGGAAACCAAAACAGAACCACCCTTAATGCGTGTAATTTTATTGACAATGGGATCACGCCTTCGGTAACAAGTATAGTGACAGGGTGACGTTTCCTAGGAGGCTGTCCGAGAATAGCAATTTTTTCTCAAATCGAGGAATGCGAAAAAAATTACCGCAGGTATATGGTTGATATTCCGAGGATAATTTTTTGAGCATGACAAAGAGTTGAGGAAAAAGGGCATTTTCGGACAGCCTCCTATGATAGCTACGGGGCTTATGCTTTTCCAGTAGAATGACCTGACCTAAAAATCCTCGACCTGTGCGGTTAGATTTCATCTTGTAATTTCAATTACTTTTTTTACCGCCTACTTCGCTCAAGGCGCAGAGGTCGCAGAAAAAAAATGAAAATGGGAGTTTAGCCTGGACGAATTTTCAAGTTTCCAGTTTCCAATTTCCCCGCTCAGCGGGACCTCCACACCGCTCCGACAAGTTTCCAGTTTCGAGTTTCAAGTTTCCAATCCCAAAACCTCCCTTATTTTTCGAGAAATATCTTTCATATTGAACGGCTTTTGTATAAAACCTATGCAACCCCTGTCCAGTATGTCCTGTGCCTGGCCGTTGATGCTGTAGCCGCTTGAAAGAAGGACCTTGACGTCAGAATTTATCTCCTTCAGGGTATCAAATGTGTCTCCCCCTCCCATGTCAGGCATTATCATATCCAGTATGACCATATGAATTTTATCCTGGTTTTCCCTGTATACATCTATGGCCTCCTGTCCGCTTCCGGCCAGCATAACCTTGTAGCCCATGGCCTTCAGCATTTCCCCGCCAACCTCTCTTACCATATCTTCATCATCCACAAGGAGTATTGTCTCATCTCCATGCCTGATGATATCCTCGCTGACCCCTGAGCCCTGATCCCTGATCCCTGATACAGATGCAGGCAGGTATATATTGAATGTAGCACCCTCCCCCTTTTCACTGTAAACATTAATTATGCCGCCATGGTTCTTGATTATGCCATATGCAGAGGCAAGGCCTAAACCGGTGCCCCTGCCCATCTCTTTGGTGGTAAAGAATGGGTCAAATATCTGCTGTCTAACCTCCTCATCCATGCCGAGTCCGGTGTCTGTGACCGAAACTTTCACATATCTGCCATGGGGCATGTTAAAGGGTTTCACATAGTTCTCATCTAAGGTAATATTTTCTGTCTGGACATACAGGTCTCCACCACCGGGCATGGCCTGCCAGGCATTTACATATAGGTTAAGCAGCACCTGGTCTATCTGCCCCTTGTCCACTTCCACAGTCCATATATTCTCCTGATATTTTTGATGAATCTTAATCTCTTTCTTTGTTCTGCCGAACATCTCAGAGCTTTTTCTTGCCAGCTCATTGATGTCAGTAGGTTTCACCTCGTATTTTCCGCCCCTGGCAAACCCCAGGAGTTGTTTGGTAAGGTCAGCGCCGTTTTGTACGTATTGTTCTATGTTTTTCAGTCTTCCATAATCCCGGTGACCGGAATCCTTGTTAAGAAGCATCAGGGATGCATTTCCCTGGATGCCCATAAGAAGGTTGTTAAAGTCATGGGCGATGCCTCCTGCGAGCACGCCTATGGATTCCATCTTTTTCGCCTGGTTCATCTGATCCTGGAGTTTTTTGATTTTCCTTTCCGCCAGTATCCTTTCAGTTACGTCCCGGCCTATGCCGCTTATATAGGGATCTCCATCCTCTGGTTTTACCAGGGAGCTGCGGTACTCAAGGCATACCTCGTGCCCATCCTTGACAAAGTAAGATGTAACGCCCTCATGATAGCCCCTGGTTTTGAGCTGCTCTAAATACTCGCTTTCAAACAGAGATCTCAGTTCAGGTTTTATGAAATCTCCCGCCTTTTGCCCGATGAATTCCTGCTTACTATAGCCGAATATTGTTGTCAGGGCAGGGTTGGCCGTAAGGAAACGTCCCTCAAGGTCCTGGGTATAAATAAGGTCTGTTATGGAGTTAAAAAGATCCCTAAAGCTCTTCTCGGACTGTTGAATTTTCTCTTCGGCCTGCTTGCGGGCGGTAATATCTTTTACATGCTCAATAATTCCCTTTACAGATCCGTCAACATCTTTAAGGGGAAAAGATGACAGTTCGATCCAGCCAGTAGGGTTTTCTTTAGAGGGATATGGCACAATTTCCGTATGGGTCTCGCCCGTCTCCATAGCCGGAATGCTTGGACACCAGGGGCAGGGAGACTGCCTTTCCTGGTAAACCTCATAGCATTTTTTCCCAGCAATAGGCACCTTAGAGGC
>JAYEMW010000178.1:0-3471 GCA_034718555.1 Thermodesulfobacteriota bacterium
GAATTTGTTCCAGTTTCGGCTTTTCAGCGCCTTGCCAGGTCTTCGCCCAGTGTGGCAAGTCTCACAGGATATTTTCATAACATGCTTGCTATCCAGGATCTCACCATCCTCAACCATTCCATGGGGCTTTTCTTCATGACATTTAGTGCACGAAAGGGTTCCTTCCATTGTATCCTCTGTAGTATCAGTTGCACATCCCTTTGCAAATTGATGGTCGCTATGTTCATCTGATAACCTCTCATGACAATCCTGACAACGCATTCCCATTGCTATATGAACAGAATGCTCTTCATCAAACACATCCCCCCGCTTGGCGCAATCCTTAATGTGACATTTTTTGCACTGGGCTATTGTTGGTTTTCCCTTCCCATCCTTTGTCTCATGGCACAGTTTACAATCAGTTTTTCCAGTGGCAGGGTCTCTATATGTTGAGGTATGACATTTACCACATTGTTCCTTCCACCCCTTGATCCTCCCCTGCTTTTCAAAACTGAAATTTGGGAGGGCACACCACTTCTCCAGCATGCCAAGCCCATTCCCCCATCCCCCAAGGGCAGGAGTCCTTCCAAGCTGTCCGTGGTATGAACGCTCAACAGTGTCAGTTGCCTGGGCAACAGAGAAGTTGATAAAGAAAATAAGAGCTAAAATAAATAATGTCATCAAACTTTTCTTTGGTACATTCACCTTTCATATCTCCTTTTTGATTTACCTTGAAACTGAAATTACACTGGAAATAAACATTTATTGTAACCGTTCACGGTTCAACGTTTAACGTTCAGGGTTAGGGAAAAAACTGAAATTGAATCCCAAAAAGGCTCGTAAAAAATGCGAGTTTTGCCCCATCATTGCCAAGTACCATGTTCCAGGTTTGTGGGTATGTGGAAGCGATCGTTTTTCCCTTACAAAAAAGCTTGCAAAATGGCATATGATGATGAAAATACAACCTTTGAACGCCTGAACCCTGAGCCTGTGAACGGTTACCATTTATTTTACATTTATGTCAAGGAAAAAGTGTTCACAATGTAATTTCGTATTTTTATTAAAGAGGCGTTACCATCCTTATCTCTGCCTTCCCTTTAATGGATTGAAGCCAGTCATCGAATATCCTTCTTTCCTTTGCCAGAATAAATTTCTGTTTAAAGGCCTGCTTTTCTTTATCAAAAGCCTCTCTATCAATGCCTTTTTTATCAAGCCATCTAACAATATAAACTGTATTATTTACCTCAAAAACTTTATCTAAATATTTTTTTTCAGATGAAAGAGAAAACGCAGCCTCAGATAGTGATAGGTCATAACCAATCTTAGGCATTTTCTCTTCCCTGCTAAAAAACCCTGTCTCGTCCGCCTTTAAGCCCTTATCACTAATCAATTCAGACCAGTTAGCGCCACCTCTTAGCTCCTCAAGATAGCCCTCGGCAGTATTTTTTGCTGTCACTAAAGAAAGATGGTCTCTAAAATCCTTATTCAGTTGATCCAGCACTTCCATCATTTCTGGAATATGGGATTCCTTCATTTCGGCGATCTGAATTATATACGAATTGTCATTATATTGAATAACCTCGCTTATTTCACCCTTTGCTAATGAGTTTATCGATTTCGTAAGCTTTTCGTCATTGCCTATTTCTGGGATAGGGCCACCCTTTACAAAATAATCACTCTTTTTTACCTTAAGGCCATGCTGGCCTGCGTATGTATCCAAATCAATACTGTACGGCATCTGATCCAGCAAATCCAAGGCCCTTTCATGGGCTAAATCTTGGCCCAAGCCATTCTTAATCTTTGCCTCAATTTTATCCCTCACATCGGATAACGGATTAACAGTGGCGTTTTTTTTATCATCTACTCTTATTAGATGCCAGCCAAACTTCGTTCTTACCGGCTCACTTACCTCTCCAGGCTTAAGCGCAAAGGCAACTTGCTCAAAAGGTTTGACCATTTGACCCCTTGTAAAAAATCCAAGGTCTCCACCATTTGATGCGCTGGTATCCTGGGAATATTCTTTGGCCAGTGATATAAAATCCTCTCCTTCTTTAATCCTTTTTAAGAATGCAGACGCCTTTTCCTTTATCTTTTCATCCTCAAGGGAAGAAGCATCTTTCGGCACCTTAAGCAATATGTGCCTTGCCTTTACCTGTTCAGGATTTTTATATTGGTCTTGATTTAATTCATAGTAATCTAATATCTCTTTTTCTGTAACACTTACCTGGCTTACAAAATCAGACGGGTTAAAGGTAAGATATGATATTTTAATATTTTCCGGCTTTCTGTATTTCTCTTTATTTTCCTTAAAATAGTCATTTTTCTCATCTTCTTTTACATCGATTTTTTTTCTAAAATCCTCTGGGTTAATAGAAATGAAGGCGATATTAATTTTCTCCTTCTGAAAAGTATAATAGCTCAACGTCTCCATGTCTGTTACCGGAAAAAAAGATTTAATAAACTGATTAATTTTTCCACCTAATAATTCTAAACCAATACCTGACTCAAAGTCATTTGGTTTCATTCTGTTAAGACTCAACAGGGATCTATATCTTCCCTCATCAAACTCTCCATTAATCTGAAAGGCAGGATAGGCAACTATGGCCTCTTCTATTTCTTTATCAGCAACCTTTAAACCAAGGCTGGCCGCCTCTTGGCTAATTAATCTTTTGTCTATAAGTTTATCAAGGGCCCTTTGTTTTATTTGAAAGACCTTGATAAGATTATCATTCCAATAATCCTTGTATTGTTTCTGTAGTGAGTTAAGCATTTCCCGATAAACTGCATCGTACTCGAGCCCAGTTATAAGATCACCATTCACATAGGCTATTTTTGAGCCCGGCTTTTCCCTGATTGAATTTACACCCCAGAATACAAATACAAGCGCAATAAGGCCTATCATTACCTTAATCATAATAGACTTGCTTTGTTTTCTCATCATCATCATAAACATAGGACTAAATCTCCTTTAATTAGAACTCGATACCTTTTCTTGCCTCTATTCCTTTTTGATAGGGATGTTTAATCTCATCTACCACAGAGACAAGGTCTGCTTTATCAATTAGTTCTTCCGGGCATTTTCTGCCGGTAAGCACAAGTTCTAAACTATCTGGTTTTTTATTCAAAAGATTCATCACCCTTTTCATGGGAATCAGATTGAAATCAAGGGCAACATTTATCTCATCTAATATCAAAATATCATAATTTCCATTTTCAATTAGTTCCTCCGCCTTGGATATGGCTTTTTCAGCCTGCTCAAAATCTATAGGCGATGGGTTTTTTGGGTCAATAAGCTCTGTTGTACCATACCTGAAAAGATCAATCTCAAGTTTCTTAAGGCTCTTAACCTCCCCATAGTCCCATATCTTCATAAAGTGTATAATGGAAACCTTGAAATCATGTCCAACTGCTCGCATAGCAAGGCCTAAAGCAGCGGTTGTCTTTCCCTTGCCGCTGCCTGTATAGATATGTATCATGCCAAAATTGCTTTTT
>JAYEMW010000179.1:0-3460 GCA_034718555.1 Thermodesulfobacteriota bacterium
TTGATGGTCTCGTAAAAAGTCGAAGTGCGCACAACTTTGTCATTCCCGTGAAAACGGGAATCCAGTCTTTTCAGGTGTTTAGCCCTCTATAGATTCCCGCTGGAGTTCACCCTCGCTAAGGCGGGGCAGGAATGACAGACTTTTTACGGGTGTATCAAAGTTGGGAGGTAATTATGTCCCCCATTATAACAACGTATCCCATTTTTAAGTCGTTTTAGAACCAACGTCCCCCTCTCACGCAAATCACTATTTATTTGCAGGGAAATCAGTAAAATATCATTTAATATCAATAACGTATTCATTCTTTGAGAGTGTAGAGACCTTTGCAAAACCATGCTTATCTGTCATTTCGACCGTAGGGAGAAATCTTAATCTGCTTGAATCATTAAGATTTCTCGTCGTTAACACTCCTCGAAATGACAAAATTCAAAGGTCTCAGTGTAATCGAGGGAGCGGAGCTGTATAAAATGAAGAATGTCCAATGTCAGAAGCTACGGAACTTACTAACTTAAGGGCGACCCTCTTCATGATGCAGGAGTTGCAATATGAGGATTTTCTGTAGAGAGGGGGGAATCGTTATTACTCCGGCAACAATATATGTCCATCTGTCATTCCCGCGAAAGCGGGAATCCAGAATTGGCCTGGATGCCGGATCAAGTCCGGCATGACATTTGACATGTTTAATTGCCGGAGTAATAACAAAGAAAGGCAACTATTTACTCATAGATTGAATTATTAAAATTTAAAAGAGCGTCCCCCTTCACAAACATCTCCCCTGCTTGGAGAAAAACGATTGAAGCCCGGAGATGAGGTTATAACTGTTGCGGCAGGTTTTCCGACAACCCTGAACCCGATTATCTTGAACGGCTTGGTACCCGTTTTTGTGGATGTGGATATCCCAACATACAATGCAAAAGTCGAAGAGATAGAAGCGGCAATCGGTCCTAAAACGAAAGCTCTTTTCATCGCGCACACCCTCGGTAATCCTTTTGACATAGATAGAGTTCTTGCCTTGTGCCAAAAACATGACCTCTGGCTTATCGAAGATTGTTGCGATGCCCTCGGTTCCACCTACACTCCCTCTCCCTTGGCGGGAGAGGGTCGGGGTGAGGGGAGTCTTTCCAAACCTCGGCTTTGCGGCTCGTTTGGCCACCTTGCAACATGCTCTTTCTACCCCGCCCACCATATCACAACAGGCGAAGGTGGCGCGGTGCTTACATCCGACGACACTCTTGCCCGGATAGTCAGATCGCTTAAAGACTGGGGTCGAGATTGCTACTGCAAGCCTGGAAAGAGCAATACCTGTGGGCACAGATTTTCCGCACAATATGGAGACCTTCCTTCGCTTGGCTGGAACCGGTTCCAGGCATGGCACAGAACCCGCGAAATATGGGTTCGCCCCCTGTGCCAATGTTCATTGATGACGGATTGAATCAGTGGGATATCGGACGTATGAATTGTTCGTGTTCTGATGGTGATGGGCAACATGAAGATTATATATCAGAACAGATGTGGGGACGCCAGCAAATAATGCATAAAAAGCAAAAAAATATTGAGTAATTTTTGATCAGAGAATCGACCCTGTTGTGGGTTGAAATGAAAAATCGTGGGTTGAAAATGGTCGAGATTACAGGAAGTCAGGAGTATTAAATTGACTCAGAAAAGACAAAAAACTTGAAAGAAAGATCTCAAAGCTTGAAAAAAGATAAAAGCGTGAAGAATGAAGATCTATCCTGTTAAATGCAAAGCCTATTTAACCGGGACCTGACCCCTGTTTCTTTTTCCAACATTTTCAGGCCCCGTCCAAATTACAAATGAAAGGATGCGACAAAATGGAAACAAGAAAAACATCACTTTCCTATAGAGACTATGCAAGAGGAATTAAGTTTTTAAACATAGATGAACAATTGACTCTTTTGGAAATTATATCAACCAGGCTCAAAAAATCCATTGGCAAAAGAAGAAAAAAAAGCAGTATTATGGAGCTTGAGGGACTGGGCGCTAATATATGGAAAGGTATTGATGCTCAGGATTATGTTAATAAGGAGAGAGAATCATGGGATTAGTCGATGAATTACGAGGCTTGAGGATTTGTATAGATACTGCTCCATTTATATATTTCATTGAAAAAAATTCCAAATATCTGGGCCTGTTGCGACCGTTTTTTGCTGAAATCAATGCTGGGAAAATTGATGCGTTAACATCAACCATCACACTATTAGAGGTGTTAGTTCTTCCATTCAAGAGGAAAAATGAATCTTTGGCAGAAAAATATCGTGATATATTACTATACGCTGAAGGATTAACAACTTTTGAGATTTTTCATGAGGTTTCAGAATTGTCAGCAAAACTCAGGGCAAAATATTCAATAAGGACTCCTGATGCGATTCAGATAGCTGTTGGGATAATATATGGTGCTGATGCATTTTTGACCAATGATTCCGGCCTGAAGAAAGTGAAAGATATCCGGGTGGTGATACTTGAAGATTTTTTAGAAAAGTAACAATCTATGCCACGCCAAGCCAGACTTGATTCTCCCGGTGTCCTTCAACACGAGACCTTTGCAAAACTATCGTTATTTGTCATTTCGACCAAAGGGAGAAATCTTAACAGGCTTGAATCATTAAGATTTCTCGTCGCCCCTGCTCCTCGAAATGACAAAATTCAAAGGTCTCAACACGTAATGGCCCGGGGAATTGAACGCCGAAAAATCTTCAGAGATGATAAGGATCGCGCTTCCTTTCTGGAACGACTCGCCGTGATCCTTGAGGAAACACAAACCCAATGCTACGCTTGGGCTCTAATCCCCAACCATTTTCATCTGCTTTTACGTACCGGGCCAACTCCGCTGAGTACTGTTATGAGACGACTTATGACCGGCTATGCAGTAACATTCAACATTCGTCACAGGCGAAGCGGACATCTTTTCCAAAATCGTTATAAGTCTGTTGTCTGCGAAGAAGACACTTACCTGCTGGAGCTGATTCGTTATATTCATCTGAATCCGCTGAGAGCAAAACTGGTCGAAGATCTGAAATCTCTTGATAAATACCCGTGGACAGGTCACAGCGTTCTGATAGGAAAACAAAAGAATCCTCTGGTTCCGGAAATTCCCCCTGCAATTGAAGAAGATAAGTATCTCGCTGAAAAAACAGTTGAAGATGTTTTGCAGTATTTTGTAAAAAGCTTAAAAGAAGCTCGTCGAAGATACAGGGTGTTTGTAGAAAAAGGAATAAAGCAGGGCAGGCGGTCTGAATTGCAGGGAGGAGGACTGATTCGCAGCAGCGGGGGTGACAAGGCAGGGTTGTTAGGGCTGAAAGAGGAAAACAGAGAAAAATCTGATCAAAGAATACTCGGTAGCGGTGGTTTTGTGGCGAAAGTTCTGGAAAAAGTGAATGAAGTGAATCAAAACCATATAGATAAGTGTTCGCTTCAGGTTCTGTGCCAAAAGATTATATCC
>JAYEMW010000180.1:0-3444 GCA_034718555.1 Thermodesulfobacteriota bacterium
ATTACAAAATGCCTTTATATATCAGCAGACAATCCTCTTGTTTTAAAATATGGAATTTACAATATAGCCGGTGAGTATTTTAAATACTACGGCGATTGCTTGATAATTGATGAAATTCACAAACAGAAAAACTGGAGCCTTGAAATAAAAGCTTTATATGATGCCTGGCCGGACAGACGTTTTATTATTCTCGGCAGTTCAACTTTAGACATCCTTTTTGAAAAGGGTGACCTTTCAAGGCGAAGTGTTTTATACTCTTTGCACCCTCTCTCTTTTAGAGAATATCTCGAATTAAAATATCAAAAACAGCTTCCAATAATGAATTTCGATCAACTGATTTCCGACCATCTTAAAATATCCGGCGAACTATCCTCTCAATTTAAAACAATACTTGGGGACTTTAATGACTTTTTAATAACCGGAAGTTATCCCTTCTTTATGGAGTATAACAGCAATGACTATTTTAATGTCTTATCTAATGTTATTGATAAGGCAATCTATGAAGACATCTCAACTATTAGAACTTTAAAATCTTTTTCGAGCTTAAAACTAAAAAAACTTCTCGGGTTTATCGCTACAAGCAAAATACCTGTTTTTAATATTGAATCTCTAAAAACTGAAATAGGCATATCAAAGGATACTTTATATGAATATTTTGATCTGTTGAACAGAGCTGAGTTGGTGAAAATTATCAGAACCGAATCGAAATATTTGAAGGCTTTCAAGAACTCTAAAATACTTTTTAACAGTCCGAATATTTATTATGCCATTGCATATGAATCATGGAAGAGTGACGCCGATAAGGGAAATATAAGAGAATCTTTTTTTGCATCGCAAGTTGGTATTGATTATAAACTATTTACATCAAAAAATGTTGACTTCTTATTAATTTCCGGAAAAGTCCGGGCTGAAATAGAGGTGGGCGGAAAAAGCAAAAAAAGGAAACAGATAAAGAACTTAAAAAACGCATATATATTTAAGGATGGAATTGAAATGGGATCATCCAACATTATCCCGCTGTATCTTGCAGGTTTTTTATACTAAGTCGTCAAGTAAAAATAACTTGAGGGATCTGCTCTTGACTCAAGTTAGTGTAGAACAGGAGGTATCTCTGAAATATTAATATTTTCCGTCCGGGCGGAATAGGCCGTAAATTCTGAAGCATTTTATCCTGGCTTTTTCCTATCGGAACGATTCGACAAAGTCAAAAAATCTTTGGCAGGTATCCCAGCCTCATTTCGAAGAATATCAGAACGGCTTCTTTGTGGAATTCAGGAAAGATATTTACACGGAGGAATCATTACGCAAACTTGGGTTGAATGAAAGACAAATTAAATTTTTTTCTTAATGCGAACCCGTCCCCAATTTATACCTTTAATTTTTTCAAATTTTGGGTTGACAAACTTTAATAATCCAACTAGTCTGACTAGGAGGCTGTCCGAGAATGTCCTTTTTCCTCAACTCTTTGTCATGCGAAAAAAATTATCCTCGGAATATCAACCATATACCTGCGGTAATTTTTTTCGCATTCCTCGATTTGAGAAAAAATTACTATTCTTGGACAGCCTCCTAGTATATTTACTATAAGGGGGAAAGATGAAAGCAACCTGGAAATTGCAAGACGCAAAGGCCAAATTTAGTAAAGTTGTTGAAGATGCTTTAAAAACAGGGCCCCAGCATGTAACACGTCGAGGGACAGAAGCAGTTGTCGTAGTTTCCGTAAATGATTACGAAAAACTGCTTTCAAGCAAGCCTTCCTTTAAAGATTTTTTACTTGGATGTCCGAAAATGGATAACGACTTTGAACTTGAAAGACAGAAAGATTTTCCAAGGAGTATTAACTTGTGAAATATTTATTAGATACCTGTGTTATATCTGAACTCGTCAAACCCTCTCCAAGTCCAATGGTTTTAGATTGGCTAAATGATGTTCCTTCAGAAAGATTGTTTTTAAGCGTTATTACTATTGGTGAAATCCGCAAAGGGCTTACAAAGCTGCCGGATTCAAAACGGACAGATAGATTGACGGAGTGGCTCAACAGCTTATTGGAAGACTATCGAGATCGTATTTATACAATTGATCTTACAGTAGCCGAGAATTGGGGAGTAATGCAAGGCAAAGCTGAAAAGTCGGGTATGCCTATGTCTTCAATGGATAGCCTTATAGCAGCAATTGCTTATACGCATAATTTGGTATTAGTGACAAGAAATGTAATCGACTTTAAGGTAAGCAATCTTCCTATCAACAATCCGTGGAAAGGCGATTAAATGAGGCTAAATTTATGTTTACAGGGTTAATTTATTTTTGCTCAAATAATAGAGTCTGAGGATTTTTAGTTCATCATAACTTATTTCCCCGCCAAGGACATCAAAGACAGGCTTTAAAAATTCTGGGCCTTTTTTTTCAAAAGCGTTAACAACCCGTGCTTTATGAGCGGCAGGAAGCGCCGACAGCGCTAAAAGATCATCATCAGATCTGATTTTATATCCTTCTTGAAGGTATCTATACAGGTGGCTTAAAGCCGTATCCTGTTTAATATTAAACGCGGCCAAGATATCGGGAATCGACTGGCCGGAATTGTATGCCTCTCCAATTACAATATGCCTTGGCCTGCTGACTGATTCAGAATTTCTCCTAAAAGTTGTACTGATTGTCTTTTGCCGCTCTTCAATTTGATGGGACCGGCAATATTCTTGAATAATTCTCAAGAAGATCGAACCATATTTCTCGAGTTTTACCAGTCCAATGCCATGCATTTCCAGTAATCGTTCTTTTGTTTGTGGAATAAAAGCCGCCATTTCAATCAGGGTTTTATCAGAAAAAATAACATAAGGCGGAACATTGGCTACGTCTGCCAGCTCTTTTCGTCTTTTCCGCAGTATATCGAATAAATCCCTGTCATATTCCGGTATGCTTTCTTTCATGGAAGCCTTCCCGGAAATGTCGTTTACAGGTTCTTCTTCGAGTCTTCCTGAAAAGGTTTCTTTTCCATGAAGAACAGCCCATGCTTTTTTCGTAAGTTTTAATCCTCCAAATTCCATATCCTGAACCATGAGCTCCTTATGGAGAAGCTGCCGTGATATTTGCAGCCACTGCTTTTTAGAATAATTTATTCCAATACCGTAAGTTGACAAATGTTGATGCCCGAGATTTATGACCTTTTGTGCTTTTGAGCCCCTTAAAACATCAATTATATGAACAGCACCAAACACTTCGCCGGTTCTCTTAACGCATGATAAAAATTTCTGGGCGCAAACGGTAAGATCAACCAGCTCTTTTTTTTCTGCCAGGCAGTTATCACACATGTTGCAAGTTTTAATGGAATACTCTTCACCAAAATAGGTAAGAAGCGGTATCCGGCGGCAAATATCGGTTTCGAGAAATCGCAATAACGCATTTAGATGGATATTCGCCACCCGTTTTTCATGGTCATTTTTCTGGTTA
>JAYEMW010000181.1:0-3432 GCA_034718555.1 Thermodesulfobacteriota bacterium
TAAATATATTAAATATTTATCTTTACTGTTAGAAGGTAAAGCGCTGCCTCTTGAAGCGAGGAATCATACCCTGATTGGAAATTATTCAGGTTTTAAAGAATTTCATATTGGTGGAGATGTACTGGTTCAACATACGCTTTCCGGCAGAAAGCCCTTCACCGCCCCTTCCATAATATCAAACGTCGAATGAAACCTTAACCCCCTCAGCCTGTCTTTTCTTTTCTTTGCGTCTCTGCGCCTCTGCGCAAGATAATTCATTTTTTTATCAACTGTGTAGGCCTATGATTTGCAAAAATTGTTTTGGAAGAAACATAGATACCCTACGTGTTCTTCGTGCCTTCGTGGTTCAAAAATAATGTGCAAGATTCAAGATCCCACCCCTTTTTTTCTCCGAACAGCCCTAACCATAAAAAACTAAGCAGCAAGGTTATTTAATTTATCAATAGTTAATCAATAGTTAAGGTTTGACCCTCAATTCCTTTCAACGTCAACCCTTCGCCGTTAGGCGATGAATGGCTATGTCCGGCGTTTAACCCACCGGACATAAAAGCTTTTCTTTGTGTCCTTCGCCTGCCTGTGCGTGCCCGCACGCAGACAGGTGCCTTCCTGGTTCAATCCCTTCCTTTTTCACCAGGCATCCCCGAGCCTGAAGCAATCTTTCCCATTGCAGTTGTCACAGACCTCCGCAGGTGCTCGATCCTGCTTAAAACCAACCGATCATTGCCGCCATCTCCTATGCATTTTTTCAGGCTAAGCCTTGCGTACGCTTTGCCATGCAAAACTATAGGAACGTCTACATGAACTACATTACCATTTTCCTTTACACCCAGGGCACTCATCCCGTTCTTCCAATCAAAACTCGGCGCGGAAGATGCGCCAAACATACCAGGCTCCACATCAAGAGACATCGAACTAAGGTTGATCTTTTCACCGGCCTTAATGATGCTGTGCCAGAGCTGTTCAAGGCTCTCCGAGTTTATAATATTCATCTGCATGCTGAGAAAGGTTCTACGGTCCCGCTTAAGACCGGCCTCATCAGTAAGATCGTTCAGCCAGCCAA
The DNA here is from genome assembly GCA_034718555.1 of Thermodesulfobacteriota bacterium. GTDB lineage: Bacteria > Desulfobacterota > DSM-4660 > Desulfatiglandales > B25-G16 > M55B121. Next base: position 1,061 of record JAYEMW010000181.1, read on the forward strand.
AGATCTTATCAGAGGTAAAGTACTCAAAATATTTGACCTTTCGCAGAAATAGTATAGAAGGTATAACAAGGATGGTCAGATAAAGCCCTATCTGCTCGTTGCGAAAATTAACCAAAATCAAGGAAAAAATAAGAAGGGCCACCGAAATCCCATAGATGAACAGCACCGCCTTTCGTGTTGATAACCCCATCTCAACAAGTTTGTGGTGAACATGGCCCTTGTCCGGGTGGAACATATGCTGCCCAAGGATGAAACGACGTACAGGGGAAAGTATGGTATCAAAGAGTGGCACACCCATGCCCACCAGAGGTATCAACATGATAGTCCCCATGTGGCTTTTTGTCGACCCCATGATAGAGAATGCCGCTATGGCATAGCCCAGAAAATAACTTCCGCCATCACCCAGGAATATTCGTGCAGGGTTAAAATTGTATCGTAAAAACCCCAGCGTTGAGCCTGCCAGTGCAGTAAATAAAGAGGCTACAAGCCAATTTTGAATCGCAATGCTGAAAATCACCATAACTGCGCATGCAAAAAAGGTAATGCCGGCAGCAAGGCCATCCAGCCCATCTATCAGATTTACCGCATTAATAAAAAGTAAAAACCAAAAAATAGTAACCACATAACTGAAGACTCCAAAATGCAAACTCAGGCCAAAAAAGTCTACATGGCCGATCTTAAGCCCCGCAAGGAATGTCGTACTAGCCCCAAGGACCTGCAGAAGCAACTTGATTGTCCACCTCAGCCTATACAGATCATCAAGCAGCCCTGCCCCAAAAACAATAAAGGCGCCAAGGAGAATAAGCCCGGTCTGCCTATTAAGGACAAGAAGATCAGAGACATTGTTGTTAATAAAAAGGGAGATAAAACTGAGGGTCAGTAGAAAGGATACAACAATAGCTGGTCCGCCAAACCGTGGAATGGTTTTTGTATGAACCTTCCTTTCGTTGGGCTCATCCACTGCGCCAACCATAGCCCCAACCTTACCCGCAAGAGGGGTAAGGGCCAATGAAAGGGCAAGCGATATAATAAATATAGCAAGTTGCGTGGTCATAGGCTAAGAACCTATAAAAAAACCTCTGGTTTTTCCACCATCTGCCTTCTATACACAAAAATATACGTTTAATTAAAAAATAATGATTTATAAAAGTCAATAAAAAATTTTAATTTATCTTAAGAGATATATAATAATATATAATAAAAGGCAACGACAAATTAGCATTGCTAAAACACCACACTTCTAATTTCCGAAGCTAATCCTGCAAATCATCCCCCTTTTATTCCGTGGTGCAAGTTAGCCTGTTTCATTGCGGTGTCAGTTTCTCATAAATTGATAGACAAATTGCCCGTAACGGCATTGCGCTTTTCCTGAGCACTTGTGATGAGTACGTATAGGATAAACTACCAAGCCACAGAGCATACAACGTCAACCCTCCGCCGTTAGGCGATGAATTGTTATGTCCGGCGTTTAACCCGCTGGACATAAAAGCTCTTCTTTGCTTCGCCCCGTTGAATTCCGGAGGACAGCGAAGCGCATTCAACTGGGGTGTCCTTCGTGACTTCGTGGTTCAAAAATAATCTGCAAGATTCAAGACACGACCCCATTCTCAAAACCTGCAGGGATAATAAATGACAAATGAAGATGTGACCCCAATTTCTCTCTATTTTCTCAATCTTTTACTTGACAAGAAACTCTTAAAATTTTAGATTTAAATTATGGGTTTCATAAGAACTGAAAAACAAAAGCACAACCTTGCTAAGTTTTCTTATGACACAGCCAAGATTGTCCTGGCAATTACAGTAATAAGCCCCATAGCTAAACCAGAAATATTTCATTTCTCATTATTTGGTGGAGGATTTATTGTAACCATACTCTTTTTCGTTTTAGGTTCTTTACTGGATAGCAAGGAGGTTACAGAATGACATACTTTGGTATTGCACTAATCGTTTTAGGCATTATCGCTTTAGCAGGAATCATTTATGTTCAGCTCGATAGGAAGCATTTAAAAACTAAAGGAAACTGATTAATTAACCTTGATCGGTGAGCCCCGCCATATCATTTTGTTTAAATCTGCGAAGATCTCATTAAATATCTGGCCTTTATATTCTCAATCACACTCAAGACCCCTTATTCCTCCTGTTCAGATAATAAATGACAAATGAAGATGTGACCATAATTTCCATAATCGGGAAAGGTTTCAATTTGCGAGGCTTTATTGCCGCGGGGCTATAATACGCCCTTGGGCGGAAGGAGTTTTTCTATGAGACCCTTTAGGAATGAAAGCTCATCCTTATGAGTCTCAAGGGTTGTTTCCATCCGGGTTTGCCTTCTTTGCATCTGCCACTGCATACGAAGCACAAATCCAAGTATT
>JAYEMW010000182.1:0-17239 GCA_034718555.1 Thermodesulfobacteriota bacterium
CACCTGAAGGCTTTGAGTATGTATATGATGAGATAAAAAAGGATGTCTGGTTTAACTCCTCTGCCGGGGGCACGGACATTAACGGCTGCTTTTGCACCGGAAGCCCTACAAGCCCGGTATATGCAGGTCAACTGCAGTTTCCAGGCCTTGCCATGAAGATAAATGTCTACAATGAAAAGGGACAAGGTGTACTTGATGAGGAGGGAGAGCTCGTATGCGAGGCCCCTGCTCCTTCCATGCCCCTTTATTTCTGGAATGATCCTGGTGACAAGAGATATAAGGATGCCTACTTTAATGTATATCCAAACATATGGCGTCATGGAGACTACATAACAATAGACAGTGAAACAGGTGGCATAACCTTTTTTGGCCGCTCTGATGCAGTGCTTAAACCCTCAGGGGTACGCATAGGAACAGCAGAGATATACAACCAGGTTGAACTATTGGAAGAGATTGATGACAGCCTTGCCATAGGGCAAAACTGGGAGGGAGACCAGAGGGTGATTCTTTTTGTTAAACTAACAGAGGGCTATAATCTGACAGATGAGCTCAAGGGAAAGATAAAAAAGACACTTCGTGAAAAGGCCTCTCCCAGACATGTGCCCTCAAAGATTATTGAGACACCGGATATACCATACACACTTAATATGAAGAAGGTTGAAGGCGCTGTTACCAATATAATACACGGCAGGCCGGTGCTCAACAGGGATGCCCTCAGTAACCCGGAGTCTCTGGATTTCTATAAGGATCTGGAGGAGTTGAAGAGCTGAGATAATTGTGACTTATCAAAGCCTCGCATGCCCTGTTGAACTGTCCCCCTTGTTGAGATTGTTTAACAGGGCAGAAAATATCTATTTCAGACATCGTAATTTATAGCGTATCATGGTGTAATATTTTGGACAATAACCTCCGTTTCCAGCCCAAGAGTTGGGTTAAAAGGCTTACGGTTCAGAGGTTGAGCTCTCGTGGTATTAATCCAATGGAATCAATGGATAGGGTAAAAAGCGCGAAGCGGTTAACCCTGAACCCTGAACCCTATAACCCAGACCGAACTGATGTCCAATTAATTTGCAACTCTGCGGGATATAAAGGTCTCCAGTCATTTGTATAATGTGAATGACGAGGTCTGAAATTGTAGAATTTGCGAGATGCCCAATCAATCTTTCAGGAGAGAAACCCTGATTGGGCGTCGTCGTTCTATGGGAAATCTCAATAAAAATGCTGTGCCTTTAGTTTTCCCTGTTAGAGCCTCAATATGACCTCCATGAACTGCCATAATGCGTTTAGCAGTGGCGAGACCGATTCCTGCTCCACTGGCCTTGGTGCTGAAAAACGGATTAAAGATGTAGGGAAGGTCTTCATTTGAAATTCCTTTGCCTGTATCGCTTACAGTTATATTAAGCCCATTATTTTCTTTCTCGCCTTTAATAATAATTTTCCCCGGCTCAAGCATTGCATCCATGGAATTTTCTATTAAGACAGAAAATACCTTTAAAACAAGGGTTATATCAACAAGCAGGCTTACTTCCTCAATATTGATAAATAAGTTAATTTTCCTCTCATCCATTAATTTACGATAGGGATGCAAGGCTTTTTCCATAAGACTGTTAATTGATTCTTTTGTGAAGCAAGGTTCAGGGAGATTTGCAAAAAATTCAATTTTTTTTACCAGGTCTTCAATCCTTTTAACATTATCAATGATGTGCTCATAATATTTATCATGATCGTCAATGGCCCTGCATGACTTATAAAGTCTGTTTGCAAAACCGCCAATGCCTACTAATGGATTACGGAGTTCATGGGCAATCCCGCTGGCTACGTTGATAAGGTCTCTATACCCTATCCTTTCAAAGGTTTTTTCAATCTGCTTTTCCTTCTCAATATCTTGTATTAAAAACAAGATTTTGTAATTATCTTCCTCTGAATCTAAATAGGACCGCAATTTAATAAAGGCAAAAAAGCGATTATCATTTTTGCGGGTGAGCATGATTTCCCCTTCAAATGATTCCTTTTTTTTCGCCATGAAAAGTAAGTTTGGGTAGAGATAGGTCATATCCTCAGGAGTAAAAATAACAGACAAACTCTTACCCATAAGCTCATCTGATGTAAATCCCAATATCCTGTTAACAGCCATATTGGTAAATAGAATATTTCCTTCAGTGTCTGTAACAACAATAGCATCATTGATGCATGTTAAAATACTGTCAAGCAGATTTGGTGAATTACTGCAGACCTCAAATATATCCATTTATCCCCCTGATTTTTTATGCTCAGAAATTTGCAAACTCATATTTAATTATTTTTTGACAGGATTGACAGGATTAACATGATAGTTTTTCCTGTCTGTGCGTCGCACGCAGACAGGCATTTAGTTAATCTCTTAGTTTAGATCTTTGACCTTACGCTTGATTCAGGCCTCGCTAAGCGTGGAAATTGGGGAAAAACACAAGTATATAAATGCATTATCTCTTTTTCTTTCCAAGTTTCCAGTTTCCAGTTTCAAGTTTCTGCATCCTGAGTTAGGCATTTAACTGGGAATTACTGAGGGGAAGAGAAAAATAAAAGGCGCTTCCATGTCCGATTTCGCTCTCCACCCAGATACGGCCACCATGTCCCTCGATAATCCCCTTGCAGATGGCCAATCCAAGGCCGGTACTCCCATTCTTGTCTTTACCATTTCCAGTAAGGGTATAAAATTTTTCAAATACATATTCTTGTTTTTCTCTCGGGATGCCTATGCCCTGGTCTTTAACGGATATGACTATGCTGCCCGCTGCTTTTTCCGCCTTTAAATATATTTTTGCTCCAGGATTTGAAAATTTAACGGCATTGTCAAAGAGATTAAACAACACCTGCTCAATGCGCTCTAAATCCATCCTAACATATATTTCACCAGGATATTTATATAAAACCGATAAATTTTTCTTATCTGTAAGGGGCCTCATCATATCAATGATATCCTGCAGGAGTAAGCCAATATTTTCCGTTGAAAAATCCCACTCTATATTGCCGGCCTCTATTCTTGAAAAATCAAATAGGTCATTAACAAGGTGCGTCAGGTGGTTTAAATTTTTATCGATAATCTTCAAATTACTCTGCTTATCTCTCTCTTTAATAGTCCTTTTGAGGTAATTTACCCCACCCCGTATGACTGTCAATGGAGTGCGCAACTCATGGGACATATTAGAAAGAAAGTCGGATTTCAGTTTATCGAGTCCTTGAAGTTCTTTGTTTGCCTCCCGAAGATCTCTGGTAGCTTGATCAATCTTTTCCTTAAGACGGTCACGGCCTTCACGAAGGTTTGCACCCATTGAATTAAAGGCCTGGCCCAGCGTCTCAAGCTCATCGCCGGTGTTAATATTAACCTTAATTTCAAAATTCCCCTTTCCTATATCATTGGCCATTACCTCAAGCTCTTTTACAGGTTTTAATATAAGTTTATTTAGCAGCACAAGCAAAATAAAGATAGTTATAAAGATCAAGCATGCCCCTGCGACTGCAAGTCGAAGATTGCGCTTTTTAAGGTATGATTTTATATCATTAATTGAAAAAAATACGCTAAGCCCTCCACGGATCATGCCTACATTATAATCTTTTTTGTGGTGACATTTAACGCAACTTTTATTTAAGCGTAGAGGTATCATGTATTGGAACTTTTCATCATTTTCTTTGAATTCAACCTTAAAAATTTCATTCTGGTTCCCATCCTGGAATATTTTAAGGCTTTCTTCTTCAAAGAGGTTGGGTTTGTTTTCTGGGTTGAGGAGATCCAAACTGGTGATGTGAAATCTATAGAGGGCTGCCTGTGATGCATATTCAGATAGTTTCTTGGTGACCATGGCAGGGCAAAACCTTCGATAATGCTTTCCTGCAATATTATCCTTATCTTCAAAAAAACAGGATATGTTTTCAGCGCCCTTACTTTCCGTGTCTACCATCACACCTCCGCAATCAGAAACCCACTGTCTTGTAATAACCACCTGCTTGGCAAGAATCCTGGCCTGATTCAAAATTTGATCCATTGTATGTTTATGCTCTTGAATGCCTATCCACACAAATACAATTCCCATGGCAGGAATGATGATCAGACAGATATACAAGAGAAATTTCAAGCGGAGAGAAAGACGGTTTCCGCCCCTTTTGCCTCCCATAGGAATTTTTTGTCTTGAATTAGTTGATTGGCCTTCTATAGGAATGTCTTCATTTAAACTCCGTGATTTTTTTGATCCCACTTAATTTCTCCCCAATTGTATATTATTGCCTGGCCATACCGCCAATAGGCGATCAGGTCAAGGGATGAGCTCTACGCCAAAACATAGACCAAATACAGGGCAGTAGTCAACTATTGCAAAGTTAATTAGTGTAATCCTCTTGACCTGTAGCAACTTTTATCTTATAAAAATTATGCTTAATTTTTTCCCCTTAATTGCTACAGTGATAGTTATGGATGATCGGAAAACAACCACAATTTTAATCGTAGATGATGACAAGGATATTGTTCAAACAATCAAGGCAAATCTTGAATTAGATGGATATGATATTTTGTGCGCTTATGATGGAAAAGGCGCCCTGGAGATGGCTAAAAGACACTGCCCGGATTTAATGATACTTGATTTAGGTCTTCCTGACATTGATGGTATTTTAGTATGCCAGAGGATTAGAAGCGAGCTCGAGTTTCCCATAATCATGTTATCCGCCAGGGAGGGAATATCCGACAAAGTGTTAGGCCTGGAATGTGGAGCTGATGATTACATGATTAAACCTTTTGATTTCCTGGAGCTTTCAGCCAGGATTAAGGCAATTTTGAGAAGGTCCAAAAAAAACTACATTAAAGATCAATATGAAATAAAAGATATAATAATCAATTTTAAGGCAAGAACATTGTCCCTCAAAGGTCAGGAAATCAAAGTGACCAGGACGGAATTTGAACTATTGAAACTCCTTATGTCCCATCCAAATGAAGCGCTTTCCCGAAAATTTATCATAGATCAAATCTGGCGCGATTCACAATTCTACGAATGGAGCAGAACAGTTGATGTGTATGTGCAAAGACTCAGAAAAAAGATAGAGCCCGACCCTGATGTTCCTCAATATATTATTACTGTAACTGGGGTGGGTTATAAGTTCAGCAATGCCTGAGTATGTAAAAAAATAACTGATGTGATGAATCTTATAGTCTGCTCTGTGGTATATTTCTACTAAATCTCAATAAAAATTGTGTAAAATTAATTTACAAAATATTTACATAATATTTAGAATCTTTACAGTTATTTTATTTGACTTTCAAAGAAGATTCCTCTTATAAAATACTGAAGGCACATAAAGGCTTGTCTGACTGAAATATTTATGAATTTCCTCTCATTTTTCTTCGCAGAAATACAAGTATAAGGAGGAGTTATGGAAGTCTCAACCGGTCATAAAAAAGGCAAAAAATCCATTTTTAGAAGGCTTTTAAAGCCTGTCATCTTCATCGGTATTGGAATTCTTATAGCCATTCCCCTTTTCAGCATGACTTACTTCACAATGGTGCGCACATCAACACCGCAATTTTGTGCCTCGTGTCACGAAATCCAGTTTGCCTATGACACTTGGAAGACATCCACCCATGTAAATAATTCCCAGGGATTTGTGGCTGACTGTATGGACTGCCACTTGCCTGCCCCGCATGATACATTGAATTTCTTTTATGCCAAGACAATGCATGGCCTTAAGGATATTGTAGTTCATTTTACTCAAGAAAAATACGATAGAGAGAAAAATCGTCAGGTTGCATATACTACATTCAAGAATGAACAATGTCAAAAGTGTCACAGAAACATTCTGCATGTGCCTGACAAACGAGGGGCAATGCTCGCTCACCGGGATGTAATATACGCCAGACCTGGTTATGAAAAACGATGCGTAGATTGTCATAAAAACCTTGTTCATAATTCCAGACAATTATATCAATATAAACAGTATCGAGACACGTATAGAGGCTTAGGCTTATAGCATTGAATATTGTAGATTTAAGATTGACAATTGGGTGAGGAAAAAGTTCTCAATAATCGTTTCCCAGCACGCAATATTCAATAGTCGATTGTAACTCTTAAATTGTAAAGGAAAAGGGGGTCGCATTATGAAAAAAACACTATTAATTGTCACTCTCGTCTTTGGGCTGGCTTGCGCTTGGATTTTTAGCCCACTTTCTGTAAGCGCCCAAACGGCCAAAAACCAGCTCAAAAATAAAGAGTTCAGGATAGAGCGCAGCATGCCCAAAGAGGCAGTGGCATGCATTGAATGTCATAAGCAAGAGAACCCCGGAATCTTCACTGACTGGGCACACAGCCAGCACGCAAACGCCAATATAACATGTCTTGACTGCCACAAGGCAGAGGAGTTTGATCCTGATGTGAGTAAAGATCATTTTAAACAGTATGAACGATCCGATCAGAAATACGGCACAAAGGAATATAAGGTGCCTATCTCAGCGGTTGTATCCCCTAAAGACTGCTCCCGCTGTCACCCGGATGAGGCAAAGCAGTATAGCCTCAGCAAGCATGCCAATACCCTTGAGATTATCTGGAAAATAGACCCCTGGCTTAACAAGGGGATGGCGAGCGATAATGAAAGGACAACCGGTTGTTATCAGTGCCATGGCACAATAGTGAAGCTGAAGGACGGGAGGCTAACCCCTGAAACCTGGCCCAGTACAGGTGTGGGCCGGATTAATCCAGACGGCAGCAGGGGAGCCTGCACCAGTTGTCATACACGGCACAGATTTTCCATAATGGAAGCCAGAAAGCCTGAGACCTGTGGTCAGTGCCATTTAGGCCCGGATCATCCCCAGAAAGAAATATATGAGGAATCCAAGCATGGTCTGATATATGCTGCCCGCGGGGATGAATATAATTGGGATGCAGCTCCAGGCACATGGACAGCAGGCGTAGATTATCCTGCCCCTACATGTGCTTCCTGCCATATGTCCGGATCAGGTCCAGCCCTAACCACCCACGATGTCACCGAACGCCTCTCATGGGAGCTCCAGGCGCCTCTTTCCGTCCGGCCGGAAAACTTCAAACCCTTCCCGGCCAAGACCAACTGGAAGGTGGAAAGAGAGAAGATGCAGGGAGTCTGCATGCAGTGCCACAGCAAGCTCTGGGTTGAGAATCGTTACGTTCAGTTGGACAGGGCCGTTGAAGAGTATAATGAGGTCTATTTCAAGCCGGTCAAGAAAGTCTTAGATCAACTCTATGACAAAGGCCTGCTTGATAAGGAACAGTTCTTTGATGAAGAACCGGAACTGGATTACTACTACCTATGGCACCATGAAGGAAGAAGGGCGAGAATGGGCGTGGCCATGATGGGTCAGGATTATAACTGGTGGCATGGCTTCTATGACTGCAAGGAGAGGTACACTAAGTTCATGAAATATGCCCGCGATGACCTCCTTAAAAATAACAAAAAGGCATATAGATCGCCGGACTATCCAAATGCCACAGGTAATAAAAATAAACCACCTGAGGTATTGCCCTTAACTAAGTAATACTATCGCTGTTTTAATAATAAACCCCCTCCTTAAGAAAAGAGGGGGTTTATTTGTCAGTGCAAAGCAAACAAAGAGGCACCCATTAAAGACTTATGGAGATGACCCATTGAAGGCTAATTTTTTCTCGTTTCCCTTTTGGTTTAACTCGTTAATGCAAGATCTTGATTTTGTTTTATGGGGAGTGGCTGATCTTAGTGAGTTTGCAACGCCGATGGACAATACCGGAAAGAGGCTTCAAAGAGCAATATCATGGGCTGTGCCTATGACCCCCGGAATTATGGCCGGTATAAAGCAAGGCCCCAATAAAGCATATGCTGATGAATATGTTAAAGTAAACAACCTTATTAATAGTCAAGCAAAAAAGTTAACACGAGAGATAAAGCTCAGAGGATTCAGTTGCCTGCCGTTGGCTGCCTCAGAACGTACCGATCTAATAAATATTAAGGGAGATTTTCCGCATAAAACTGCTGCTACGCGGGCTGGGCTGGGATGGATTGGCCGTAACTGCCAGCTCATCACCAGGGATTTTGGTTCATGGGTCCGCCTTGGTACGGTTTTCACGGATATGGACTTGCCTTGCGGGCCTCCGGTGGAGCACAATTTATGCGGCCGTTGCACTCTATGTGTCGATGCCTGCCCTGCTGGGGCATTAAACGGGAAAGAATGGTATCCTGGAATTCCTCGGGAGGATATTTTGGATGTTAAGAGCTGTGATAGTTGGAAAAAAGAACACTATTTCCAATACAACAATGGCCTTAACTGCGGCATATGTTCAGCAGTGTGCCCCTTTGGGTTAAAACTGTTAAAAAAATCGTAACTGCTCAACATGCAGGAATCAGAATTCAGCAAATGGCCCTGACACTTTGCTTCAAGATTATAAATGAGAGAAACTTATAACCTTCCGGGGTATATTAGCTAAAGTTTAAACATTAATTATCCGATAAAGATAAAGTCAGGTTGTCATTATGAGCATTGATTCAATTTCCATAATACCTTTTGCAAACTCAGGTCATTATTCCACTGAAGGCATGGATTCAAGGCTTCGGAAAGAGGATGCCAAGAAATCAGGCCTTCCCGGAATAAACCAGCCTTTCCATGTTGAGTCACAGGTGAAAAAGCCTGGAAGCCAACAGGAATTAAATGAGGCGGAAAAGAGAGAGGTTGAAAGGCTTAAAAAAAGAGATGCTGAAGTCCGGGCCCATGAAAGGGCTCATATTGCAGCAGGCGGCCCTTATGTCAGCGGTGCACAGTTTGAGTACCAACGTGGCCCTGACGGCCATAATTACGCTGTAGGGGGAGATGTCAGCATTGATACCTCGTCGATAAAGGGTGACCCTGAGGCTACAATCAGGAAAATGCAGATAGTCAGAAGGGCCGCCCTTGCGCCTAAGGACCCTTCGCCACAGGACCGGGCTGTAGCAGCCAGGGCATCTCAGATTGAAGCAAAGGCGAGGATGGAGCTCTCACAGATCCGTTTAATGGAAAATACATCCTCAAATACAACCGGTGCTTCTGATGGAAAAAATTATACCACAGAAAAGAACCTTCAAAGAGATTTCCATTTAAACCCCTTTTCAGTCATTGATATAATTGCTTAACATCTTTTTCTTGACACATATCCCAGTTTACAATAAAAATCTATACAATAAGGAAAAAAGTATCGGTTCAGATTCTTTTTCATTTAAGACTGATTTCAACAGCAAATCAATTGCGGTTAACAAAGATGGAAAACAGAAAGAGAACATAGATGAGATCATTTAAAATCATTTTTTTATATACAGTTGGCGGCGCATTTCTGCTGGCATTGCTTTCCACGTTTCAGAAAACCTGTCTTGGTGTTCCCCTCACATGGAATGCCTACATTGTGCCTGTGTTTTTTGGAGGAATATCCGGTTTTATAGCTGGATTTCTTTACAACACCCTGCTTAAACAAAACGAGCAGCTAAGAGATATTCTCCAGAGAATGGAGAAAAGTGAAAAGAGATACAGGCAATTGTTTGATTCAGCCCCGGAAGGGATTGACCTGGTAGATAGAAACGGGGAGATCATGGAATGTAATTCAGGCGAAGAAAAACTGCTTGGATACGGAAAAGAAGAGATCATAGGTAAAAAAATTACCTATTTTATGACGGAAAAATCAAGGGAGGCGTTTAAAGAGAAATTAAAAAATATTAAGGTATCTCCCGGCTCTGAGGGCCTGTTTGAATTCAAAACAAAGGACGGGAGCCATATTAATATATGGAGAAAATGCGTGCCTGATATAGATTCAAATGGGGAAGTTACAGGGCGCTTGGGATACAACAGGGATATTACAGACCTCAAAATGCTTGAACAGGCGCTCCATGAAAGTGAAGAAAAATACCGCACTGCCTTTCAGAGCACCCCTGATGCGGTCACTATAACAATAATTAATGATGGGCGCTATCTCGAGGTAAATGACGGTTTTTGCAACATAACCGGATACTCAAGGCAGGAGGCCATAGGAAAAACCCCTTCTGATCTCAACCTGTTTGTCAATCTTGCTGATAGAGACGAGTTTGTAAAGATACTGAAAAAGGAAGGAGAAGTGAATGGGTTTGAGCTTCAATATCAGATGAAAGACGGGACTGTGTTTGACACCCTTTTATCTGCAAGAAAACTTAAATACGGAGGGGAAGATTGTCTGCTTGCAGTTGTCAAGGATATTACTCCAGTCAAGAGGGCGGAGCAGGAAAAAGCAAACCTGGAAAAGCAGCTTCAGCAGGCGCAAAAAATGGAATCTATCGGCACTCTGGCAGGGGGCATCTCTCACGACTTTAACAACCTCCTTCAGTCCATCCTGGGCTATACACAGATAATACTCCTGCATAAAGACAGGGAAGATCTTGATTTTGATAAACTGATGCAGATTGAAAAGTCGGCTAAAAGAGCCGGCTACCTTACCCAGAACCTCCTTGCCTTCAGTCGCAAGGTGGAGAGCAAGTTGAGACCGGTAGATCTCAACAGGGAGGTAATGCAGGTTGAAAAACTTCTTAGGAGAACTATCCCTAAAATGATTGACATTGAACTTCACCTGGAAAATGATATTAAGGTTATAAATGCCGACCCTGTCCAGGTCGAGCAGATTATTATGAATCTATGTGTAAATTCAAGAGATGCCTTGCCCGATGGAGGAAGACTTATTATTAAAACAGAAAATGCCGCCCTTGATGAAGAGTACTGCATAATGCATCCTGGGGCAACGCCTGGTGAGTATGTCCTTTTAAGCATCTCTGATAACGGCAGTGGCATGGATAAATTAACGCTGGGTCGTATCTTTGAGCCCTTTTTTACGACAAAGGAAACAGGCAAGGGAACAGGGTTGGGTCTTTCCATGGTGTATGGTCTGGTAAAAAACCATGGCGGATATATTACATGTGACAGTGAATTAGAACAAGGAACCACCTTCAAGCTCTATTTTCCGCTGACCATAGAAGTCATGAGCAGTGAGCCTTCTATTACTGAAGAAACCATGCCTGATGGAGGCAATGAGACTATTCTCTTAGTGGATGATGAAGCATATCTCCGTAAACTTGGCAGGGATATTCTTGAAAAGTTCGGCTACAGGGTTCTTACAGCCAATGACGGAGAGAGCGCTTTTGAGCTGTACCGGAACGAGGGAGACAATATCTCTCTTATAATTTTAGACCTGATTATGCCAGGCATGGGAGGTAAGAAGTGCCTTGAAGAGATACTCAGGGTAGACCCTCATGTCAATGTTATTATTGCCAGCGGCTATCCTATTGACCAACCTGAAAGGGAAGCTCTTTTGAAAGGAGCCAGGGCATTCATAGACAAACCCTATAAGTTGAGACATGTGCTTAAGGTAGTGCAGGAAGTATTGAGGGATTGACGTTTGAAGCCTGCCTACCGGAAGTTTGGCAGGATAAGGGGGCTCTTGATGCTCATTATTAATGGCTGTAAAGGGGCGCTAAAAGGTAAAAACAGTCCCGGCAGAGGCAACCATAAAACGCTCACCAAAATGTTTTGCCAGCTCAATAGATGCCTGCATTCCTGTGCAATGGGATACACCAATAAAATCGATGGAAAATTCCTCAAATTTTTCTATGACCCGAGGCATGTCTTTCAGGCCAAAAAACATAAGATGGGTACCACCTAAGACAGCGCGGAGTTTGCTTATTCCCATCTCTTCCCTTACATGATCCAATATGTTCAATACACCTGCATGGGAACACCCAAGCAACAACAGGGGAGCGCCATCTGTTTCCAGCAGAAGGCTTGAGTCATCTTCTACAGGATCAATGATAAATTCATCTCCGTTTTGTATTAAAAGATGGTTGTCAAGGGGAAGCTGTTCAGGTTTTCGGTCAATACCGGTTACAAACCAGACTCCAGGGGCTACCTCTTTCGTATGATCGGAAAAACTAAAAACAGCCCCCAGTCTAACGAGTTCCTCTTTTGTGTATTGACAGCCAATATATTTTTTAATTTCCTTTTTGCCCTCTGAATGAAGTGACATATGTCTTAAAAACATAGATGGATGTGCCACTACCTCAACCCTGCCAATTTGTTCTAAGGCCCACTCTAACCCTCCTGTATGATCATAGTGCCCATGACTTATAAATATTTTTTCCACCCCTTTCAGGTCCTTACCCAACTTTTTTAGATTAAGGGGCAGGGACATGCCTGGGCCGGTATCAAATAAATACTTTTTATCTTCCCTCTCAATGAGAACACTGAAACCATGTTCTCCTATAAAACCTGGTTTGCTTATGCTATTATCACATAAAATGGTAATCATGTTCTTTGTTGCCATGTTTTATCCCTGTTGTTTGTAAATTGCGACATTAAGCGTCTTTTATTACCTAAATATTTTTTACCGGAGAGTAGACAGAGTACGCAGAGTTATTTTTATTTCCTAAATATTATTCGCAAATAATTTTTTCGTTTTTATTAGCATGTTTCAGGTTAAATTGGTAATAATAATAAAAAACGTAACTACTGATTGCCGATTTTTACCAACATATCTTTCCCCAAGGTTGACGGTCTCGTAAGGATTCATTTTTCACCACAGAACCAGCAGAGAACACAGAAAATAGCCAGTTATATTTATTGGTTGTCTCTGTGTTTTCTGCCGGTAAATTCGATCTTTTAAGCGTCCGGTAAATTGCAACGAGCTTGTTTTCCTCTATCCCTTAATTCCTGAAGAAAGGAAGCTTTTAATAAAGGTTCGTTGGGTTGCCAGGAAGAATGCTATAATTGGTGCGCAAACAAAAAGAGTTGCGGCCATCAGGAGGCTCCAGTCGGAACCACTCTCTTGCTGGACAAACATTCCTAATCCTATAGTAAGGGTTCTGACACGGTCAACATCGGTGATGATAAGGGGCCAGAAATAATCGTTCCAGTGTGTAGCAATACTGATCATTGAAAAAGTTACAATAGTAGGACGGGAAAGAGGAATGAGCACATGCCATATGAATCTAAGGTGGCCGGCTCCATCGATCAGCGCTGCATCCTCTAAGGATTTTGGTATCTGTTTAAAGGTTTGACGAAGCATAAATGTGCCGAAGCCACTGGCTACAAAAGGCAGGATCAACCCTGTGCGAGTATTGAGTAAACCCAGAGACTTTGTAATAAGGTAATTAGGGATAATGATTGATTCGAGGGGAAGCATAATTTGGATAACAAATAGAAAAAACATGATATCCTTGCCTGGGAAATCGAGACGCGCAAAGGCATATGCTGCCGGAATAACGAGGAGGAGCTGGATAACCAGGATGCCCGCACATACTATAATGGTGTTGAACATGTAAAGCCAAAAAGGGGCCTGATCCATAATATCCACAAAATTGGTCCACATAAATTTGTCTGGAATTAAGGACAAGGTTTGTGTGAAAACCTCCGACGGACTTTTAAGGGCCGTTGAAATGAGCCAAACAAATGGCAGGATCATTATGATAGCACCTGCCTGAAGAATGAATATTTTAAGAATTGCTTCGTATTTTTTTTCTTCCATAACCCGAGTCCAATATCAGTCTGATGAATAGGTAATTTTTTTACCAAAAACCCCAAAGATTACCAGCGTTATTGCCAAAAGGATAAATACGAGAATGGTGGTTAGACACGAAGCCCTCCCCCAGTCAAAAAATTTGAACCCATTTTCAAATATGTAATAGACAATTACGTTAGAGCTATTTGCAGGACCACCTTCAGTCATGAGATGGATTTGATCAAAAACCCTAAAGGTTAGGATGATTGCCGTAATCAGAACAAAAAGGGATGTTGGGGCAATTAGGGGGAAAGTAATGCTGACATGACGACGCCACCAGCCAGCTCCGTCTATATAAGCCGCCTCGTATAGCTCTCGATTTACATTCTGCAAGCCTGATAAGTAAATAAGCATAAAAAAACCTAAATTTTTCCAAAAGGTCATTATGATTAATGCCCAGATGGATGTATCCGAACTACCGAGCCATCCCAGCTTGGGCAGCCCCAATTTGGCTAAGAGAACATTCAGGATGCCAAGGTTCGGGGAATATATATAAACCCAAAGCATAGCTGCTGCTGCCATTGGAATCAAGGTAGGGTAAAAAAGGCTGTAAATATAATAAGCTCGTCCCTTTATCCGTTCGTCAATGAGGATGGCAAAAATCAGTGCCAGGAACATGGTCGGGAAAATACTGACAGTCACGAAAAAAAATGAATTTTTAATGATAAGCCAAAAAACATCATGATGCATTAAATTGACAAAATTTTCCATTCCAGTAAATTTTGGTTTAGGACAGAGGAGGTTCCACCGGTTGAAGCTCAGCCACGTAGACCAAAGGATAGGGAGGTATGTAAATAGCAATAGAAAAAAAAGCCCTGGTATTAAAAATAAGTAAGCCCTATATCTTTCTAACTTTTCTCGCATAATTTTTTTCCGGAAACTGGTCCTCTCTTGTTAGAGAGGACCATGATGTTATATCCTATTGCCCTTTAATAGCTTTTTCCATTAACTTATGAGCATCGGAAAGAGCTTTCTCAGGAGTCTTTTTACCTTCAAGAGCTGAATCTAAATTTGTTGTCATGGCATTGCGAATCAGCTGGTAATTTACCGCCATCATTTTGGGGTATGCATAATTTAGTTGATCTCTTGCCACCTTCATTTGAGGAAATTTCTTAAGAAATGACTTCATCTCTGAAAGTTTGTAAGAATTCTTATTGACTGCCACATACCCTGATTCCATGCTCCAGAGGCCCGCCATTTCAGGAGTAGTCATAAACTTCGCAAACTTCCATGCCGCATCCTGCTTTTTCTTTCCAATTCCTTTAAAAATATGAAAATCTCCGCCGCCAACAGGTGTGCCGTATCGTTTTTTCTTGGGCTGAAAAGCTGCCCCCCAGTTAAATTTAGCTGTCTTTCGGATTTTGGTCATTCCTCCTGTTGAATAATACATCATTGCCGTCACACCACCGATGAAGTCATCAGGTGTTATATTCCAGGGACGAAGAACCGGACATACCTTTAATTCCTGCATAAGCTTAACCCAGAGTTGCAAAGCCTCTAAGTTTTCAGGTGAGTTAAAGGTCACGGTCAGGCCATCCTTCTTTATAAGCTGGGAGCCGTTCTGCCTGGAGAAAGCCTCAAAAATCCAGTCATTCCAGCCACCCGGGATGATTAGTCCGTATTGCTTGGTCTGATTTCCTTCCCTGATAGTTAATATCTTTGCGTATTCCACCAGTTCATCCCAATTATCCGGGGCGCGATTGGGATCCAACCCAGCAGCCTTTAGCTTAGCGCTTGCTGCGCTAAACATGTCTTTGTTCCAGTAAAGAATAGGCGTGCTTCGCTGGAAAGGAAACCCATAAATCTTGCCGTCTCTCCCGTAGGCATTTCCAAGAAAACCTTTGTAGAAGTTTGACAGAAATTTGTCCCCTCCCTCCTGCTGGATATATTTATCTAACGGAATTAGTGCATCCATTTGCAGGAGCGAAAACAACTCCGAGATTTCTACGACTGCAATATCCGGTGGATTTCCACCCATCAGCGCAGTCTGAACCTTTTGCATGGTCTGATTATAATTGCCGGCATAAACCGGCTCAACGTCAATGCCTGGATTCTGTTTCTCAAATTTTTCAACCATCCCATTGATTACCTTAACAAGAGAGCCGGCCACACCTACCGGATAATAAAATTTAATCTTAACCTTTGCCGATACAGTAGATGTAAAGAAAAAGACAACCATTAATGCTGCTAACAATATAGTAATACGTTTCATGATGATTCCTCCTTTTTTTTATATGTTGTTTTTGTTTTATCGATAAAAAAAGTTGGTCACCTCCTTTCCCATGATAAATCTTGATTATTAGATTTTGGTTAAAAAAACAATTAAAACTTAATGCATTTTTCCGTCATGTATGTGTTTTGACGGATTATGATCTTTCGGGGCATAGGTTTATGAAATACCCAACGCAAGGTGAGGAGGATCCGCGGAGAAGAGCTGCATTTTTTCCATATCAACGACCAACTCGATTTCCTCATTTAGCCTGGCCTGGGTATGTGGGTCCACTTGAGCCACGGCCGTTGTTTTCCCCAGAGCAATTCGAAGTATAACAAAAGAGCCCACTGGTTCGATGAGCTCAACCTTGATCTTAATGACATTACGTGGGTCATATTCTTTCAGGGAATTTTTGCCATAAAGATGTTCTGGGCGAATACCAAAAAAACATTTTTCTCCCTTATATCGAGAGTATTCCTCGCCTTTTGAATCAGGAACCGGCAAAAGAAATGTTCCACCATCTATCCACAATGTTCCATCTTTACTTACAATCGTTGCTTCCAGGAAATTCATGGCAGGACTGCCGATAAAACCTGCAACAAACATATTATCAGGGGAATCGTACACTTCTATTGGTTTCCCTTCCTGCATAGTCTGCCCATCATTCATAATTACGATTTTGCTTCCCATGGTCATAGCTTCAATCTGGTCATGGGTAACATAGATAATGGTTGTTTGGATTCGATGGTGAAGTTTTAATATCTCACTTCGCATTTGAACGCGAAGTTTTGCGTCAAGGTTGCTCAACGGCTCATCAAACAGAAAAACAGCAGGCTTTCGAACAATGGACCGTCCTACAGCAACCCTTTGACGCTGTCCGCCGGACAATTCCCTGGGCTTTCGCTTAAGAAGGTCTGATATTTCGAGAATTTCAGCAGCCTCCTGTACACGTTTATCTATTTCGGGCTTTGAAAACTTTCTAAGCTTAAGTCCAAAAGCCATGTTTTTATACACTGTCATATGCGGATAGAGGGCATAGTTTTGAAAAACCATGGCGATATCCCTCTCTTTTGGATGTATGTTATTCACAATACGTCCATCAATCTCAATTGTGCCTTCTGTAATCTTCTCCAGACCAGCCAACATCCGCAAAGTAGTGGATTTTCCACAACCTGAAGGCCCAACCAGTACAACGAATTCTTTGTCTGCAATT
Organism: Thermodesulfobacteriota bacterium; assembly: GCA_034718555.1. Classification (GTDB taxonomy): domain Bacteria; phylum Desulfobacterota; class DSM-4660; order Desulfatiglandales; family B25-G16; genus M55B121. The sequence continues at coordinate 16,982 of JAYEMW010000182.1, forward strand.
TGGAGATCAAAATTCTTAACTGCCACCTGGTCTCCGAATAATTTTGTAACATGGTGAAATGAAACTGTGGCCATTGCGTCTAACTCCTGAATTGATAAGAACTTCCTTTTTGCGGAAAGGAGCATAGGAAATTTACCATTATGTGTCAAGCGCAAAATGCCTGTATTATATTAAATAGAAATAGGGATCGAACCAAGACAGCCAATTGAAATAGTTGTATTTTAGGATAAAATTTTGCCAGCTTTTTGTATCAGCTGA
>JAYEMW010000183.1:0-3397 GCA_034718555.1 Thermodesulfobacteriota bacterium
TTTAATGATGCTGATCTGGTAATAATTCCAGAGCCTCCAATGATGTCAAAAATACCACTTGATGATAGATTTTCATCTTCCAGGCTTGTACGGGACTTAAATAAAATAGATATAAAAAGCCACTATTTTGCCAACACAAATGATCTCCTCGATGGGCTTCTTTCACTGACAAGGAAAGGAGACGTTGTCCTTTTTATGTCAAACGGCGCATTTGATAACATACAGGGGCAGTTTCTGCAGAGACTGAAAACAGAACCCAGGCTCAGCTTTTGACAATTTGACTCTACTGACTCCAATTCTATGAATTCAGAGCCTTGGCGGCATATGGGGTAGACATCCGGGTTAGTAGGCCTTTGAGATGCTTGAATCCCACCCCAGTCTGGATCCTTAAGGGGGAATAATGAAGCTGCGAAGCCCTTGGTCGATTTGATGCCCATAAAACAGAACACCTCCATTAATCCTTCAGAATACAATTGACAATTATTCATATTTAGAACTATATGTTCACAATATGGATGGATTATGATAGGAATTTGAAAATTTAAAGATGCCAAAGCACAATTCAGATCGTATTCATTCCGTTGATATTACTGTTGCCGAGAATTGGGTATAATGCAGGGAAGAGCTGATGAAGAAGAAGGGATGCCAATGTCTTCAATAGAGAGCCTTATTGCTGCTAAAGCCTATACTCACAATCTCACCTTAGTGACAAGGAATGAAGAGGACTTTCAAGCAAGCAACTTGTCCATTATTAATCCCTGGAATGATAATGATAAGTAAAATGACTGAGTTTGGTCAACCCTAAAGGATAGGGACATACCCTGATAAAGCTGGCGCTTAACTTTGGATGGAAGGGCCGTGCGGTTTTCGCTGTTTACTGAATATTTTCAAGCTCAATCGTCCGGCAAGTGTGCTTTTCGTTTGACAAGGATACTTTTGGGATAATGAGATGCTCTTGAATAATTTAATTGATATTATATTTGAATTGACATTAACCCTATATATAACCAAGAACAGCAAAGCTGGATGCCCCGGAGGCTTAACTCTTTAGTGAAAATTGGGAAAACCATTCTGAATTTCTTACACAGATACATTATTTTGAATCATCAGTGAATAAATAAAGTTAACCGGAGGAATGAATATGAAAACTGATTTTTCAGCAAAAACATCATCAGCCAAATTAACAAAAAAAACAAGCTCAAGCAAATTTCGTTTTACAATGCTACCATCTTTGATTTTCATCTCTATATTTGTTTTGCCATTACTTTCGATTTCCGCGGATATGGCAACTTCCGGAGTTTTTCCAGGAACATCTTTATTCAATGGAGTTGTGAATGTTACTTACAACATAAGTGGAGGTTCGTTGGGACAACATAAAGATAAACTTTCGTATAATGATTTTGATGGTAATCATGATTTTATCGGCAGGTATTACAAGGGAACCTTTAGTCCCGGAGTATTGAGAGTCCAAGGTACGGTTACTACGACTAATGATTTAGAGTCTGCCCTCCTTGTAGTCTATGTTGATGTTGGGCTAGAACCTAATGAATATCGAGTTAACCTCGACAAAGGGAACCAGAGAAATTTTGACGTTTCGTTGCCAATTCCAGTTGAAGCAACTTATGCTATGGAAACGTTTGGTGCTAATGTTGAGATTTTTGTTAATATACATGAGTATCATTCCGAAAACAATCCTCATGCTTATGGATCGTTTTACATTATTGCCAATTTAGATTGGCAAGATGGCCAGAATTTCAATCAGCCTCCTACAGTTGAATTAAATTATGAGCCGGCCCAACCGGCTGTTGGAAAGCCGATCAATTTTACTGCCACTGCCTCCGACCCGGATGGAGATATTTTAAGCTATGCCTGGTATATGAATGGCTATCAACAGGATGCCAGCAGCGACACGGTAATTTGGGATACTCCCAGTGCTGGCACCCACACCCTTAAGGTTGTGGTCAGCGATGGTAATGGCAGGACGGCTGATGACATTGTAGAGTTTACGGTCATCAACGAAGCTAAACCCTATATTATAGCACCCGGTTATCAGGAGGACGAGGGTGAAGCCTGGGGATATATTGATAAAGTTTTTGTCAATGAGCAGGAAGTAACAGGAGTTGAACAGAAACTTTTGTACAATGGTTCACAAATCAAAACCGGTGCAGGTGTTGAAATATTAGTAAGATCTTCCTACGGGGCGGTTGTCAGAGTGAAAGAAAACACGCAATATGAGGTGAAAACGCGAACAACTTCTTCGCCGACAATGCAAGAAATATTTGGCCGATTGATCAAGGGAGTTGGGGAGTTCTACTGGCCTGAAGGTCAAGCCGGTGCCAGGAAGTTTGAGGTTGATACAAGCCGGGTGGTCGTTGGAATAAAAGGTACATCTCTTACCGTAGTTCACTCTGGATATACCAGTATCGTCACTGTCCAGGAAGGGGTTGTTGAAGTCACTCATCTTGATACTGGTGCGGTCAGCCAGGTTCATTCTGGAGAGAATCTGACTGTTAGCTATAAGCCGGATGGTGATGTAGCTCCCCTTGGAAACCGTGATAGCGTTGTTAATGTTGGAGATGCACTTGTTGCACTTCGTTTTGCCTTATTGCTTGAGACTCCTACACAGGAGAATATAGCACATGGTGATATTGCGCCCCTGGATACCAATGGTCAGCCCAATCCTGACGGACAGATTACAGTAGGCGATGCACTGGTGATATTAAGGATGGCGCTGGGGCTTATTACCTTTGTGGAATTTTAATTAGAGGGATGCATATTTTTTGGAAACAAGGCTGTGAACTAATATACCTATAATGATGTCACATTCTGGTTCCGGGACGGAATTTGGTTTACTTCTAAAAGGAATACAAAAAAAATAAGTCATAAGGGGCACCCGGTAAAGGGCTTGTCCCTCCAAAAATAAAGCGGGCAGGCAAAGAGAAAAACACCCTACTGTATTCCCTGTTCCTATGTAATAATAAAAAAGGATTCAGCCCAACAAATAAGGTTTTAAAATGCATGAGATTACCACTGAAACGGTCCCTTCTATTAATATCGACAAAGTTCGTTGCATTAAAGGGCACAGCAAAATAGCAAAAGATTACAATGCCTACCTATCAGACGAGTCACGGCTCGCCCATAAGGGGGCGGAATACATTTTTTTCCCTAAGGATGAGGCTGAGCTTTCGTCAGTGTTTAGAGAGATGTCAAAAAAAGGTATAAAGATAGCCTTATCCGGTGCGAGAACAGGCCTGGTCGGCGGGGCTGTTCCTTATGGAGGAGCTATTGTGTCTCTCGAGAGATTTAATAAGTTTTTAGACCTCCGTTATGACGGTCATTTAAAGGAATGGCTTGTTAGAGCTCAATGCGCTGTAATCATGAGGGACCTAAATAATTG
>JAYEMW010000184.1:0-3395 GCA_034718555.1 Thermodesulfobacteriota bacterium
GTTTTTTCATTGACTATGCTGAATACCTCATGGGCTAGTTTGCCTCTGGCATCTTCGTTACTCCAGCCCGTCAAATCCTCAGCAACCTTATTGATAATAACAATTTTTCCTTCAATATCAGTCGTAATAACACCATCACCAATTGATCGCAGGGTTACGGCCAGGCGTTCTTTCTCAGCGGCCAGTTCTTCCTCGGCCTGTTTACGGTCGGTGATGTCCAGAGTGGACGTGAGGTTGTATTTTTTATCCTGAATTTGAATTACTTCAGCAGACAATAAAACATCAACTCGTCTGCCATCTTTGGCGTATATAATTCCCTCTTTGTTGTATATAGATCCATTCTTTTTGAGCTCAGCAATTATTTCATCCCTGAATTCCTTGTCTAATTTCACCAAATCGCTTGCTTTTTTGCCGATTACCTCACCCGGTTCAAAACCGAGAGTATCGTAAAAAGATTGGTTAACCTCTATATATTCACCAGTTTCCAGATCGCTTAACCCAATAACTGCTGGATTGGAATGAAATGCTTTGGCAAATTTCTCTTTGCTTTCCTTAATGCTTTTGATAAAATTTCTTTTAATAAGTGATAGTACGATACTTGTCAGAATGACAAATGCTATAAAACCAATTATTGGAAAACTTTGAACATAAATTGTTTCTTGCCATTTATCATCTATAATATCTAATCCGAGAATTGCAATTAACTCACCATTTTTGTCATCTAAAATTGGGATTAATGCTGTTATCATTGTCCCCCAGCGGTCGGTAACTGGACCAACTGTCATTTGCTTTTTTGTTTTAAATGCATTGATATATTCATCCGACACTTCGGAATATATTTCGCCTGGTGGAGCATAATCCGGTGATTCTGGTATTTGCGAATCAATGAAGAAGAAAACAGTTTTATTATTTTTCTTCATTCCAAGTAAATAAAGGAATTTATAAGAATCATTTGATGTTCGGATATTGAATAATTGTTTTTTAAGGTCTTGATATATTTGTGATTGTAAATCTGATTGATTGGCTGTTAGGCTTTTTAATTCATTTATATCAATTGATGCAGAAGCAATGCTGGCATTTTCCAGTAATATATCTCGTAATTTCTGATCATTACTTTTTATGATCCAAAAAGAAATCATCGCTAAAATGCAAATTATAAAGATAGCGAAAATAGCATATTTTAGCATTTTGTTCATTTGAATATCCTCCTCATCAACTTTCAATAAGTTTTTTTATATCTATCTTTTTATGCAAGATAAATTCCTATAATGTTTTGGCTGTGCCACGTCTTTTGTGGACAGCTTTGTTATGCGATTTTTTTATTTTCACTGAAGTAACCAATCCTGAAAATTCTCCGCTCCGGAAAGTTTAACAGAATTCCAAAATCCTCCAGTTGAAAATCAATTAAAATACCACATAATCGAAAATCAAGCGATTACTGGCCATATCCTACGACTTCCATTAATTTGTCATAACTATCAATAACATCATACTTCACAGAAGGTTCTTTTTTATTGAGCACATCGCTGAAAAATCTTCGCGCGCATTCAATCTTTGTCTGTTCGATCTCTTTCAATTGCATGGAAGACATAGAGCCTTTTGTTTCCGCAACGAAATAGATATGTTTTACTTTGCCTTCTTTAAATGCTATCGCCCAATCTGGATTATAGCTCCCAACAGGCGTAGGGATATGAAAACCTTTAGGAAGCTTTGCGTATACAACAACTTCATCACTCACATCTAATTCTTCAACAAATGTGCGCTCCTTTCCGGAATCCGTAACAACATAGTCATAAATGTGCCTCTTGAGCGGCTGGCCTGCCTTACTGAAATTCTGGTTTGCCTGATTATCCGTAAAGATATCAACACTATATCTCTCATTGCTTGGGTTATAGGTTAAACCCTCAATAATCATGGTTGCCTTCTGCTCATTAATCAACCGAATAGCTTCTGATATAAAGTTCTCCGGATTCGTTTTAAACTGTGAAAATACCGGCTTATCTATATTAATTAAAATTTTAGTAACAGTTTGTCGTTTAAGATGAACACCCTCTACTATGTTCCCGATTAAATCGTACGGGACATCGGAATGGACTGATTTTTTATTAAATTCCTCTGTTGATTCTTTCAGTTCAAAGCTTTGCCCCTCTTTTATCTGATCGTATTCAATTGCAGACTTTTGTTCACCACGCTGAATCGTATAACGTAACGGCGCAACACACAATTGAAGGTTAATGGCATCAACACATTTATTTATTAATTCTCCACTGTCAAAACGGACTACGTAAACTGCTTTTTTATTAATGCGTTCCCAGAGTTCCTTAAACTCCTTTTTATAAAAATTATCATTCAATGGATTTGTCTTAGTTCCCCGGTCATTGTCAATCTCCGGAAGGCTGGCGCCGCTATATACGCTTTCAATCAATTGAAATATCTGATTATTATAAGGCTTCAAATCATCGGGTAGGGGTGTAACATCTCCTTTCTTTACATCTTCATAATAGGTATTTGCAATATTGTCATTATCGTCAATATAATCGTTTTTAAGAAGATATTTATAAATATGCTTTGCCATTTGCGGAGTTATTTCCATAGGCCCGTCATCTGTTAATATCGTTTTGCCGGTAAAATATGCTTCATCAGCGACACGGGGCCTTTCTGAAAGGGATTCAGTGATATCCTTCTGCAATCCGGCAACAAAATCTTTATAACTTTCGCTGGCAACAACGGTCAAAACATTGGTTTGATGTAAGGTTATAGGATTGTCCTGACGCTCGCCAAACTGATCTACGCAAATACGTAAACCCCGCCCGACTTCCTGCCGCCTGGAAATTATGCTGTCACTATGCTTAAGTGTACAAATAACAAACACGTTCGGGTTATCCCAGCCTTCACGAAGGGCTGAATGTGAAAAGATGAAACGTGTAGGCTCTTCGAACGAAAGCAATCGTTCTTTATCTTTTAAAATTAAATCATATGCATCCACATCATCGCTTTCGGTTGATCGTTTCTTTGTTTCCGAATCAACCAGTCTCTTTGTTTTTTTATCGATTGAAAAATAACCATTATGCGTTTTACTTACAGGGATATTGTCTAAATGCTTCTTGTACTCAGGTTTATCAATAAAACCGTATTCATTAAGCGCGTCCATATATTCTTCTTCAAAAATCTTTGCATACTGGCCGCCTTCTTCTTCCCCGGATTCGTTATAAACGCGGTATTTTGCCACTTCATCTATAAAGAAAAGAGTCAAAACCTTAATGTCTTTACAGCAATTCCCGATCACCTTTAAAACTCTTTAAAACAGCGAGGTTTGGATTTTGTCTTTCGTAAACATTTCATTAAATTTAGTCCAAAACCAGCAACTTTTCTTGTTTATCTTACTTAACATATTT
>JAYEMW010000185.1:0-17202 GCA_034718555.1 Thermodesulfobacteriota bacterium
GGGTCCGGTGTAACAATGTAGCCTCTTTTTTGCAATTCCTGGGCCCTTTCCAGGCTGTCAACCTTAATCTCCCCTCCAATGCACTTGGCCCCTTGACCCCACTTTAATTCAATGGTGTCAAGGCCGTGTTTTTTATATACATACTCTGCCACACCAAGACGGGTATCCTCTACATTCATCTGGACAAGTATTTCACCATATCCGTTATGATACCTTTTATACGTTTCAATACGTCGATCCATATCCGGGGCATTGGCTATCTTATGGTTACTGTCAAGCTCTAATTCAGGATCTATGCCGCATACATTCTCACCGCAAACAATAGTGATGCCTGATAATGCCGCGCCTGTTGCAAAATGTTCCCAGTTCTTTCGCGCTATCTCTGTTGAGCCCAGGGCGCCGGTAAAAATAGGGATCTTCATTTTTACTTTTTCATCCCACCCGTATTCGGTCTCTGTATTAACAATTGGAAAGGTGGCTGTATCAGAATCTCCGATTATACCATTGCCAAGCCCTTTGGCGCCAAGGGCGTATCCCTGTATATTCAGGTGTGAATAGTCTACGGGATAATCCTTATCCGCGCCTGCTGTTATGTCTCCAAAAGGTCCCGGGTAAAGCAGCTCACGCCCCCTGAATGTTGCCTTAAATGCCTCGCAGTTGCCGGTGCAACCATCAACGCACCGAGAGCAAAGGCCGCTCATAGGTACAACGTTCCTCGATCGATTTGCAGTGCCTGTAGCATCGTTTGAATTTGGTCTTGACATATTACCCATAACTATATCCTCCATAAAAGAAATTTTAGCAAAAAAAAATCCACGCTTTTCTTCTTTGAAAAGCTGTGGACATCTTTGTCTTTGGTAATACGCCTTTGTATTACTTGCCTATTAATTTGATAACCTACAAGTATTAAAGAATTAAATTAATGTCAAGGGTTTTTTTATATATCCTGCGCTATTATTACGGCCTCTGCTATCTCCTTCATGGATTTTCTTGTATCCATACTCTTTTTCTGCATCCAGCGGAATGATTTTTCCGATGACAACCCTTTTTTGGCCATTAATATTTCCTTTGCCTTTTCTACTATTTTTCTCTTTTCAAGCTCTTCTTCAATGATCTTGGTTCTGACAATAAGGTTTGTGTTTTCAATAGCAACTGCCGCCTGGTTCGCCACTGTGGTTATGAGGCTTATCTCAGCATTAGAAAACTTATAAGGTTTTAATGTAAAGCAATCTAAAACACCTATCACCCTGTCTTCCTTAACGTGTAAGGGAACGCCTAACATAGAGACAAGTCCAAGTCTTCTCGCCATATCCTTTTCCTTGAACCTGGGCTCTTTTAATACATCCTCTACAATCAGCGGCTTGTTTGTAGAGGCTACAAAACCGACGACTCCTTCGTTCATGTTAAGGACCCTGTCCTTAACATAATCAGTATCAATGGCCTGGGTTGCCCTGAGTCTGGCCTGCTTTCCCTTTTTACTCTTCTCTATGAGCCATAGGGAGCAAATATCAACGCCTGTTACCTTTGCTACAACCATAACCACTAATTTTAAAATATCCTCCAGATAACGATCAGAGGTTATGGCCTCGCTTATTTCCATTATCCCTTTAATATATTTATCATACATATTTAGAGATATTTTATCCATGTAACATCCACCTTTTGTAAACGTTCGCGGAACGTTGAAGTTGGAAAATAGGGAATAGTTCATCCTACCGCAGAGCACGCTGAGGGCGCAGAGTTTTAATTATTATTTTTTAGAAATATTTGTAACCGTTCACGGTTCAAAGGTTCAGGGGTTCAGGGGTTATATTTTTATCACCTTAAGCCATTTTGTAAGCGTTTTGTACGTTAAGACCGACCGCTTCCGCATACCCACAAGCTTGGAACATGGTACTTGGCAATGATGTTGCAAAACCCGCATTCTTTAGAGCCTTTTTGGAGTACAATTTCAGTCTTATACCTAACCCTGAATCCCGCTTTCAGCGGGAAACGTTGAACGGTTACAAAAATTTAAACAGGTAAATGGACTATACCCCATTTCCTATACACAATCCGTCAAAGAATGTACAGGATATAAAATTATTTGCGAGTGATTTTGGCGTCTTTTGGGTCCCTAGGAGGCTGTCCGAGAATAGTAATTTTTTCTCAAATCGAGGAATGCGAAAAAAATTACCGCAGGTATATAGTTGATATTCCGAGGATAATTTTTTGAGTATGACAAAGAGTTGAGGAAAAAGGACATTCTCGGACAGCCTCATAGAACAATGGAAAGGTTACTGAACCTTTTCAAACAGCTCATAAGCTCTATAAGAACTGCGTACAAAAGGAGCAGACGCCACACCCTTAAACCCCTTTTTTTTCGCCTCATTCTCATAAAATTTAAAAACGTCCGGGTGGATGTATTCTTTGACTGGATAATGGTAAGAGCTTGGTTGCAGATATTGGCCTATAGTAAGCATATCACAGCGGGCCTCTCTTAGGTCATCAAAAAGCATTAATACCTCCTTAGCGCTTTCCCCAAGGCCAAGCATTATACCGGATTTTGTTACAGCATTTGGGCTTATGTCCTTAACATTCCTTATGAGATTTAAGGACCTTCTATAATCCGCCTGCGGCCGGACAGAGCTGTAGAGAGATGGCACAGTTTCAAGGTTGTGATTAAGGACATCAGGGATAGACCGCATGACCACATTAAGGGAGCTATATGATCCCTTAAAATCAGGAATGAGTAATTCCACTTTAGCGCCTGGATTCATTTGCCTGATTTCATGTGTAGTTTGGGCATAATGATTAGCGCCACCATCTAAAAGGTCATCCCTGGTTACAGAGGTTATTACAGCATATTTTAATTTCATCAGTAATACTGCCTTTGCAACATTGGCAGGCTCAAATGGATCAATGGGATCAATCATATCCGGCTTCCCATGCTCGATAGCGCAGAAAGCGCAGTTTCTTGTGCATATCCTTCCCATAATCAGGAAGGTAGCTGTTCCATTTTTAAAGCACTCTGCCTGGTTGGGGCACATTGCCTCCTGGCAGACCGTGTGGAGGGAGAGTTTATTGAGATTATGATTTACCCAGGCTATATTCTCATCAAGGATGAGCCTTTTTCTAAGCCATGAAGGTTTTTCTAATTGAACGGCAGGTTTTTTTCGCACATTATTTAGCATTTATTTGTAAGCGTTCACGGAACGCTGAAATTAGAAAATAGGTAATAGTTTAGCCTACCGCAGAGCACGCTGAGGGCGCAGAGTTTTAATTACTAACTATCTAATCAAAAAAGTGGAGCGAAGCGACTGCAACAAATCGTCAATCGTCAATCGTCAATTCGGTTCCCCGATGAATCGGGATTTCCGCTACGCTTCAAGCGACTTGTCAGGGTTAGTCCTCCACTTTATGGGAGGTAGATGGGTCTTCCCAGCGCATCTCTTGCTGCCTCGGCCAGGGATTCACTAAGTGTTGGGTGGGGAAAAGAGGTTTTTGTCAATTCCTCTACCGTCATTTCCATCTGGATCGCCAATACTGCCTGACCTGCCATCTCAGATGCAGATGTGCCGATAAAATGTACGCCTAAAATTTCCCCGTATTGCTTCTCAGCCACAATCTCTATGATTCCCTCATTCTCAGAAAGGATCATGCCATAAGGATTCATGGCAAGGGGCGCTGTGCCGACATAAACGTCATAGCCCGCACTTTTTGCCTCCTTTGCCGTTAACCCGACACAGGCTACCTCCGGCTGGGCAAAAAGGATTCTCGTAAATGTCCTTGGATTAATAGTAGAGTTATTGCCCATTGCATTCTCGGCCGCAATAATCCCTTTTTCCGATGCAAGATGGGAATAATGCCTTGACTGGTTTTCAGTAACGTCTCCTATGGCATAGATCCCTGTTGCCCCGGTTTCCATTTTGTCGTTTACCTTAATATATTCACCGTCTTTGTTAAGGTTGACATTTTCAAGGCCAATATCTTTCAAGGCGGCCCTTCTTTCAATGGTAATTATCTTATCCACTACCACTTTTTCACTGCCGTCCTTTGAGCTTAGGTCAACATGGAGTCCATCCTTCATTTTGGCAGCATTTATAATTTCTCCCTGTGTCTTTATTTCAATACCTCCCTCTTTGAGTGATTTCCTGAGCCGTGAGGTTATGGTCTTGCTTTCATTTGACAAAAGGGACTTATCCTGCGTAGCCATGATAACATGGGATCCAAATCTATGAAGAAACTGGGCTATTTCAATGAGCCAGGGGCTTCCTCCAAACAAAAGCACTCTTTTGGGCAAATTTTTTGCTCCAAGCAGGTAGTTGCTGCTTACTACGTCATCTAAATCAGAGTTAGGGAAATCCGGCTTCGTCCACTCACCGCCTGTTGCTAATATGATATTTCTACAGGAGATGGTCTTTCCGTTTACATCTATTTTACCTTTTCCTGTAATCCTACCCTTCCCTTTAATTATCTCAACGCCATTCTTTTTTAAGGTTCCGCCAACCCCTTGCCGCATAAATGCAATTAGCTCATCTTGCCGTTTTAGCAGGGTTTCATGATCTGTGGATATTCCGGATAAATTTATACCCATATCCCTTCCAAGTGAAAGGCTGCCAATTATATTTGATGCAGTCATCATATGTCCAAATGGTATGCACCCCCTATTCATGCAGAGACCGCCAACATTATCCTGCTCAACAACAGCTACTTTACCGCCAAGTTGGGCAGCCCTGACAGCAGTAGGCACACCTCCTGCCCCTCCTCCTAAAACTATTACATCATATATTTCCTCGGTCATCTTTTCTCCATCGTTCTCTGTTCACAGGTTCCAGGTTTACTATCCAAGCTTGGCCCCATTCAATACACTGTAAAAGTAGTAGATCCTCATTATGAAAACATTAAATACCATTGCCTATATATCAGGGTAGGGGAATCTCTTTTTGAATGGCCGCAACACACATAGTCTTAGTGTGTATAGGTCATCACTGTTTGTTTCTCTGCTCAAAGGTAAGCAGAACCGTGTATCTTTTATGGTATTGAAATAAGAGAATAACCTTTAAACTTTACTGTGCACAATACTTAATGTTATCTGCACCCCATGAAATGATGCATATTATTTGCGGCCGAAAAAAGAGAAGTTCCTTCCCATTTTAAGTGGGCAAATTTCTCTCCCTTGATGGGAGTTTCTCTCTTTCCTTCCCCTCCCTTGATGGGAGGGGATTAAGGGGAGGGTGTAATAAACAGTTTATCCGTAGCGCCTCTAAAACACCCTGCGTATTGGTCAATACTTCATTATTCCAAAATCTGAGAACTTTGAACCCCTGACTTCTTAGCCATTCATCTCTTTCCGTATCTTTCTTTGTTTCTACCGCGTGTTACCCTCCATCGACTTCAATGATTATTTTCTTTTCAAAGCAAACAAAATCAACAATATATCTTCCGATTGGCTGTTGCCTCCTGAATTTCATCCCTTCTATTTGTCTATTTCTCAAACATCGCCACAATAACGTCTCTACATCTGTTGATTTTTTTCTGAGGTTCTTAGCTGTTTTTATAATAAGTTGAGCCATCTTTTAATCCCCCTCCCCCTTACCCCCTCCCGCAAGGGGGAGGGGGTATAACTGAACCACTCATTTTGAGAAAAAGCCAAATTATAGCTTTTGCTTTTATCTTCAAAAATAAAATGCCAAGAGTTTTGAACGTTACTGATTTATTATACTATATCATTAACACGGGAGTTTCTATCATATCTTTTACGGTTTTTAAGAACCGCGCAGCAGGCGCACCGTCAATTATCCTGTGGTCAAATGTGAAGCTCAATCCCATCCTGGCCTCCGGTAATATTTGACCATCTTTAACAACCGGTTTCTCCACAATCCTGCCTACACCCAATATACCACTTTCCGGAGGCCTTAGAATGGGGGTAAAATGGTCGATATCTGCAAACCCAAGGTTGCTTACTGTAAAAGTGCCATTTACTAAATCATCAGGAAGAAGCCTGTTCTCTCTTGTCTTGATGATTAACTTGTTTACCTCTTCGTTGATTTCTTTAATCGACTTAAGGTCAGGATTTCTTGTCACAGGCACAATAAGGGCATCCTCTAATTCCATGGCTACACCAATGTGTATCTGCTGCCAGACCTTAATCTCATCGCCCTCAACACTGACATTTACATTCGGGTGTATTCTGAGGGCCGCTGCCACAACCTTAACCAGTACAGCATTGTAGGATATCTTGATATCATCCTTTCCCAGCCTACTGTTTAGATGATCTCTGAGTTCCATTAAGGCCTCTGCGGATACCTCCGTATGCAGAGTAAGCTGGGCTGTCCGGCTAAGGCTCATAAACATATTATCGTAAATAGCGCGGCGTATTCCAGTAACCGGAATAGTTTGAATAATTTCCTTGCCAAGAAAATCCTTATTAAAGGCCCTTGGCATTGATGGCTCCTTTTCTTTAATTGTTTCTTTCTCATTTAGGGTCCTCAGAATATCTTCCCTCACAATCCTTCCACCTGGTCCCGTACCTTTGATTTCAGACAGATTAAGTCCGTGAGATAATGCCATGGACCTGGCCAATGGAGACGCCTTTATTCGCCTTTCCGTTTCTGCTAACATAGAGGGGACATCTTCTCTCTTTTTCTCCATCTCTTCTTTTGTCTCATCTATCCTTTCATGAGCCGGCATACCTAAAGGATAATCCTTCAAAAGGTTTTCATATTCTTCTCTGGTTCCTGCAAGATAGCCTACTGTCTGATCAACATCATATGTTGCTCCAATCTTTGCAACCGGATAAATAATGCCGTCACCTGGGGCAGCAACCTCGAATGTTACTTTATCCGTCTCTATGACAAAAATAATTTCATCTTTCTTGACCTCATCTCCTGACGAAAACCCCCAGCTTAGCAGCTTTGCGTTTTCCATTGTCAGGCCTAATTTAGGGATCTTTAGCTCAATCATTTACTCCCCCCTGATTAACTGTTTAGAACTTTTTTAACCCCCTCGACAATATCACCTGCCTGAGGAAGAACAAAATTTTCAAGTACCGGACTAAATGGTATGGGCGTATCCTTGGCGCCAACCCTGAGAACAGGGGCATCAAGATAATCAAAGAGCTCTTCGCTAATCCTTGCCGCTATTTCCGCGCCAAATCCCCCGGTTAAACACGCCTCATGGACAATAATCGCATGAAAGGTCTTTTTAACCGACTCTGCGATTATTTCAAAGTCCAGTGGTTTGAGTGTTCTCAAATCAATAACCTCAACATTTATACCTTCTTCTGCCAATTGATCGGCTGCCTCAAGAGAAAGATATGTCATTCTTGAATATGTTATAAGGGTTATATCCCTACCCTCCCGCTTGATGTCGCCCTTTCCAAGGGGAATAAGGTACTCTCCCTCAGGCACTGGTCCAGTCTGTGAGAATAGCTTTTTGTGCTGAAAAAAGATTATCGGATCATCATCCCTCATAGCGGTCTTTATAAGGCCCTTTACATCAGAAGGCTCCGACGGTGCAATCACCTTTAACCCCGGTGTATGGACAAACCAGCTTTCTAATGACTGGGAATGCTGGGCTGCCGCAGATAGACCCCCGCCGTCCGGGGCCCAGATCACAAGAGGCATCTTTGCCTGCCCTCCAAACATATATCTAATTTTGGCAGCCTGGTTTACGATTTCATCCATGGCAGTGGTAAAAAAATCCGCAAAGTGCATGTCAACAAGGGGCCTCATGCCTGTCAGGGCAGCCCCTACACCGGCCCCTATTATACAAGTCTCCGATATAGGGCTGTCAATAACCTTCTCTGGAAATCTTTTATAAAGCCCCTTAAATTGTCCGAAGATTCCATCGTGGGCCGTAATATCCTCTCCAAGTATAAAAATATTCTCATCTTGCTCCATTTCCTCTGCTAAGGCCTCTGCTAAGGCCTCAGAACATGATAGTATCCTTTCCGTCATAATTTCCTCCCTATGCGGGTGTTGTAAATATCTTCCAGGGCATCTTCCGCCCTTGGAAAAGATTCCTCCCCGGCGTATTTCACTGATTCTTCTATTAGCTGTGATACCTCTCCTTGCAGGTCTTTGTCTAAAGAATCAGAGAGGATTCCGTCCTTGGTTAAATAATCATGAAAAATCCGGATTGGATCACTTTTATTTCTGAATCCTTCAATTTCCTTTTCAGTTCTGTATTTTTGAGGGTCTCCTTCAAAATGCCCCCTATACCTGTAGGTTTTATTCTCAACAATGCTTGGTCCTTTCCCTTCCCTTGCTCTTTTGACTGCATTATCTACTGTTTTCCTAACATCAAGTATATCATTTCCATTTGTCACATATCCTGGAATGTCATATGCAGATGCCCGCTTTGCCACAGAGCCTCCTGCGAGTGTATAGCTTGACGGTGTTGTAGATGCGTACAGGTTGTTCTCACAGACGAATATAATAGGAAGCTTCCATATAGAAGCCATATTAACAGCCTCATGGAATGTCCCCCGGTTAGCTGCGCCATCTCCAAAAAAAACAACCCCTACCTGATCCGTTTTCCTTAATTTAATGGAGAGCCCTGCGCCGACCATAATGGGAAAGCCGCCTCCAACTACACCATTGGCGCCAAGAATACCCAGGGAAAAATCGGCTATATGCATAGAGCCTCCCTTTCCCTTACAGTATCCCGTACTTTTACCAAAAAGTTCGGCAAACATTTTTTTAGGCTCAGCCCCCTTGGCAATAAGATGACCATGCCCCCTGTGTGTGCTCGCCACATAATCATCACTCCTCAAGGCAGAGCATGTCCCCACAGACGAGGCCTCCTCGCCTATAGACAGGTGAATGAAACCAGGTATAAGGTTTTCTGAAAATAGCTTACCTGCCTCCTCCTCAAAGGCCCGGACTGTAAGCATTGTTTTGTATAAACCTATTTTTTCCTCTTTGCTTATTTTCATTTTCTTACCTTTGTTAAAAATTTAAGAGATATTAAATACCTTCATATCTACTTCCGGATCATAGGTTCTTTTCATTTGAATTCCCTCGACCGGGCTTATCATTATCTCGCATGTAATCAACACAGGATTTTCACCTTTTATCAGATGCCCCCCGTAAACATTGCCATCTTTATCACTCACCATCCCATGAATATGAACAAAGGCCGTGCCCTCATCCTCGCCTATTGTTCCCTGTCCGGAGATAAGTTCTAATGGACCATTAAGATTTCTTGGCTCACTGTATCCGGCCCCAACCTTGTTATTTAGAGGGACAGCTACCAAGAGAGACGTTCTTTGAAGGCTTCCTATGCAAGAGGTAATTGCGCCGCATTTTATATCCATATCATGGCATGCTTTCTCAATGCCTTCAATAATATCATTTCCAGGCAATACCTTGACTAAAACCGCCCTTGAAACACGGCCTTCCGAAAATAGTGCTTTCATATTTTATAACCTCCCTATTATTACCGTCAACCCTGACCGGTTGCGCATCGACTATGGCGTATACAACCCTGCCTTAATAGGCAGATACGTGGACAGCCATGGTATCAGAGATAATATAATCAGGACAATGGCATCCATAATCACAAACGGTATCGCCTGTTTTGCTACAGAGTCTATGTTTCCCTTAATCAAATTGGCTGCTGTAAATAGATTCACCCCTACTGGCGGCGTTGCCTGACCAATGGCCAGGGCTGAAATAAAAATAACTCCATACCAAAGAGGATCTATCTCAAAGGCAGCTAATACTGGTATAAGGATCGGCATAATAAGATAAGATATTGATATTGCATCCAGTATCATACCAAGTGATAGCAGCAGCAGGTTCACAAGGATAATCATAACCACGGCGTTAGGGGATATCTCTATAATAAAGTTGGCTGCCTGGTCTATAATGCCTATAACCGATGCAGCCCATGTAAAAATTCCCGCAAACACAACGAGGAACATAATAACCGCACTCGTTACGCTGGCGTCAACCAGTATTTTTATAAGATCACGCCATGATACAGAGTGATAAATAAAAATTGCCACAAAAAGACTGTAAAAAACAGCCACAACTGCTGCCTCAGTGGGGGTAAATATCCCTGCATATATGCCGCCCAAGATAATAATCGGCGTGAGTATGGCCCATATAGATTTTTTAAGTGCAGTAAGAATCTCTTTTAAGGTTCCTCTTTTTTCCAGACCACGATAACCCCTTTTTCTTGATATAAGATAGGCAACAAGGATTGTTCCAGCCCCTGTAATAAGTCCGGGGATAATGCCTGCCACAAAAAGGGCGCTCACCGATACACTGGTAATATTTCCATAAATAATAAAGGCAATGCTCGGAGGGATAATAATAGAGAGGTCAGAGGAATTTGCTATTGTAGCGCCGGCGAAACTTTTGTCATACCCATGCCTTACCATTGGGGAAAGAAGGATTAGACCCACTGCAGCCGTAGTTGCCGGTCCGGACCCGGACAGGGCTCCCCAGAACATGCATGTAAGCACAGCTACCATTGCAAGCCCGCCTGTCATTTTCCCCACCAATAATTCGAAAAAATGCGCTATTGTTGCTGCAAGGCCTGCTTTCTCGAGGATAACCCCGGCCAACACAAAAAATGGAATTGCAAGAAGGGGAAATGATGCAATGCCTGTTGAAAAATTTACCCCTAACATCCCGATGCCCAGGTCAAAATAGTAAACAGTAACAACAGCCGCCACTCCAAGAGACGTCCCTATGGGAATGCCGATAGCCATAAAAAAAAGGAAGGTTAATGTGATTACCAAAATTTCCATTATCTTTCCCCCTCTCTCCCAAGGCCGTCCAATTTAGAGGAAGCATCCCTGTAAATACCTTGAAAAACAAAGATAGATAAAATGGGGACACCAATATAATAAATCCACACAGGGATACCAAGACCGGCAGAAGTTGCATTGAATATTGTTAATTCGAAATATATGGCCTGAATGGTATAAATATCTACTAAGAGAAAAAGGAAGGCGCTCAGCCCCGAGCTAAAAAGGATGACAATTTTCTTATATTTCTTAGGGAATATGTTAAAGAGCGTAACCATCCCAAGCTGCCCTCCCCTTTCAAAGGCAATTCCTGATCCAACTACTGTTACCCATACAAAAAGGTTTATTGTAATCTCTTCTGTAGCTGCAAAGGAAAAATGAAACAGATATCTGCTGAGTACGTTAATAAATGCAATAGACGCCATAGTGAAGAGAAGGATGGCAGCTATCCAGTAATCTATTCTGATGCGCTGGTTTTTCTCTTTCATTTAATAATCTCTTTAAAAGAAAGCCCCTGCAAACTAATTTAATTCACAGGGGCTCATTGTTTAGTAGGTTCTATTTGCCCATATCCGCCTTTGCCTTTTCATAGAGTTCTTTTCCAATCTTAGGCACCCATTTTTCATACAGAGATTTGGTTGCCTCGATAAAAGCATTTCGCTCCTCATCTGTAAGATTGGTTACAACCATTCCCTTGCTCTCCGTATATTTAACGGGATCTGGTATTTTTATAGTATAATTAAATTCGTTTTTCAGTATATTAAGAGATTTTTCACCATCAAGTCCGGCACGGCACAGGGCTTTTTCAAATCGAGCGGATTCTACTGCTGCTTCACGTATAGCCTTTTGTATATCCTTGGGAAAGGCATTAAATTGTTTTTTGTTCCAGTAAACTATCACAGGATCTACCAGGTAATTCCACCGTGTTATGTATTTGTGATAATTGAAAATCTGTACTGCTATAGCTACACCGGGGAGGGGATTTTCCTGTCCGTCCACAACGCCCTGCTGAAAGGCAGTCACTGCATCGCCCCAGTTCATATTGACCGGATCAGCCCCCAATTTCCTAAAGATATCAATAAATATGGGGCTCCCTACAACGCGAATTTTCAGACCCTTCACATCCTCAGGTCTGTGTATTGGTCTTTTGCTGTTTGTGACCTGCCTGAATCCATTTTCACCCCATGCAAGACCTACAAGACCCTTTTTGTCCATTGCATTAAAAATAGCCTTGCCGGTTTCTCCATACTCCATCTTATCAAGATTTTCAAAGTTGTTGATAAAAAACGGCAGGGAAAATATATTCATTTCCGGCATAACAGGAGAAGAGTTAATTGTAGATTCATAAGCACAATCTATGACGCCACTGGCAACCATCTGTGGCGATTTTAACTGTGCACCTTTAAGAAGTGCGCTTCCCCAATAGGGCTTGATATTAATCTGGCCATTGGTTTTTTCCTTCACCAGGTCGGCAAATTTTTGCGCCCCCATACCCCAGTAAAATTGAGGTCCAACATTCAATGTCAGCTTATATTCTTTCTTGAATTTTGCAGCGCCCGCCGGCATTGAAAAGGCCACCAAAAGAGCTACGGATAACAGTAAGACCAAAAAATATCCAACACCTTTGTTAAATTTGATTCTCATAATGTTCCTCCTTTTAATTGTTAAATAGTTGTTATAAATAAGGCCATTTAATCTAAATAACTTTTTTGCACAATATTAAACTCAGGGTATTCTGTCAACAGTTTTTCTATAGTTAAACTCCATCAGGGGTTGTCAAGGAATATTTTTATTTTTTTGCCGTCACTTGAGCCTTGAAATTTTTATATAAATAACTATACTTTAAGTCCTGATGCAAATCTTGTAATCACAAAGGAGTAATTCTATGAATGCTGAAGAAGATAGAAAAATTTTCTCAGAGGCCAGTCAATATGTCTTGGATAAAGAGCTTGCCAAGATTGTGAATATCTCTATGTCTCTTGAAATGCCATTGCTTTTAAAAGGGGAACCGGGAACAGGCAAAACCATGCTTGCCTATGCGATTGCTGAAAACCTCAAGATGCCCCTTATTGTTTTAAATGTAAAATCCAGCATGAAATTGATTGATGCCCTTTATCAATATGATACCCTTACTCGATTAAATGACAGTAGATTTGGAGACTCCACAAGAAATGTTAGTAATATTGAGGAGTATATTAAGATGGCCAAAATCGGCCAGGCCTTTGTTGCGAATGAACGGACTATTCTCCTCATAGATGAAATTGATAAAGCCGATACGGATTTTCAGGATGACATGCTCGATGTTTTGGATCAAATGGAGTTTGATATACTTGAGATTGATAAAACTATTAAAACTAAACACAGACCGGTTATTATAATAACATCCAATGCAAAAAAAGACCTTTCCGATCCATTTTTAGGGAGATGTAATTTCCATCATATAGCATTTCCAGAGCCTGATATGATGCGGGAGATTGTGCAGGTACACTTTCCCAACATAAGTCAGGACCTGTTGGAGGCCTCCGTCAACACCTTTTACAGGCTCAGGAATTTTAATGAAGTGGAAAAAAAACCTGCCACAAGGGAACTTATAAATTGGGTGAGGGCGCTTCGGGCAGACCCGGACTTTAAGGTAAAGGAATTAATAAAGGGGAATATACCATATCTTGGCATCTTATTTAAAAAAAGCCCGGATTATGCGGTAGCCCAGAAATCTGTTTCAAGATTTAGGTTATAAGCCTTGTTTACTGAATTTTTCTATACATTAAGGCAGGTAGGTGTGCCTGTCTCTCCTACCTCATTTCTAAGGCTCCAGAAGGCGCTCAGCAGTGGTCTAATCAATTCTGTTGACGATTTTTACATATCCGGCCGGGCAATACTAATAAAGAGTGAGCGGTATTTTGATCTTTTTGACCAGGTCTTTGCCCATTATTTTAAGGGAATAGAGCTTGTAGACCCTGCCGGGGTAGATTTGGCCGAGGCAGCGAGGGCATTGTTGGATAGCTGGCTTAGTGACCCCCAGGCCATTGCAAATGCCCTGGGCGTTGATGAAGAATCTCTTTCAAAAATGAGTCCCGAGGAACTCATCGAATACTTTCTCGAAAGATTAAAAGAACAAACCGAGGCTCATCACGGTGGAGGCAAATGGATTGGCACCGGCGGAACCTCTCCGGTAGGTCATTCCGGTTATCATCCAGGCGGTATGAGGGTTGGCGGTAGGTCAAGAAATAAATCGGCTGTTAAGGTAGCAATGGACAGAAGATATAGAGATTACTCACAGCAAGCTCCTCTCACACGCCACCACATGGGAGAGGCCCTCAAGAGACTAAGGAATATGGTGCCATTTGGGCCAAAAGATAAAGTCGATATTGATGAGACTATCTATCGTACCATGAAGAACGGAGGGGAAATAGAGATCATTTTCAATCGAAGCCTTAGAGACAAGCTAAAGATTATTTTGGCGATAGATAACGGTGGGTGGTCAATGGACCCTTATATTGACATTTTACAGAGCCTGTTTGATTATTCCAGAAGCCAATTTAAGGACTTAAAGGTTTATTTCTTCCATAATACCATATATGACTATCTCTGGGCTGATCCGCAACGTCGTTCAAAACCGCACTCAGTAGATGAACTCGTCAAGATTGACCCTGAAACAAGGTTTATCATTGTTGGTGATGCCAGCATGGCGCCCTACGAAATAATGGCAACAGATGGGTCAATTCACATAGAAGAGAGAAGTGGAAAACCAAGCTTAGAAAGATTGCGGTTTCTCTCAAGCACATTTCGGCACTCTGCCTGGCTCAATCCCAAACCTGCTGATGAATGGCATTACACGAGGACCATTAATGTTATCAGGCAAATCTTCCCTATGTTTGAGATAACATTAGATGGCTTAGATAAGATGGCAACTCACCTTATGAGTAAAAACTGAAATTATATCCCGTGAACGGGTACAAACTGATCAATATATCTTGCGACTGGAAAATCCCTTTCCAAATACGCTGAATGTGTCTTCTGCAATAAAAAAAGCGTTATTGTCAATACCAAAGACTATCTCCTCCAGTCGTTTAAGTTGAAAATTATTTATGACAGTAAGAACTATTTCTTTCCGTTCGCTTGTATAGGCGCCACGACCATAAAGAAAGGTGCTTCCCCGGTTAAGTTTTTTCATGATATCATCTGCTATACGAATAGAGTTTTCAGATATAATAATTACCATCTTGCGCTGGTTAAACATACTGAGAAAATAATCCATAACCATGGCATTGACAAAGGTTAGGGCCATTGAATAAAGGACAAGGTCTACCTTTATAAAAAATAAGCTAACTGAAAAGAGCATCAGATTAAAGAGAAAGAAAAACCTCCCAAGAGGGAAATTAAATTTCTGGTTCAGAATCACGGCAACAATGTCGCTCCCTCCGGCAGAGCCAAGAGATCTTAAAGTTATCCCGGCCCCGGCCCCTATAAGAACCCCGGCTGCGAGCACGGCAAGCATATGATCCTCTATATGAAAATGAAATGGGACTAAGTCTATAGCAGCGGTTAAGGCTGCCATGCCGTAAAGGCTGTAAAAAAAGAACCGGCGGCTTACATAAAGCCAGCCAATAATAAAAAGCGGGATATTGAGCACAAGATACCATATGCCCGGGGGTATTAACTTAAAAGTATAGTAGAAAAAAAGACCGAGTCCTGATATACCCCCTGTGATAAATCCATGGGGAATGGCTATAGCCTTTATGCCGACAGCTAAAATAAATGAACCTAATGTAATTAGCATTAAATTCCAGGGTACTGAGTAGCTGAAGTGACGATTTTTCAATTTTATTATCCTTATTTTATACTTTTCTTAACATTAATCCTGTAAGAGATAAAGAGGAATTCTGTCTGCTACAAGAAATCCTTTTTTTGTGGGGACAATTTCCCCCTCTTTTATCGTAATAAGCCCCTCATTTTGCAGTCTTGAAACCCTGCATTTCATTTCTGTGTTATTGGCGATTTCACTAATATTAAATCCTTCAATTGTCCGTAAACCCAGACTAACTGATTCAAGTTGTAGCTGTTTCTCGGTTAGATTTTCCCGGCCCTCCACAGGCGCCTTTTTGTGTTCAAGGGTGTCACAATATTTCCTGACTGACCGAAAATTCCACCAGCGAGACGTGTTTTTGAATGAGTGAGCAGAAGGGCCTAAACCTAAGTATGGAATATGTTTCCAGTATTTCCAATTGTGCCTGGAGTAAAATGCCCTCTCCCTTGCAAAGTTGGAAATTTCATAGTGAAAATAACTGTTTTCCTCCAAAAATTCAGACGTCCTCAGGAAAAAGTCACGCCCCTTTTCCTCAGACACGGATTGTATTTCCCCTTTTTCCTTCATTCTCCAAAAAGAGGTTCCTTTTTCAAAGGTCAATTCGTAGCAGGAAAGGTGTTCAGGCTGAAATCTAATGGCCTGATTAAGGGTTTCAGACCATCCTTTCAGTGTCTGCCCCTCAAATCCGTAGATCAGATCCATGCCTAAATTATTAAATCCACAGGACCTTAACTTTTCCAGCGCATTTTTACCCTCAACTGCACTATGTCTCCTCCCTAAAAATAATAGCTCCCTGTCATTAAATGACTGAATCCCTATGTTTACCCTATTGAAACCCAGTGCTTTTATGCCCATGATTTTTTCCAGAGTAAGGTCTCCGGGGTTCGCCTCAATACTTATCTCTGAATCCTGTGCAAAATTAAAATTCTTAAACAGATGATCCACAATTCTTTCAAGGTCTTTAACATCGAGCAGTGTTGGCGTTCCTCCCCCTATATACAGACTGTCAAATTTGCCAAACCTTTCCCTGTAAAACATAATCTCTTTTTCCAGGGCATCAATATATCGCGGGATAAGAGAAGTAGCGACTACAGAGTAAAATCCACAATATGGGCATTTTGTTTTGCAAAAAGGTATATGAATATATAACCCTGAGTTTTGTGTGATCATGGAATTCAATATATATTAAATATATATGGTTGAATATCAAATAAAAGAAATGTTAAGTATAATTATAGAAAATGTTTTCCAGGCGATATACAAAACTTCTTGAAAAGCCTTAAAAATAATGTCTAAACTGTATACTACGGGAGGGATAATATGAATTATAAAAGATCTTTGTCTGGCTTTATTTTAGTGTTAATTATATTATTAAATAATGCCTGCGCATTTTTGGCCGGTGGCGCAGCAGGCATAGGGGCCATAGCATTTATTGGGGGAGAGTTGAAATCAACTGAAGAGGTCACCTTAGACAGGGCATGGGATGCCACTGAGAAGGCTATGGACGATATGGAATTTACTGTAAAAAGCAAGGAAAAAGACGCGCTCTCTGCTCGACTAATAGCTATACTTGTCAGCGGGAAGCAGGTGACAATAAGTCTTAAAAAGGAGTCTGATAGATTTATTGAAATAAGTATCCGCATTGGGGTTT
>JAYEMW010000186.1:0-3390 GCA_034718555.1 Thermodesulfobacteriota bacterium
TTTTTTTATTTGATAGGAGCTTCTCTATTCCTTTCCCCTCCTTCGATGGAAGCCCCCCCCTATTTGATAGGAGTTTCTCTATTTCTTTCCCCTCCCTTGATGGGAGGGGATTAAGGGGAGGGTGCAATAAACAATTTATGTTAGCGTTCAGGGTTCAGCGTTCAGGGTTACATTTCTGCCAACGTAAGGCAGATCTACCTGTGCGCAATGCCTGTTTTATTTATTCTATGTGGTCTCTGAGATCTCGAGCGCAATAGGTAGTGAAAATTGACTGGCGTTAGTTTTATAGCCAAGCTATTGAATCCGTCTGCACTGAACCTCTGAACCCTGAACGTTGAACCGTGAACGGTTAACAGCTTATCACCCGGAAGAAACAAAAATTTGATCAACCCCATCCAGGCATTGTAGATTTTGAAAAATAATTGTATAATCTTTATAATTACTCAGGTCCAAAGTTCAAAAGTTTACAGATACAACATTTAGTCTATAAAGGGGGTAATGTGGCGGTAACCTTGATTAAGGGCGGCGAGGTGATAAATCCTCGATTTAAGACAAAAAATGCCCTTGATATTTTAATAAAAGATGGAAAGATAGAAAAAATTGTATCACCTGGAAGGCTTGGCATTAATTACAGCAACAATGTGGAAGTTATAGATGCCTCCGGCATGATAGTAACACCCGGTCTTATTGATATGCATGTGCATTTCAGGGAGCCCGGTGATGAGCATAAGGAGACAATTCTAACGGGAAGCGAGGCTGCAGCGGCCGGAGGGTATACGGCTGTTGCATGTATGCCTAACACTAAGCCGGTAAATGATTCAAAATCCGTTACGGAATATATAATAGAAAGGGCAAAAAAAGCAAACCTGGTAAAGGTCTATCCAATTGCAGCGATCAGCAAAGGGCAGAGAGGCGAAGCATTGACTGAATTCGGAGAACTTAAAAGGGCCGGCGCTGTAGCCTTATCCGATGATGGAAGGCCTGTTTACGATAGTAAAATTATGAGAACTGCGCTTGAGAAGGGCCGATTTTGGAAAATGCCGATTATTTCTCACTGTGAGGATCTTTATCTTTCAAAGCACGGTGTAATGCATGAAGGCGCTGTTTCTGATAAACTTGGCCTAAAAGGTATACCATCAGCATCAGAAGAGATTATGGTGATAAGGGATATATTGTTGGCAAAATTGACTAAATGTCCAGTGCATATAGCCCATGTCAGCACGGAGGGGTCCGTTAAATTTATTGAGCAGGCAAAGGAAGAAGGCGTTTCTGTAACGGCAGAGACCGCCCCTCATTATTTTAGTCTTGACCACAGGGCAGTTATCGAATTTGGAGCCAATGCAAAAATGTACCCACCCTTAAGGGAAACAAGGGATATGGAGGCTATAAAAAAAGGGCTTTCTAAAGGAATTATAGACGTTATTGCAACCGACCATGCCCCTCATAGCCCTAAAGAGAAAGGCGTAGATATTAGAAAGGCCCCGCCGGGGATTATAGGACTCCAGACATCATTATCCCTTACCCTGTCTCTCGTAAGTGAGGGTGTAATGGATCTGATTACGGCAATAGAAAAGCTATCATGGCGCCCGGCAAACATTCTTGGTATAAACGGTGGTATAATTGAAGAGGGTGGAGATGCTGATTTGACAATTATAGACCTGAATAAGGAGTATATGGTAGACAGGAAAGATATTAAATCAAAAAGTCATAATTCTCCTTTTATAGGCCGAATTATGAAAGGGAAGGCCATCCTTACAATGGTGGAGGGCAGGGTTGTATGGAGAGACATGCAGGGAAGATGAAACTGGAAATTTGAAACTGGAAATTGGGAAGATGAAACTGGAAACTTGAAACTTGTCGGAGCGAACGGAGATTCCGTCTAAAGCGAGAAGGAAACGGGGAAGCTGGATATTTGGAAAAATATTAGCATGTAAATGCCTTATCTAATTTCAAGGTAACTTCTCAATAAGTCCAAGTAATAGCTCTGGATTCCCTCCTCCGCAGGAATGACGACCGAGTGTAAGTTTCCGTCATTCCGATGATCTTTCGTCATTCCGGCGAAAGCCGGAATCCAGTGATTAGAGAACAAAATGTAACATCTCAATAAGTTTGGGCATTCCGACTGCTTCCCCCTTTTGCAAAGGGGGATTGAGGGGGATTTTTTTAATTCAGGCCGGATTTATTGAGAACTTACATTAATTTTACGATTTTCTCTCTCTTTTTACTGTTAACTTCAGTATAAATTAGATTAATGTATCGTAAGAATCTAATAAATCCTGAATTGGACTCAGAATCGAAGCCTTGTTTCAGGAGAGCATATTTCATGCCTCTCAAATAAGCCTAAGCTTGAATCCCGCTTTCAGCGGGAAACCCTGAACCTCTGAACGGTGAACCTGTGAACGGTTAAAAGAAATGGTAACCGGTAAAAAAATGGCCTCAATATTAATAGTAGATGATGAATTGAGCATGCGGGAATTCCTTGAGATTTTATTGGCAAACGAGGGTTTCGAGGTGAATTGTGCGGCTAATGGCGAGGAGGCATGCAGCATTATTGAAAAAAAGAAATTTGATCTGGTTATTACTGATATACGAATGGATGATGTGGACGGAATTGACGTTTTAAAGAAGGCAAAAGAGGTCAATTCAAACACAGAGGTGATAATCATCTCTGCATATGCCACTGCTAATACAGCCGTTGAGGCCATGGAAGGCGGCGCATATGATTTTATTCCAAAACCCTTCAAAGTTGACGAATTTAAGACGATTATTCGGGAGGCCCTCCACAAAAAAACAATTTCAGAGACTGAGCATGGGGAACAAGCAATAGAGGGATACCATTTTGGATACCTGATTGGCGATAGCCCTGAGATGAAAATTGTTTATGATCTTATTAGAAGGGTGGCCAAGACAAAGACAAATATTCTTATATCAAGCGAATCAGGCACAGGAAAGGAACTTGTGGCCAAGGCCATACACGGCGAAAGCCAGAGAATGGACAAACCATTTGTGGTGATTAATTGCGCCGGCATCCCGGAGACATTAATAGAAAGCGAGCTTTTTGGCTACAAGAAGGGGGCATTTACCGGCGCAGGCACGGATAAGGTTGGTCTCTTTGAAGCCGCGGATAAAGGGACGGTATTTTTTGATGAGATAGGTGAATTGAGCCCGACTATTCAGGTAAAGCTTTTAAGGGTTATCCAGGAAAAAACATTTACCAGGATAGGGGAGACTAAAGAAAGAAAGGTAGATGTAAGGTTTATATCCGCCACCAACAAGAGCCTTGAGAAAGAGGTGATTGAAGGAAGATTTCGAGAGGATCTCTTTTTTAGGCTCAATGTTATCAATATCACAATACCCCCTCTAAGGGAAAGAAAGACAGATTTAGCCTTG
>JAYEMW010000187.1:0-3383 GCA_034718555.1 Thermodesulfobacteriota bacterium
CCCAAAAGAAAACAGATGAGCAGATTCTTTATACAGATAAGCAGATACTTGATCTCAAAGAATCCCTATGAAAAACCATTGAAAGACTCGACAGGGTTGGAAGACAACTTGGAGACCTTGGCCTTGCACAGGGAGAGGTGGCGGAAGATCTTTTTTACAGAAACATTAAATACCTTTTTAAAGACAGAGATATGATTTTTGGAAATATCAAAAGAAACCTAAAGAAAAAAGGTATTGCTGAATATGATATTGTTGCAGTAAACAGTGATGTAGTTTTAGTTGTTGAGGTTATGAACAAACTCCAAAAAAGGATGATTGACAATTTTATCACCAAAAGAATCCCAACCTTTAAAAAGGCATTTCCTCAATATAGCAATTATAAGCTCCTTTGTGGTATAGGCGCCCTGGTTGTAAAGGATGAAGTAGGTCGCTATGCAGAAAAATCAGGTCTTTACGTTCTTGCCCAGGCAAGCGATGGGGGAGCTACCCTGATTAACCAGAAAAACTTTCGCGCAAGAAATTTTTCTTGAGATTTGCAATATAAAATCAAAAGATCAAGAAGTTTTTATCTTATTTACTGCCCAATTATTACAAATATCCTGACCATCCATGCCTGCCCCGCGCATGGCGGGGTTTATCCTGTCTGCCCCGTGAAATGCAGAGCCTATTTCACTGGGGTCTAAATTAAAATATTAGCTTAATGATAAAAATAGGTACTTACCCAGTTATATATTAGACAGGATAACTGGATTGACTTGATTTTTTAATTCCTGTAAATCCTCTATTCTATTGTAATTTGTTTTAACCTGCTCTCCCGATTGATCGGGGGTTAATTGAATATTCGTTTTACATTTAAGAGAAGAAAAAGAGATTATATTAATTCCTTATCAGAGGTCTATCTGTAAGGTATTTTGCCAGGATATTTCTTTTGATTTACAGGGTTATTACAACAATGTCTTGTTTGTGATTTAAGATAGATTCCTGTTTATCCATGCCTGCCCCGCGGCAAGCGGGGTTATCCTGTCTAAAAAGAGATGTCTGAACAGTAACTAAAATAGTTAACTATTCGACGGACATTGTTTGCCGGGGTATTAAGAAGGGGCTCTAAAGGCAAGCGCTTAATGTGAAAACCTTGTGTCACATGGTAAGACTCCAATTATACAACTTGTCAGCTGTGTAGGCCTGTACTGTTGTTGACAAGCCCTTTAATGGGCGCCTTATTTTGTACCACGTCCAAAACAACTTGACGTTTCTAAAAAAATAGATTAATTTACTATGGTATGGTTGATAAATACTTGTACAAGAGAGAAACGGTAGCAAACCTACTCTTTGACTTGGTCAAATATCTTTTAACAGCTTTGGCTGCAACTATGTTATTCACTGATAAAATTATAGATTTTACGATTACTTTTGTAATTGGCGCTCTTGTAATATTAATCTTTATCTTGGCTACTTTTATTACACCTGAAAAGGAGGGTTAAATCCATGGGGGGGGGTTTTTAATAATTATGATTACAGTTGTTGTAATGGCCTTAGGAGTGGCAGTTTACTTTAAGTATAAGCAAGACCGAGGCGCTAAATCAGCAAAATGATAAGGAATAGATACTCTTTTCATTTCACTGGGGTAGATCCTGCCTAATAAAAGAAAAGAAAAACTTACTTTTTTCCCCAACGTCCCTATTATCCTCGCGCCAAGACACTAAGAGAAAAAAACAATAATTATAATTCCTTCTTTGTGCCTCTGGGCCTTTGCGCGAGAAATTTAACCTGTTTGTCAACTGTGTAGGCCCATTGCTTTGCTGTCCTGGATTTGCATCAAACTAAAGGGTAATAAGGAGGTAGAATAAATGTCCACATATTCATATAAAGAAACAGCGAAAAAGGGTATCTTCCATTTAGATGTGCTGATCGAAAAACAGGAAGATAGATATACCGCACACTGTTTGCAATTTGATTTGGCCACAGAGGGTAATACCATCGAAGAAGCCGAAGAAATGATAATTGATGCGATATTTGAATATGTTACGTTTGCCGCTGAGCATAACCTGATTCATAAAATGTTTAGGCCAGCCCCTACAGATGATTGGCAGAAATTGTCAACAAGCAAGCCTATGAAGCACGTAGCATATGACCATGCCGATAAGCTGGTTTCGGAAGTAGATCTCTTAATGGCTGCATAATGGCAGTGAAAAAGAGATACAAATATAGGGAGGTTAAAAAGATTCTGAATAATTTTGGAATTACAGATCTGCCTTCGAGAGGAAAAGGAAGCCATAGGGTTTTCTACCACCCAAACTTTAAAGGGAGAAAAAGGTTTTATCCGGTAAAATGCCATAATCCAAACCAGGAATTTTCCATCAAGACACTGGAAGGAATCAGAAGAGCATTTGATCTGAAAGAAGATGAATTCTATTAGCAAGCATGAGTTCAGAGAGTAACAACGTTATTGACTATCAATCTTAACAAAATTAAAGAAACTTGCTTCCTTACCAGCGTCCCGCTTCTACCTATTGTCCTCGCGCCAAGACACTAAGAGAAAAAAACAATAATTATAATTCCTTCTTTGCGCCTCTGCGCCTTTGCGCGAGAAATTTAATCTGTTTGTCAACTGTGGGTGACACCCATTGCTTTTCAAACTCACCAAGGCCGGGTTGAAAGACCTTGTGGCAAATAAAGATAGTGTATCTATCCCCGAACCGGTAAAAAGAGAAGTTGTTGATGCTGGGAAAAAGAAACAATGTTCAGACGCATTTGTGGTGGAAAAAAATATTGAGTCTAAAATGATTTCCGTTATTGATTTGCCTATGCATATTGAAAAAGGCGATCAGGCTTTAATTGCAATGTGTCGAGAAGAAGATTATGATGCAATCGCTACTGACGACACAAAATTAACCCGCCAGTTAAAAACATTAAGCATACCTTTCATTCTGCCCGCCCTTGTACTTTACAGGCTTTTGAAAGAATCAAAGATAGACTATAAAACGGCCTTATGGGCACTACAGCAATTATCTGAATTCATCAGTGAAGATGAATCCAGCGCAATTAGGTTATTAATGGAGAAGGAGAAATGAAAGTAAAATCCATGAGAATTCCGGACGATATCGATCAGGCCATAAATTACGTGTCCCAATTAGAAAAAATTGAGAAAACCCAATCGTTGAGAAAACTGGCCAGGATTGGATTTGAATATTATGTGGCTAAAAGTTATAAGGAAGGTGGGATCACACTTCGGGATGCATCCGATTTATTAAAATTGAGTCTGTCTGAAACTATAGATATATTAGCAGAAATGGGAGTCAAAGGAAATATTCGCGCAGCAGATGTATATGCAAGTCTTATGACATTTGCTCCGGTGGATTAAATAACTATATCCTTTGTTATCA
>JAYEMW010000188.1:0-3381 GCA_034718555.1 Thermodesulfobacteriota bacterium
CCCAGTCCTGTGCCGCCATACTTTCTGGTGGTAGATCCATCGGCCTGTTCAAAGGGATTAAAGATGCTTTCTAATTTATCCTCTGCTATGCCTATGCCTGTATCCCTTATGGTGGTGTGGAGCATTATCTGGTTGTCTTTCTCTTTTTCAATGTTAAGGGATAGTTCTATTTCACCGGATTCTATGAATTTGGTGGAATTGCCCATTATGTTCACTAATACCTGGCGGTATCTTCCTGGGTCCCCTTTTATATAGGATGGCAGATTGTCTGCTATACGGCAGAGTATCTCAATGGGTCTGTTTACTATCCTTGGACGGATAAGCTCACATACATCATAGGCGGTCACCTCTGGGTCAAAGCTGATTGATTCTAAGTCCATCTGGCCTGCCTCTATCTTAGAGAAGTCCAGTACATCATTGATAAGGCTGAGAAGGGCCTCTCCGCTTCTCTTGATGGTCTTTGCATAGTCTATCTGGTCTTCGTTTAACCCTGTGTCTAAGAGCATGTCAGTGAATCCTATGACCCCGTTCATAGGGGTTCTTATCTCATGGCTCATGGTGGCAAGGAACCGGCTTTTTGCTATGCTGGCTGATTCGGCGTCTAATTTTGCCTTCTTGAGGGCCTCTTCATACTTAACTTGTTTTGTAATGTCCTTTTTAACAGCAGCATAGTTTACAATTTTTTCAGAACTATCTACTATAGGAAATATGGAGGCATCTTCATGATACAGACTGCCATCCTTTCTTTTGTTAATAAAAACACCTCTCCATATGCCTCCTGATGAAATTGTATCCCAGAGTTCCTTATAAAAAGAATCGTTTTGAAGCCCGCTTTTCAGTACCCTTGGGTTTTGGCCTAATGCCTCTTTTACAGTATACCCTGTGGCCTTCTCAAAAAAAGGGTTTGCATATACAATGTCTCCATTCAGGTCAGTCACAACAATGGATTCATTTGCCTGTTTTACCAGCGTCGCGAGGGTAGAAATTTCTGCAAGAGCTTTGTTTCTGTCTGTTACATCCTTCATAATCCCCCGAAAACCAGTAATGCGCGCCTGTGAATTTTCTATAAGGGATATGGAACCTTCTATCTCTCTTTTTCCCCCATCTTTTCTAATAATTTCCCAGTCGGCTATTGTTTCAGGGGTTTTTGTTTCATATATCTTCTTTGTGACCTTAAATAATCTCCTGAATTCATCTTCTCCCATTACGTCTCTGTTTGTCTTGCCTGTCAGCTCATTTCTGCTATATCCGAGAATTTTGCATAAAGAGTCGTTAAAGAAGGTAAAAGACCCATTAAGGTCAACTTCATAATATGCATCTTCTATTCCTTCGAGTATTGTTCTGTATTTATCTTCAGATTCACGAAGTTTTTCCATTACCTGCTTTTTAGATGTTATATCGTGAAAATATCCTACACTTCCAATCGCTTTTCCTTTTTCATAAAGTAAAGAGCCTGATATACTAACAGGTATATAGTTTCCGTTCTTGTGTAAAATCTCTGTTTCGTATTCCTTTATTCTCCCATAGCCGCCGAATTCCTGCGACCACAATTTTTTATTAACATCTCTTGCCATGCCGGGGAGGTAAAGCTTTTCAATATTCATCTTGCCTATAACGTCCTGTATGGAATAACCGAGCGTTTCTTCAGCGCCCTTATTAAAGAGAAAAATATTTCCCTCTTTGTCAACCCCTATTATCCCATCGACGGAGCTATTTATCAGTTTGGATTCTAAGGAATATTTTGTATTGAGATCTTTTTTTGTAATGTTGTTCAACTTCAGTGTCCCTTCTAATTCCTTAACCTTTTTTTCAAGTTCTTCATATGTAGGCTTCTCGACCATTTTTGATTTTTTCCTTATCATGCTTTGTAAACCAACTACAGAAATCATAAAACAGTTTAGTGGTTGACTTGTTGAACGGGTAATATTTTCTCCATAATTTATTGTGTGCACTCCTCGTGCCTTGAAGACGAAATAAAATTCTGCATAATCTGTACAAGTAATTTTAACTCACTACCTTAGCTCACAGAAAAGGAGGCTTTTAATGCAAGATTTTCAGAGTTTAAGCCATATAACATGGGATTGCAAGTACCATCTTGTTTGGGCAGCAATTCTAATTATAGCGAAATAAGAGACTTAGCCACAGACCCACACAGAAACACACAGACATTTTAGCCGAGCAAGTCGCTCGGCTAAAATAGTATCATCGCTTCGCGAAAAGAGGTAAACGCTATAGGATAAATAATTTGACCGTGCACGTCTGTGTGAATCCGTGACAAATAAATTATCACAAAATGAGAATTGCTGTTGTTTGGATCCCAAAGTACAGGAAAAAGGTTTTATATAGAAATCTGAGAAAATATCTTGGTGATGTTATCAGAATTAACCAAAAGAGTATTAAATCGAGTTTATATTAATGGAGATATTTTTAGCATTGCAATTATCCATCTTCCTTAATAATATTTCAATCATGCTTTATGTTCAACTTCACATAACATATTTTATGTTGAGATGAACATAAGTAGTGGTTTGACATACACCAATGTGCATGCTACTTGTTAAAATAAAAAACAAAAGGATTTCATATTATGCAAAGCACAATAGAAATAAGAAACCTTTCCAGGGAAGAGAAGTTGAGGGTAATGGAAACCATTTGGGAAGACCTGTCAAGAGAGGATGAAGAGGTTCAATCCCCTGATTGGCATCAGAAAGCTCTACAGGAAACAGAGCGTCGGCTTAACTCAGGCCAAGAGAAGATTGCGGACTGGCAAGTTGCAAAAAAGGAACTTCGGGAACGATTCGAATGAGGATTAAATTACTCTCTACTGCGCTGGAAGATTTATCTGAAGGCCGATTGTTTTATGAGAAACAAGGGGAAGGGCTGGGAGAGTACTTCTTTGATTCTCTGTTTTCCGACATTGACTCTTTAATGCTCTATGGTGGAATCCACCCAAAGGTTTTCGGCTATCATCGCATGTTGTCCAAAAGATTTCCTTACGCCATCTATTACAGGCTTGAAGAGGAAGCGGTAGTTGTAGTGTGGAGAATTCTTGACTTGCGCCGTGATCCAAAGAAGATCAGGCAGACATTGGAGCAAGGCCGAACCAGTGGCCGCACCTAACAACAAGGGGCGCGGGCTCATTGCCTATTGCTTCTTTTGTGTCTCAGGTACTTTCTGCATAGTGTTTTCCATCCCTTATGGCAAGTGAGCAGTACGTTCTACCATGGAAGTAATAACAATGAATGTGAAAAAAGAAGATCAACAAAATAATTCCCCTTTAATAACACCAGAGGCATTTTACTCAAGTGGAAGGGATAAAACGAAATTTGATTGTTTGAAAAAAAGTTATAAACTTCGCGAACAAACTGTTCCTTACGGGGG
>JAYEMW010000189.1:0-3380 GCA_034718555.1 Thermodesulfobacteriota bacterium
CTCTCTTTCAGGCTGAACTGGCAGATTCTGTCAGTGTACCCGTATTCACCTCCAGCCTGATGCAGGTTCCTTTGATACAAAAGATGTTGAAAAAGAATCAAACAATCGGGATTATTACTGCAAAAAAATCGTCTCTCACGGCCCGACATCTTAAAAAGGTTGGAATAGACGATAAAATTTTATTGCAGATCGAGGGATTGGAATCCTGCACGGAATGGAGTAAGATTTTTTTAGCACCTGAAGAAGATATAGATATTTCTATAGTTGAAAAAGATGTCGTCAATATTGCATGCGCAATGAAAAAAACATCGGATATTGGGGCCTTTGTGTTGGAATGTACGGATCTTCCACCTTTCTCTGACGCAATCAGAAAAGCAACCGACTGCCCTGTATTTGATTTTGTCACACTAACAAATTTTGTATACCGAGCTCTTAAAGGCAGTTAATAGTTTGATTCCGGCTGCCGCTTGCGAAGCTTAGTGTGTTAAAATCTTGCTCAGGAAGAGCTTGGTTCGTTCACTCTTGGGTTTGGTGAAAAATTCTTCGGGCGGTGCGATTTCTACTATTTGCCCTTCGTCCATAAATAGTATGCGCTTTGCCACTTCACGGGCAAATCCCATTTCGTGGGTAACCACGATCATGGTCATGCCCTCTTTGGCCAGGTTGACCATAACGTCAAGCACTTCATTGATCATTTCAGGATCCAGGGCAGATGTAGGTTCGTCAAACAGCATGATCTTGGGGCGCATGCATAAACCGCGTGCAATGGCCACACGCTGCTGCTGTCCACCTGATAGCTGTGCTGGATAGGAATCAATTTTGTCGTGCAGACCAACTCTCTCCAGAACTTCCCGTCCCAGTTTGTCGGCTTCATCCTTCTTCATTTTTCGCACCTTCATGGGAGCAAGGGTTATGTTTCCCAGTGTCGTCATGTGGGGATACAGATTGAATTGCTGGAATATAAAACCGATCTCAGCCCGCAGTTGAGTCATATTGGTCTTTCTTTCATGGACATTCATGCCATCGACGATGAGGTCGCCCTTCTGAATGGGTTCCAGTCGGTTAATGCAGCGAATTAGAGTACTTTTCCCTGATCCGCTCGGACCACAAACCACCATCACCTCACCAGCCCCTACGCTCAAGTTGATATCCCTTAACACATGTAGATCCCCAAACCACTTGTTGACATTTGAGAATGTTATCATACTGCTACTCCTCTTCGTTAAGTCAAGAATTTTGATCGGCCTGCCTGTCAGTACCCGTAAAATAAGTGACGCATCCTATTGAAAAAATCCAGGGTCAGCCTAAGGCTCGGATGGAGGACGTGGATTTCTATTTTGAATTAAAGCCTGGTGGCCACTATAGTCATCCGTTTTTCAAGGTTGCTTGATAACTGGATCAAAGGATAACAGATGACGAAATACAATATGCCAACCAGGCCAAATACCAGGATACCTTCCGGAATGCGCTGAACTGTCAGCCAGCCTGCACGGGTGACATCAATTACACCAATAACAGAAACAATGGACGAATCCTTGATGATCAAGACATACTGTCCGACCAGAGGAGGTAAAATGGTACGCATGGCCTGGGGAAGGATTACGTATCTAAGTCTCTGATAAGCAGAAAGGCCTGAAGCGGTCGCAGCCTCTTTCTGTCCGGACGGAACAGCCTGGATACCGCCCGCAACTATCTCACAAATGAAACAGGCCGCAAGATTCGTCAGGGCAATAACAGCGGCAGGAAATGCCTCCAAATTGATCCCTATCTCCGGGAAGATAAAGAAGATAACAAAAATCTGGACCAAAAACGGCGTACCGCGAATAAGGTCCACCCACGCGCCAATCAGCCGGCGAAGGATTCTGCCCTTACCGCCCCTAATGATCCCCCAAAAAAAGCCTATTATGCTCCCAGCAATAAGACTCAGGCCGGAAACAGACACAGTCATCCATAGACCCTTGAGGAAAATCGGCAGGCTGTCTATAAGTTGCCCGAAATAAAAGCCCCACATATCTTAGTTACCCGCTTCTCAATAAGCTTCCCGGAAGATCAGCCGTTTCTGAACCCAACTGGAGAAACCCTTGAGCATATAATATATAATAAGATAAAAAGCCGCCGTGGTCAGGAAACCTTCGGCCGGCATGAAACGTTCGGAGGCTAACATCTGACCCGCCCGGGTCAACTCCATAATCGAAATGAGTGAGAGCAAAGATGAGTCCTTAACCAGGACGATGGCCTGTCCTAACAGGGGAAGAATTGTCACTCCGAGTGCCTGGGGCAAAATGATGTAGCGCATGCGCTGAAAATAATGCAGGCCAGAGGCAATACCTGCTTCAATCTGCCCGTTCGGAATAGACTGAATACCGGCCCGGATAATTTCAGCCATATAGGCTCCGCTGTTTAAGGTTAAGGCAAAAATGCCAGTGACCTCTTCAGAAAACATAATTCCCAGGGATGGAAGGCCGAAATAGAAAAAGTAAATTTGAGCCAGCAATGGTGTAGAACGGATACTTTCGATATAGATTCCGGCAATGAGGGAGACTATCCTTGATTGACTTAAGCGCATGGCGCAAGCCACAATTCCCAAAAGCAGCGCCCCTACCAGCCCTGCTCCAGAGAGCCAGAGCGTGGCCGAAAAGCACTTAAAATAGAGTGGCATGTATTCTAAAATGACCCTGAAATTAAAAGTTTCAAGCATTTTCTTTATCCATGAGCATAATTATTCTGTGCCCGGGCAACAAGGTGTGGGCTGGATAAACCGGCCCACACCTGGAGTGATTGACACTACTTAAAAAATAGTTTTCCTAATGGTCTTTTTTCCAATTCAGGCTATTGACCCAGTAGTCCAAGTTTTTGTCCAAACGACCGTCCAGGCTGATGTGGAGAAAAAAGAGATTAATCCATTCCAGCAGATCAGACGAGTCATAGCGCACAGCAAACGACAGGGGCTCCTTGGACAATTGACCAGGAAGAATGCGGGCGCTGTTGGGCGGAAAACTGGCAACCTGTCCTCGAACGGCCGAACCATCGTTAACACCGAAATCCGCGCGACCTTTCAATACGGCATCGATCAGCAGCGGACCGCCGCCTTTATAGGATTTGATCTCCGCCTTGGGAAAGGCCTTCCGTGCTATATTCTCACCGGTGGACCCCAGCAAAACAGCGATCTTTATGCCAGGTTGCTTACAATCATTAAAGGACTTTATGGGGCTGTCCTGCTTTACGAAGGCCACGGCACCCGTGTATATGTATGGGGTGCTGAAGGCGATTTTCATGGCCCGCTTAAGGGTCGGGGTCATATCGGCGGCCAACATGTCAGCTTTTTTGGAGAGAAGTGCAGGAATTAGACCGTCCCAGTCATAATTCAGGAACTTGACCTT
>JAYEMW010000190.1:0-3369 GCA_034718555.1 Thermodesulfobacteriota bacterium
ATTATGCCAATGATAGCTGTTCCCGCTCATTTTGATGGCGAGCAAATTTGCCTGGATGAGCCATTTGACCTGGAACTGAATACGAAATTGATTGTAACTATTTTATCAGAAAAAGAATCTGACATTGAACATGAAGCTTGGTTGCATTTATCAGGCCGGAGATTAGAGGACGCATATGGAGAGAACGAACCTGAGTGATTATCTTATTGGTACTTCTGACAAGGCCAAGTGAGTTGACAATTTAAAAATGAAAAACTGGGTATTTTACTTAAAGTATAGCAAAAGAGGCTCAAAGCTTTGGCCGCGGATTAACGCAGACATACGCAGATAAAAAAACAAAAAAATCTGTGTAAATCCGTGAAAATCCGTGGCAAAAAATGTCTGTGAATGTCAGCGTGTGTTTGCGGCTAAAAAAAGAAGAAAATAAAAAACTCTGTGCTCTCTGTGTCTCTGTGGTGAAGAATATTTTAAAAAATCTGTGAAAATCCGCGCAAATCTGCGGCAAATACAAATAGGACTATTAAAAAATGAAAACATCTAATGCAATGAAACAGAATATCTTTGATAATAGAAATGAATTTCGATTCCCTGTGGTGGTTCCTGTTGAGTATTTCAACAATGATGACTTTGGCATTATAAGCTACGCAATAGACCTGAGCAGAAATGGGACTTTTATATCCTCGGATGATCCTTTAGGCATTGGACACCATCTTTCCATGAATCTTACCATCCCTGTTAGCAATAACTCATCCGAGATATTAAGGGCTGAAGGTGACATTGTCTGGCAAAGGGTGCAGCCTTTTAAAAGCTCCAGGAACGGCATGGGTATCCACTTTTCAGATCCTTTGTCGGAGGCATTGTTATTAAACACCCTGTCATCTAATGTAAGGAGGCTTGCCAGGGAGAGTGAGGCCAAAAAACAATTAGATAAAAGGGTGGCCGAGCTTGAATCCGAGCTGGAAGATGCGGAAAGATGGGCCGTTATTGGGCGATGTACTGAGAAGATACTGTTTGATATTTCTAATCCCCTGACTGCAATGTCCGGCCACCTTGAGCTTATCAGGGATAGAATGGAGAAACAAATTGGAGTAATTGCAGAGAAGTGCAAGGGTAATGGCTTAAAAAATGTAACAATGGACTATGAAATGTGCATAAACGATATTAACTCTATGCTTAAAGATTATGCCTCAATATCAGAGCTAATAAGGATAACAGGAGATGACAGGAAAGACCTTGAGGAAAAACTGAAAGAGTATAGGTGTTAAGCCGTTTACGGCTTGAAATTTGAAATTGGAAAATAGAAATTTGGGGGAAAGGGATAAGTTTGCGTTGATCCTAATTGGTAAAGATTAATTAGCCGCCCGTTCGTTGCTCTCACTTGACATACGCAGACTTTTTACTTTGCCGACAATGGCAAAGTAAAAGGCGATACCCTTTGGGGAAAAATCAATACGTAGGGTTTTGTGGGAAGCGATAACTTTTTTTATCCTTAAACTTGAATCACGTTGAGCGGGAAGCCCATGAACGGTTACAACCAATGAATATCTCTATCTGCTATCCAAGAGAGCATTATATCCCCTATGTTGTTCCATTTGTCCTCTTTGGCGTATTTACCTACATTGCTCCCTTGTTTAACATCTCACGTGTTTTGATATATTCTACAAAAACCTATTTGATCCCATCCTGTCTCACGCAATAACAAATTTCCTGTTGGGACTGTATGTTCTCTCAACCCATCAATGGTCTTTCTGGTAAAAAACGGAAACCTTGAAATATCCTTTTATTCACCACCCACTCGGTTCCCTCGTTCGAGACACAGAGTGCACAGAGGGGAATTCCGGGGACAGGATAGAGGGGAAAGCTGATGAGCTGAGAGTGTAGAAAAGGTTTCAACATGCGTAGGTATAGTTTTTAAGAGAAACCAGCCTCGCTTATTCCGAAGACTTTAGCCAACTTTTGTTTGGTTGCTTTGCGATAAACAGCGCCTTCTCGTTCCCATTTTGCCACGGTAGCCTGTTTTACCCCGATTCGATTGGCAAGTTTTTCCTGAGTCAATCCCCTTTCAATACGTTCCCGTTTGATAGGATTCATAAAGATATAGTCTTCCGCTTCGTTTTGATCATATAGCAGTTCAGATCTGGATTCACGAATGTCGCGGAGATCGGATTCATCTTCTATGCGGTCAAGGATAGCCTGGAATGTGTTGACAGGTAGCACCACAAACTTTACTTGTGCAAATTATTTACGATGGCAGATTTTATTTTAAGCGGCAGGCGTGCCAGGTAGTTTCTGGCCTGCCGTTTGTATTTCAATTCATACATGCTTAATTATAGCTTTAAAAGATATATTGTCAAGATGAAAAGTTTTTTGGGGTGCAATTAAAGCCGTTTGGTCTCATATTTAATAATTGATATTCTCTTAAAAAGACAACAATTGAGCTAAGATAAAGCTTTTTTTGACAGGATTTACCCCGCCATGCGCGGGGCAGGCATGGATTAACAAGATTGTTTTATCTATTCGACCACTACCTCTATTTTCCCTCAGGTCCTCCACACATATGACGGGCGGGAATAAACTTTTTTTATCTCCATATCCTCGCACAATGCACAGGTAAGAATTGCACTTTACAATTTTAAATAATGTTGATAGATTTAAACTTAGATTTTGCAGTAGATAACGTAGCGAAGTGCATAAAACCTTTAGCGAAATGCTAAGTTGCAGCGATTTTGGCCCTAATCTCAGGAAAAAAATGACAAAAGCAGAACATATAAAATATTGGTGTAAAAGCGCTAAACATGACCTTGAATCTGCTGGAAGTATGTTTGAATCGGAAAGGTATGATTGGTGTCTGTTTGTTGGTCATTTAGCCTTGGAAAAACTTTTAAAGGCTGTATTCGTTGATAGGAATAATAATGATATACCTCCCAAAATCCATAACCTCGTAAGGTTAGCGGAATTGGCAAAAATAAAAACGGATGAAAAGCATAAATTCCTTTTGGATAAAATAAATGATTTTAATATCCAGACACGTTATCCTGATTATAAGCTTGAATTTTATAAACGATGCACAAAGGATTTTACTAAAAAATATTTTGATATAATTAAGGAGTTTTATAAATGGTTCAACTCCCTGCTGAAATAAAAAAGACTATAGATAAATATCTTCAGTTGCTAAATAGAAATAACATACCAATCAAAGATGCAATTCTTTTTGGCAGTTATGCTAAGGGAAGTTATCAAAAGTGGAGTGATATAGATATCGCTTTAGTTTCTGATATATTTCTTGGCGACAGAATTGATGATAAAGATAAGATAAGAAGCATTACATTGTCTGTCAGCAGTGAAATAGATATCATACCTTTTTCTCCC
>JAYEMW010000191.1:0-17022 GCA_034718555.1 Thermodesulfobacteriota bacterium
TGATTTTCAGGATATTTTATTATGAAATAACGTGGTGTGTGTAGAATATACAATTGGTAGGCTGGAAAACTTACGAAGACTTAAAGGTCTAAAGCATTGCTAAACGCTGTAACAAATAATATGGGTATGCCGGGCACGGCTATTGAAATAAATCACAGTTGGCCCTTAATAGTTAGTAAAGGGCCGTCAAGGGAATACCTTCCGGAAAAATCAATCGTCAGCCTTCCCGAGAAAAAGCTTCCGCATTACCATAATCAAACAGAAGAAATAGGGCATGGCTTTTTTGAATTACGAGAAAAGGGAATGTTTATTGATATATTTGTTTGATGTTTCACCTCTACCATTACTTCTTTTCAGCAAGCTTCTCACTTATCCTTGCAGCCTTTTCCGTGTTTACAGCCGACAGGATTTTACCGACTGCCTCTCCCTTCATTTTAGATAGAAGCTCTACTGCAAACTCCATATTCAGTTTTTCAACCAGGCTTGCTGCCTTTCGCGGTTTCATCGCCGAATATGCCTTTATGAGGTGTTTAAGCTTCTTGGCTTCAATTGTTTCCT
Organism: Thermodesulfobacteriota bacterium; assembly: GCA_034718555.1. GTDB lineage: Bacteria > Desulfobacterota > DSM-4660 > Desulfatiglandales > B25-G16 > M55B121. Next base: position 559 of record JAYEMW010000191.1, read on the forward strand.
TTTCAGCCACCTTGGCGGCAATCTCATTCCTGAATTTTTTGATCAATGCCAGTTTTTTGTTAATATCTTCCTGGATAATCAAAAGTGCTTCCTTTTTTTTCTCAAGGGCATATTCTTTTTTTTCTAACTCGACTTTTTTCGTCATGAGGAATTTTAAATCAATTTTTTCCTCAGGGATATTGTTTTTCTCTGTCTTTGATATATCCGGTGGAGTTTTTTTTGCCTCAGAGGCAATGGCGTCCCCTGCAAACAGAATAGGGTTAGACTCAACCACATAGATAAATGCCGAGACTATTACAATCTTTATAATGACTAAGGAAGCAAGGAATGTCTTGTTTAGCATCTTCATATATTTTTCTCCCTCCTTATTAAAACCAGATCATCCATAACTTTTTGCTCTTCTTTTTCATATTGCATTTTATGTTTCTCAATCTGCAAATCCTTAAGGGACTGGAGGGTCTTTTTCCTTATCGATTCTTTTTTTAAGGCAGTCTTTTTGTTGCTGACACGGTCTTCTGCTTCGCTGAGTTCTGCAACAGTCTTTTCAATTTGGAGGTCAACGCCCTTTAAAAAAGTTTTATACATTTGATATTTGTGTACGTCCAACCCCTTAAAACCTTCACTGCTGCATTTTTTCGCTGTTTCCAATCTTTTTTTATTTAGCCCCTTAATTGCCTCTTCCTTTTCCGAAAGCTCTTGATTTGCTTTAAATAGTTCTATTTGAGCCCGTTTTTCCAGGTAATCTCTATAATTAAGTATGGAATTAAGCCTGAAGGAAAATGATTTCATTGTTACCTTACCATATTAAGCATAAACTGCATGTTACCCTCCTGGCTCCTAACTTGTGACTGAACGAACTCCCCCTTCCCCTTGTGGGAGGGCTGGGGGAGGGGAATAACGCTCTGATATTATTCACCCCCACCCCGGCCCTCCCCCATTAAGGGGGAGGGAGAAAAGGGTTTTTGTTCATATTATCTAAGTATAAACTGTATGTTGCTTTTTCAACCGCTAACCGCTAATAACTAACTAACCATACAGATACGATTTTTTCTACATTGGCTATTAATTGCCGTCGGTAAATAAATTGTTCAGTTGAGAAAGACCTGCAGAAAAGGATATTTTTTCATCAATTTCCTGTTCAAGAAATGAATTGATTTCGCCAATCATCTTTTTGGCAAAGTCTATCTCTATGTCACTGCCATCTACATAGGCGCCTATATTAATCAAGTCCTCAGCCTCCTTGTACGTGGCAAGCGTCTTAATCAAACGATTTACATTATCACGGTGTTCCGGCGTAATAATATCCTTCATTACCCTGCTTATACTTGCCAGCACATCTACTGCAGGGTAATGACCTCTGTGGGCAAGGGTCCTGGATAGGACGATATGTCCATCTACAATAGAGCGCACAGAGTCTGCTATAGGTTCATTCATATCATCGCCTTCAACCAGCACATTATATATACCGGTAATGCTCCCCCTGCCCTCTATTGTGCCGGCCCTTTCAAGCAGCTTTGGCATCTGGGCAAATACGCTTGGAGTATAACCTTTTGCAGAAGGCGGTTCCCCTGCTGCCAGTCCTACTTCCCTTAAAGACATGGCAAATCTTGTAATAGAATCCATGATCAGGATAACATCTAATCCCTGGTCCCTGAAGTATTCCGCCATGGTGGTAGCAAGGTAAGCCCCCCTAATCCTAACCAGGGCAGGCGAATCTGATGTTGCTGCTATAACAATTGATTTTTTGAGACCATCATCCCCTAAACTTCTTTCTACAAATTCTCTTACCTCTCTTCCTCTCTCACCGATTAGACCTATCACTGTCACATCTGCATCGGTATTTTTGGCTATCATTCCCATCAGCACGCTCTTTCCAACGCCTGAACCGGACATTATGCCTATTCTCTGCCCCTTGCCCATGGTTATCAAGGAGTTAATAGAACGAACACCAACATCGATTACATCACTGATTACTTCTCTCTTTAATGGGTTAAGGATATTTCCATAAATAGGATATTCTGTAGTTCCCCTTATTAAACCCTTGCCATCAATCGGCCTGCCAAGGCCATCTATAACCCTTCCGAGATAGGCCTTCCCAACAGGAACAGTCGGTTTTTTACTTATATCCACAATCCTGCTTCCAGGTTTTATGCCCCTCATTTCACCAAAGGGCATGATGATCACCCTCTTGTCTTTAAAGCCTATTACCTCGGCCTGGACATCAAGTCCCTGGGAATCTTTTACAGAACAAAGGCTTCCTACGCTTAATCCTGGTCCATGACCCTCTGCAATAATGCCTGCAACCTTCACAACCTTGCCGGCCAACTGGATGGGCTGTAGTGAATCCAATGTATCCATATAGTCATGCCAGTTTATCTTGATGTCTTGATTAGTCATATTATTTATCGGCAAGAACTCCTTCAAGTGTTTGAAATATTTTTTCTAATTGAATTGTAATCCTGGCGTCTACCTCACCATACTTGGTCTCTAAAAGACATCCCCCCCTGCCGATCGACGAGTCCGAGACGATTTTTATTGACTTAAGTTCTTTGAATTTAACAAAAAAATCCGGTTTTACCTTTTCTATATAATCAAAGTCCTCCGGGTTGACCCTGAGAATAATATTACCCTTTTCAGGGGCCAATCGAAGGGCCTTCAAAACAGTCTCCCTTACAATTGTTTCATCCGAATTGATTTTATAATTGATGATCCGTTCCGTTATTCTAAAAATCAGTTCAAGAATTTCTTTTTCATACCCCTTAATAATCTCTGTTTTTATCTGTGAGAATCCATTTAACAGACTTTCAATATTCTCAACAACCTTGACCGCCTCTTTTTTCCCAAATTCAAGGCCGTCAATTTCCCCCTGGGCGAATCCCTTTTCATATCCCTCCTGTTCTATTATTGAGGCCTTTTCTTTAGACTCTTTTAGTGCATCTTCCGCCTTCTTTAAAAAATCTTTTGCCTTCCGGCCATTTTTATATTTATCACCACTTTCCTCGTATGGAATAAAGTCTACTTTCTTTAAATCTTCCGCCTGGAGTGAAACAAAGAGTGGCTCTTTCCTTTCCTTGATTTGAGACGGGGAGTCAAAGGACTCCATTTCAAACTTTTTCCATAATTTTCCATGTCCCAAATTACTTTCCCCAACATTAGACAAAGACATCTTCTTTCCCCTTGCCTGCGCTAAGCATTATCTTTCCCTCTGCCTCCAGTCTCTTTGCGCTTTTAATAATTTCCTGTTGGGCCTCTTCAACCTCCTTTAGCCTCACAGGGCCTACAAACTCCATGTCCTCCTTGAGCATTGTTGAAGCGCCCTCTGACAGATTCGTGAACACCTTTTGTTTCATTTTATCTGAGGCTGTTTTTAAGGCCTTTACCAGGCCCTGGTTATCAACGTTCTTTAAGATATCCCTGAAACTCTTGTCATCAACATTAACAAGATCTTCAAAAATAAACATCTTCTGCCTTATTTTTTCCACTAAATCAGGGTCATCCTCTTCTATGCTTGATAATACAAGTTCCTCCGTTGTTTTATCTACCTCATTCAAGATATTGGCCAGAGCCTCTACACCATCAAATTTATTTGTATTTGCCTTCTTTTTGGACATTCCCATGGCAAATAGTTCGGATTTAAGTGTCTCATCAAGTTCCCTTATCACATCTTCCTGAACGTCTCCCATATTCAGCATACGAAGAGCTACATCAGGCTTTATTTTTTCAGGTATAATGCTCATTATTTCAGCGGCTATATCCTTTGGGATTTGAGAAAGAATCAAGGCTATTGTTTGAGGGTGCTCGCCCTTTATAAGATTAACAAGGTTTTCTGCTGGTATATATTTAAAATCACTAAATGGTTCCTCTTTTGTCTGGCTCCCTATAGCCATTAACACTTCCCTTGCTGCATCCTCGTCCAGGGTCTTTGATATTATTTCTTCAAGAAAAGACATGCCGGACACGGTCATATTTGAAGTATTTTCAAAGTTTTTTACAAAATCCTTCATTACCGAAGTTAATACATCAGAGCTGATATATGTAATTTTAGACATATATCTCCCAATCTTTTTTATGCTTATGTCATCTAATGTCTTAAAAACATTTGCAGTGTACTCTTCACCCATGGATAGAAGAAAAATAGCCGCCTTCTGCGCGCCCTTTGCATCCTTTACTTTTAATTCGTCTTTTGCCATTATTCCGGCTCGTTTATCCATTCTTTTAATATTTGTTCGGCCCTATCCGGATTGTTTTTGCTTAGCTCAACGGCCTTTTCTTTTTCACCTATAACTTTGGGTACGGAAATTTGTGGAAATGCCTCGCCGCCAATCTCAACCCCAGGCAGTTCAGCGCCTGCCAAGACGGCTTTTTCAGGCACTGCCCTCATGCTTTTTAGCAACGGCCTTATTACAAATAAGAATATAAGTATCACTAAGAAGAGATTTACTATCAATTTCTTATAACTGCCAATAATCTCCAGGATATCAAACCCTTTTTTCTCTCCTTCGGCCATTAGGGTCGCAGACACTTCACTAAAAAACGGCATAGAATTTAATGAAACCTGATCCTCTCTGTCCTCGCTATACCCCATTGCCTTCTTAACTATATCAGTAAATTTTTTTAACTCACCATCTTTCCATGGAATATAGTTTTTCTTAACGGTTCCATCTTCTAACTTCTCTAATCTGTACATTTGATCAATTACCGCGGCCACGGAAAGACGCTTGATTTTACCTGCCGGCTGCAATGTTGATTTGGTTATTTTATTGATTTCATAATTTGTAGTAGTATCTTCTTTACTGTTTATATTCCGGGGCCCGCCCTGGGGGGATATAATCCCTTTCCTGTTGTTAGTTACTGTCTGGGCAGTCTGGGTACTGCTACCATCTTTCTGGGATGATTCAACAACATTTCTCCGGCTTCTGATTACTGCAGATGCAGGGTCATATTCCTCCTCGCTAAGAGTGGTTTTATTAAAATCAATTTCTGCAATCACCCTGACTATAGCCTTGCCTGCTCCCACTATCCCCTCGAGCATGCTTTGAACACTTTTTCTTATCTCGTTCTCCAAGGCACTTTTATATTCCAGTTGGGTGCTGCTTAGAAAGCTGCTTGCATAATCGGCATTTCCACCCTTAAACATTATCCTGCCCTTTGTATCTACAACTGTCACGGCCCCAGGTTCAAGTCCCTCTACGGCGCTTGCCACAAGATGGATGATGGAGGAGAGCTTTCTATTGGCCAGGTTTGTTTTCAGGTCCAGTTGAATTGATGCGGATGCAGGCTTGGATTCTTCTACGAAAAGAGACTCTTTTGGCAGGACAATAAACACCCTGGAGCTTTTCACCTCTTTGAACTGGTTTATCGTCCTTTCCAGCTCCCCCTGGAGCGCCCTCCTGTAGTTAAGCTCCTGCACAAACTTTGTGACGCCAAAACCTGTTTTATCAAATATCTCGAAACCGACGCTGCCGCCAGTTGGAAGGTTTTTGCTTGCCAGGGTAAGGCGTAAATCATATATACGCTCTTTTTCCGCTAATATTGTACTACCGTTACCCTCAATCCTGTAAGGAATATTTTTTTCCTTGAGTTCAGAAATAATTTCCCCTGCATCATCAGGGGAAAGGTTGTTAAAAAGGACCTGATAATCTACCTGATTTGTCCATACAAACAAAACAGTGATCCCGGCCACCAAAAGGGCAAGAGTAAAAGCCGCTCCTATTTTTTTTGAAAGGGGCAGTGATCGTGCAAATTCGAGAAACCTATTCAATGAATCGTTCATCCGGTAAGACTCCTTAATTTTTGTGTCTTTTACGCCTTATTGTCTGCCCTGTGGAATGCGAAGCTTATTCCTCCTAGGGCGGCTACATGAATAACTAAAACTGCATATGGATTATTTCCCTGTAAGCCTGCATGGCCTTGTTTCGTATAGCCATGAGATATCTCATTGATATATCAACCTTTTGCAGGGCTATCATTGCCTCGCTAATATTTGCCTTTCCCTGCAGAAGACCGGCAACGGATTTGTTTGCGTCACTTTCCAATTTGTTCACATTGTTTATTGCGCCCTTTATGATCTTCGAAAAATCTGGTGTTCCTTTGCTATTCACCTTTTTGTTATTGTTTAAAGGAGCAGACTGTACACCTTCAATTTTTAGGTCTTCCATATTTTATCTCCCTATTTCAAATGCCTTAAGCGCCATTTGCTTTGTTGTTTTTATGGCTGCTATATTTGCCTCAAATACCCTTCTTGCCATGAGCATGTTTGTTATTTCCACTATAAGGTCGACATTTGGTTTAAGTAAATAACCCTCTGCATTTGCATCAGGATGACCTGGGTTATAGATCTTCTTGAAAGGGCTTTTGTCCGCCACAATATCATCAATCTTAACGCCCTCTGCATGTGAAGAAAGCAGTTCATCAAAACCATTCATTTTCTTTGGGCTCATTATAACCATTTTTCTTCTGTAGGGGCCTCCGTCTTTGGTCCTTGTAGTTTCTATATTGGCAAGATTGGCGGCAATAATATCCATTCTCTTTCTCTGCGTATTTAAGCCGCAGCTGCTTATATCAAGAGGCAGCAAAAAGCTCATCTTATTGTCCTCCTTCCTTGATTACATCCTTTAACAGGGTTATTTTTCTTAAAAGGGCCTCAATAGCAGCCCTATGCATAAAATTGTTTTCTATTAATTTAGTCATTTCCCTGTCTATATTAACGCTGTTGAAACCGTTCCACTCATCCTTTTCCTCATAGGACATCGCCTCCTGGGAAAAATGTTCCCCCCCGCCTATATGTCTGGGATCAGTGCTGACTAAGCCCATGTTTTTCTCTGATTTCAAGGCCTGGGCCATGGCAGACTTAAAGTCGATGTCCTTCGCTATGTAATTAGGGGTTTCTAAGTTACTGATATTACTTGCTATATGAATATGTCTCTGCTGGAATATGCTAATCGCCCTTTCTAAGGAAGAAAATGTTTTTTTAAATGAAAATTGTCCGTCCATGATATCTTTCCGAATTTTAAGTTTTATTTATTTAGTAACTCATTTTCCTTGATTAACCCTTTTTTAAATATAATAAGCAATTTGCATGCCTCTTTAATCTCCCTCCATTTTTTTTCTATACTCATTCAGCTTATTTCTTAATGTTCTCACGCTAATGCCCAAGAGATCGGCAGCATGGGTTCTGTTTCCATTTGTTTGGTTTAAGGCATAAAAAATGGCTGTTTTCTCCATCTCCTTTAACGGAACAGTTGACATAAAACCGGGCTTTAACTGCTCTGCACCCCTATTTTTCTCGTTTACAAAAAGAGATTTATCGTCTATTACATCTCCTTTTGTCATAAGAACTGCCCGCTCCATTACATTTTCCAACTCCCTTACATTGCCTTTCCATGGCATCTCCATAAGTAAGTCTGTTATTTCAGGTGTCAATCCTTTGACGTTTCTGTTGTCCAGGTTGTTGTATTTTCCTATAAAATAATCGGCAAGCAATGATATGTCATCCTTCCTTTCCCTGAGCAATGGAAGGTGAAGGGGAATAACATTCAGGCGGTAGAACAAATCTTCCCTAAATTTTCCATCATTGATTTGTTTTTTGACATCCCTGTTTGTCGTGGCAATGATTCTGACATCCACAGGGATGGGGGCTATGCCACCAACCCTGTCAATTTCTCTTTCCTGAATAGCCCTTAACAACTTGGATTGCAGGGAGACATCCATCTCGCTTATCTCATCCAAAAGGATAGTCCCATGATCGGCAATCTCAAATTTCCCTCTTTTTCTCGTTATTGCCCCTGTGAATGACCCCTTTTCATGGCCGAACAATTCGCTTTCCATCAGGCTTTCCGGCAAGGCGCTACAATTAATAGCTATAAATGGTTTATCTTTTCTCCGGCTATTGTTATGTATGTATCTGGCAAATAATTCTTTTCCAGTGCCTGAAGCTCCATGAATAAAGACAGATGCCTGACTGTCTGCTATCCTTCTTGCATCCTGGAGGAGCATCTTCATTTCAGCATTTTTTGTTATTATGGTAAACCGTTCTCCATTCCTGCCTGTTTCTTTTACACCCAGATCATTAGAGATCTGAGAAATAATAATTTCCATCATTTCAAAGGTTAAAGGTTTCAAAATAAAATCATAGGCCCCAAGCTTCATGGCGTTAACAGCCTCCTTAACCCTGGCGTTAGCGGATATAAGGATAATCGGGGTTGATCTATTTATTTCCTTAGCCCTTTTTAAGAAATCAATGCCGTTAATCTGCGGCAAGTCAAGGGCCGTTATAATAAGGTCATAATGGTCCCTTGTAATTTTTTCAAGGGCTGTTAGGCCATCTCCCACTGTACTTATTTCATGCCCCGATTTAATAAAAATATCACGCATTGCTGACAATTCGCTTAAGTCTTTTTCCGCCAGCAATACTCTTTTGTTTCCCATAATCAATACATTCCATTCAGATTCTAAAACGCAAAAAATCCTCTACTTAGTGCTTTTTTTCATGATTTTATCATCAAAATCTATACCTTCCATTTCGTATTTGGCTATATTACTCCACAATACATTTTCAAGGGATGCAATTTCTCCATAGATGGGCATGTAATCCTCTCTTTTATTCAAAAGCCTATAACATCTGGCTATTTTAATCTTCAGCAGGTTTTTGTTTTCTTCTGCTTCCTCAACATCAAGGGCCTGGTTGAATGCCTCAATGGCTTTATTTGCATAGCCCAAACGGAGATAAAGATCCCCAAGATCTTGATAGATTTGATGATAAGATGATTTACAGCTTAATTTTAGATTATCAGCCTTCTCCATCGAATTTAATGCCTGTTTGATGGAATTTCCCTTTATTAATGCCCTGGCGTTATATATCCAAATTTTGGCCTTTTCGCACGGCTTGAGGCTAAATTTCAGGGCAAGTTTAAAGGAATTCGCTGCCCGTAAAAATTTTCCTTGTTTGAAAAATATTTCCCCTTTTAGCTTGCACGCATAAGGGGTTAATTCATCATCAGGATAACTTTTTATAAGAAGGTTAAGGTAAGGCATGGCATCTTCAAATTTATCTTTCTTAAAGCTGTCCATACTTAAAGCGTAGAGAAGGTCAGGGGGCTTTTCCATGTCCGGTAAAAATTTGTCTGCCCTTTTGAACATATTTATGGCCATGGTATCTAAGCTTAAATGTTTAAAGGCCCTGGCAATATTTAAAAAAAGATCGGGAGAGGGAGACTCAATCTTTAAAATCAGCTTTCTCTCTCTCTGGTATAGATTTATAATGCTTATATATTGTTTTCTTTTCAAATCTTCCTTGAAAGACTCGGTCAACACAGTATTTAATGTGTGAAAGGCCTCTTTTTTTAAAGATGACAGGGGATATTTTTTCAGAAACTCTTTTAACGTATCAATGCTCTTGTCATAATCTTTTTCTTTGCCGTATAAAATCGCCAGCCTTAACATGGCAAGATGAGCAAGGGATTTCCTCATGTTGTTGTCAGGAGGGTTATTGATAATATCTTTATAGATCTCTTCAGGAGATCCCATGTTTTGAGATCCTATGTCTTGAATTATTTTTAAATCAATTTTTCTTTTTTTGTTTTGCTCAGCAAGCCTGATTTGACTGATGAGGGAACCTTCAGTTTTTGGGTACTGTTTTACGGTTAAATAATAAAACTTTACCGCATCATTTATTGATCCCTCATTGCGATAGGTTTCTCCAATCTTGCTTAATGTAAGGTGGTTATCCTTACTGTCCGGGCAGCTATTGTAAAACCTTAAGAGGTTAATCCTGGCCTTAGTGCTTTTTCCTAACTGAAAATAATTATAGCCGAGATAGAGGGAAATTTCCGGGTATCTGTATATGTTTTCAGGTGTTTTCTTTATGAGATCCTTTAAGATATTAATGGATTTATGAAAGCTGTTCTTCTCATAGGCTATCTTAGCCATTGTTATCTTTGCCTCTGTTTCCTCGGGAAAACCCGGGTAATTGCTGATTATATAGTTTATTCCGGAAACGGCATCTTTGTATTTGTTTTTTAGGTGCCTAATTTTAACTATTTTCAATAATGCCTTAAGGTTTGCATGTGAATCCTTATGTTTCTTTAATATAAGGTTATAGAGTGTCATGGCCCTGTGGTAGCTTTTCTTCTTAAAATATAGATTTCCAGTTGAAAGGATTGCATCAGGCACAAATATGGATTCAGGAAATTTTTTGACGGCATTGTCATAATGATCCTTGATTTCTTTAAAATACTCCTGCACTGGATCAGGATGCAGGTTGTCACAGGCTTTTGCCAAAAGAAAATACGCCTTTTCCGCATATCTTCCTTCCGGGAAGGCCTTTATTAACTCAATAAGTTCATGGGTTGCAGTTTGCCAGTCCTGTTCCTTGTATGCATTTACCGCTTTTCTAAAAAAGGTGGTATCGGCCTGTCCATCATCTGCCTTAATTGCTGTCAACATTTCTGATCTTGATAGGATCTTTCTGGTCTGTGGAGGTGTTTTTCTGTTCTGTGGATGTATGGCATCTATATCCCTTTCTTTTTTTTCATGATCTATTGTTCCGAGGGATACAATTAAGCGGTTGTTGAGGACTTTGGTGGCAAAGGGAGGTATATCACTTCCTTTTATATCTAAAACAATCCGAATTTTCTTTTGATGATACCCTATCCTTATTTGTTTCAGGAGGTCGGATTTTACCGATACAGTCCGTGATTTTAGTGATTTGGCAGACGCAATGATGTCAATTACAATCATAGGCGGTAAATCATGGGTTTCGGTAACGTGCTTTAGAATATCACCATTACCTGCAATGCTTATAGTTGTCCCTGATTTAGCCTGCTCTTCATTGACTGAGGTAATTTCGCTGATAAGGTCCTTGCCTGAGGCCAATGAAGAATAAACACCTGATCCGACAAGGAGGTAAGGCGCCATTATTAAAGAAATTGCAATAATAAGGGCCGGCAAATTATTGGCATATACTCTCATGTATATCTTAAGCAGCAATTACTATGCCAATGATATGCTGCTTAGGCAAGGCCTATATTCGGGCAGATCCACAGGTCTGCCTGAACCGGAGTTTTAATTTACCGTGAATTTGGGTTTTACCGGCCTGCTAACACCTGAGCGTAGTGATGGAAAGGGTTTTAGAAAAATGAATGACGATTCAATTTTTTGCTCGCGCAAAGCCGCAAAGCTCGCAAAGAAAAACAATGAGATGAATTTGCTAAAAACCTTTGCGTCTTTGCGCGAGATATTCTCTCTCTGTTCAGGAAATGACCCTGGAGCTTCGCTCCAGGGTCATAAATGGGAGAAACTTTCTTTAAGTTTCTTAGGAACAGGTTAGCCCTAATGCCAATGTCAGATAAGTAAATCACGCACCTACAAAACCTCAGCTTATTGAGAACTTACGTTTAATGTCGAATGCGTAGAAATTGGTAGGAATTGGAGGGAATCGTTTTATAACAGACCTCGTAATTGATAGCGTATACTGGTGTAATGTTTTGGACATAAATCTCTGTTTCCAATCCCGCCCTGGCGGGATTCAAAGGTTCACGGTTCAGAGGTTGAGCTCTCTTGGTATTAAACCAATGAAATCAATTACTAAGGAAAACATTGCGAAGCAGTTAACCCTGAACTTTGAATCCCGCTTTCAGCGGGAAACCCTGAACCCAGACCGAGCTGATGTCAAATTAATTTGCAATCCCGCGGGATATAAAGGTTTGGAACCATTTGCATTATGTTGAATAACGAGGTCTGTATAACATGTGGGTGTCAATATTTTGACATTATATCAGAATAACGCAGAGGCTGTTTTTGCAAGTTTTTGTTTCTTGATTTTTTCCACCAAGGTTGTCCTGTTTATGTTAAGCAATTTTGCAGCCTTTGTCTTTACCCAATCGCTTTTTTCCAGGGCATCAAGGATAAGTTTTTTCTCGTAATCCTTAACAGCCTCATCAAGGGTAAGCTCTCCCTCGGCAACATGATCTTCGACCAGATAAATCGATTTTCTGTTTTGCCGGATATGTTCCGGAAGATCATCAAAGCCAACTATGGGATTGTCGCAAAGAATTGTAAGCCTCTGGATTACATTTTCAAGCTCTCTCACATTGCCAGGCCAGTCATAGCCAGACATAGCATCCATTGCCTCCTGGGAAAACCCGCTTATCTTTGATTTTTTATCCTTTGCAAATATATTCTTGAAAAAATCAATGAGTAATGGGATGTCTGATTTTCTCTGCTTCAAGGTAGGAACCTTGATGGGAATAACATTGAGTCTGTAGTAAAGGTCTTCTCTGAAAGTCCCCTTATTTATTGCTATGGTTAAATTCTTATTAGTAGCAGCTATAACCCGTATATCAACATGTATGGTTTTGGTGCCGCCTACCCTTTCAAATTTTTGCTCCTGCAGAACCCGCAACAACTTAACCTGTAATGAAGGGCTCATCTCACCTATCTCATCCAGGAAAATGGTGCCCCCGTTTGCCATCTCAAACCGCCCAATTCTGGACTTATAAGCGCCGGTAAAGGCGCCCCTTTCATGGCCGAACAGTTCGCTCTCAAGCAATTCCTCCGGTATAGCACCACAATTAATAACAATTAGCGGTTTATTGTTCCTATTGCTATTATAATGGATAGCCCTTGCTATCAATTCCTTTCCTGTTCCGCTGGCGCCGGTTATAAAAATTGTGCTGTCTGTATCGGCTACCTTCTCTATTATGTCAAATATTTTATTGATAGCCTGACTTGTGCCTATAAAATTTTTATATCTATAGGTGTGCTGTAGCTCCTTTTTTAACAGTATACTTTCCTGCTCAAGATTCTTGAATTCCAGCGCCTTTTCGATAACTACGAGAAGTCCGCTCGATGTCATTGGCTTTGAAATATAGTCAAATGCTCCCCTTTTCATGGCATCAACCGAACTGTTTATTGTTCCATAGCCGGTAAGAATGATGCATTTTGTGTCAGGTGATTTTTCCGTTATATAGGCAAGGACATCCATTCCACTGATATCAGGCATTACGAGGTCGGTAAGCACAAGATCAAAGAAATTCCTTTCTAACTCCTTGATACCTGACTTGCCGTTGGGGGCAGTTATTACATCATAACCATGAGACTTAAGTATCTCATCGATTACCTCCAATATAACAGAATCATCATCTACGACTAATATCCTTGGCATACCTTAAACAATACATCCTTCTATGCAAAATCACCACGGTAGAACTTATATATGTTAACATTTGCCGTTAAAACAAGGTTATTAATTAGCCCCTGGAGCTCTTCATCGTTTTGGCCTTTTTCGGCAGCCTCCGCTTCAATGAACCTTACCTCTTTTTCTATTTCTCCGACCAATGGCTCAATGTCTCTTAATGTTTTTTCAGGATCATTCAAATGTCCTGCATAATCGTCTAAGAGGGATAGAATTTTGTCGCCTTGCCTTAGGATATCCGATCTGGCATCCGATGGTTGATGAGGGCTTGTTGCATCTATTCGCGACAGAGTAGTTTGGAAAATTTTTTCAAAGCCTTTGTCTTTATTCTCTTTAGAAGACATGGAGGAGACCTTACTCCCTGTTTGCAATAAACTGTCAATCTCATGTATATTCATTTTAATCCTCCTTGCCCTGAGATTTATATGAAAGAAACTCGAAACTGGAAAATAGAAATTTGTCGAAGATCCCGTTAAACGGGGAAATTGGATAAAAAGGCATTCTAAATCCATAACTTACCGAGTCACAAAGACACTGTTATAAAACAATAAGTAAGCGTTCACGGGTTCAAAGATTTCCCGCTTACAGCGGGATTCAAAGGTTGTGCCCTCATCACCATATGCCATTTTGTAAGCGTTTTGTACAGAAAAACCGCCCGCTTCTACTTTCTCGCAGATTCGAAACATGGTACTTTGCGATAATGTGGCAAACTCCGTATTTCTTACGAGCATTTCGGGAGTCCAATTTCAGTTTTTTCCCTAACCTTGAACCCCTGAACGTTGAACCGTGAACGTTTACAACAATAATTTATTCGGCACAGGATTAAAATTTCTTTAGAAAAAAAGCAAATCAGCCACCGAATATCTTTTCTAATTTTTCACTTATTGTCTCCGCTGTAAAAGGCTTTACTACATAGTTACTCACCCCTAACTTGACAGCCTCAACAATATTTCCCTTGTCTGCCTCTGCAGTAACCATTAAAAATGGTATATCTTTCAGCTCATCATCTGACCTAACGGCCTTTAAAAGTTCTATTCCGGGCATTTCCGGCATGTTCCAGTCACTCAAAATTAAATCAAATTTTTCCTTTTTAAGGGCCTGTAGCGCTGTTTTGCCATCATCCGCCTCGCTTATATCTGTAAATCCAAGCTGTCTGAGAATATTTTTTACAATCCTCCTCATTGTGGCAAAGTCATCAACAATAAGAACCTTCATGTTTACATCCATGGTTTTACTCTCCTATGCGCTAAAGATTTGATAGAATATCATCTATATCACCTTGGTCAAGGCCTTGCCCGCTCCTTTGAGGACCCTGTAGTTCAGATCCCTTTTCCTCTGCAACCCTGTTCAATTCTTCCATAGAAATATCAGGGTTTTTCTCCTTTTCTTTCAGCCTGATGCCAAAGTATACAAGCATATTTTTAAGTCTTTCCTCCATTTGGCTGACAAGTGTTATAATACGCTTTATCCTCTGTCCAGTCAAGTCCTGAAAACTCATCTGAGTAAATGAATCAGATATCATGGACATATTATTTTCAAGACGCGATTCAATATCCTCAATGACAGGCAATAATATTTGTATAGATTTGGCTCCAACCTTTTTTCTTTTCCCAAGTATGGTTATACTTCCATTTTTAAAGGATGAAACAATTTTTTTTACATCGGATATATTTCCTTCGATGTTTTCCAGGTTATCCATAATCCTGTTAGCGGCAGTTTCTGTTTCCTCAATTATCCCTTCTAATTGATTTGCAGTCTGCGGTATATAATTTGTTGTTAACTCAGTCAGGTCAGGGTTAATTTTTGACTTTAAATCCTTTTTAAAATCAAGGATTAAAGATGCCAGTCCCTTAACCTGGCCAGTCATTTTATAGCTCATTTCTTTAAAAAAATCATTATCATCCTGCCCTGAGCTTTTCTTCAAAAAATCTATCACCTTATCTATCTCTTGGGCTGACAGCTTATCATCCGTCATTTGAGAAATTTTATTCTTTAAATCATTTTCCATAATTATCATACCTTGCAATAAGTCATATCTTATGTAATTAAATTTAGTGTTGCTTGTGTGACATTTTCCAGGGAAACGACCCTTTCCGCAGCGCCCAGTTTTATTGCCTCTTTCGGCATCCCAAAAACTATACAGCTTTTTTCATCCTGGGCCACTGTCCTTGCTCCAGCCTTCCTCATCTTCAATAACCCAAGGGCCCCATCTGATCCCATGCCTGTAAGTATTACGCCTACTGCATTTTTCCCTGCATAATTTGCAACAGATTGAAAAAGAACGTCTGCGGCAGGTCTTTGGTGGTGTACCAGCGGCCCGGTCTTTACCTGAACATAGTATCGAGCGCCACTTCTTTTTAAAAGCATATGAAAGTTACCCGGCGCTATAAGTGCAGTTCCATTAACCAAAGAATCGCCATCCCTTGCCTCTTTAATTGTAAGAGCGCTTAATTCATTGAGTCTTTCGGCAAAAGAGCTGGTAAAGTGTGCCGGCATATGCTGAACCACAAGAATACCAGGCGCATTTGGGGGCATCTTTGTCAAGACAACTTTCAGTGCCTCTGTACCGCCTGTAGAGGCTCCAATAGCGATTATTTTATTGGTGGTCTCGGAGAGGGCCTTTGATACTGGTATTGCCTGATTACCCGTAATGGGCGCTTTTCCACTTTTCGGTACTACTTTAATCCTGGAAACAGCCCTCACCCTGTCTACTAATTGAACACCCATCTCTCCTACAGAATAAGAACTCGATGGCTTTGACATAACCTCTAATGCGCCGATTGACAGGGCCTCCATGGCAAGCTTTCCGCCTTTGGGCGTAAGGGAGCTTACTATTATTACAGGCAAGGGGTAGTGTTTCATTAATTTTTTTAGAAATGTAAGCCCGTCCATCCTTGGCATCTCTATATCCAGGGTGATTACATCGGGCCTCAGTTCCACTATTTTATCTCTTGCAACATACGGATCAGGCGCTGTTCCTACTACCTCTATATCATTTTCTCTGGAAAGTTCCTCCCTGAATACCTTTCTCACTACCGCAGAATCATCAACCACGAGAACCTTTATTTTATTTGGCATTTATCAAATTTCCAATTTCAAGTTTCCAATTTTAATCTTCAATCTTCAATTTCAACCCCTGCGGCCATACGATTATCCGTTGACTCAAGAAAAACAGTATCTCCTTTAATATGTCCAAGCTGGTCATATGCGCACTTTTCTTTACTCATCAATTCCGGTATGCTTAATTTAAATTCACCATCTTTGTCAAAAAG
>JAYEMW010000192.1:0-3336 GCA_034718555.1 Thermodesulfobacteriota bacterium
CTGTCAAACTTAGTTACAAAGAGAATCATTCAATTAAGAAAGGGTGAAAAACCCCTTATTTCTACATCAAATGAGGAAGTAGTCCTTGCATTAAGAGAGATTGCCGCACAAAAGATTATCAAAGTTAAAAAAAATAACAGCATTCAAAGTGAAGGCTTATTTATTGAGACAGACAACCCTCCTGAAAAAGACAGTGAGAATACATACGACAAACAGGAAACCGTGGAGAAAAGTTTATAGTCATGTCCAATAAAAGAGATTGTTATGAAATACTTGGTGTATCCAGGGATACTGATGAAAATGAGATAAAAAAGGCCTACAGGAAACTTGCCCTTAAATATCATCCTGATAGAAACCCAGGTGATCAACAGGCTGAGGAAATGTTTAAAGAAGCAGCAGAATCCTATGAGATATTGAGAGACAGGGAAAAGCGAAAGATATATGATCTTTATGGTTATGATGGCCTAAAAGGAACCGGTTTTTCAGGCTTTAGCGGATTTGAAGACATTTTTTCTACTTTTGGTGATGTGTTTGAGGACTTTTTCAGTTTTGGGGGAAGGGGTTCAAGAAGAACAAGGGTAAGAAGAGGAAATGATCTAAGATACAATTTAGAGATTACCCTTAAGGAGGCATACAAGGGAAAGGAAGAAGAAATTGTTTTCAACAGATGGAACACCTGCGGTGAATGCGAAGGCTCTGGGGTTAAGCCAGGCAGTGAACCTGGGATATGCCCCACCTGTCATGGTCAGGGAGAGGTTCTTCATTCTCAAGGTTTTTTTCAAATAAGAACAGTCTGCTCGACATGCAATGGCACAGGCTCTATAATCAATGACCCATGTAGTGCATGCATGGGTACAGGGAAAATACAGGCTGAAAGGAAGGTATTGATAAAGGTTCCACCAGGTGTAGACACTGGTATTCAGTTGAGGGTTCAAGGAGAAGGAGAGGCTGGAGAAAAAGGTGGCCCGCCTGGAGATCTATTCGTAGTAATTTACATTAAAGATCACGATTTTTTTATTAGAGAGGGAGATGACCTGAAATCCCGGATCCCAATATCTTTCGTACAGGCTATCTTGGGCGCCGAGGTTTCAGTCCCCATTTTTGGTGATAATGGAAAAATGGATATTAATATCCCTGAAGGCACTCAGCCAGGCAAGATTATCAGAGCAAAGGGAAAAGGCATGCCAAGCCTCAAGAGAGGGAGAGGGTTTGGGGACCTTTTTGTTCAAATTATGGTCAGCATACCAAAAAAGATAAGCCAGGCACAAAGGGAATTATTGATGGAATTTATTGAGATTGAGAAACAAAAAAAACCTTCCAAGACAAGGGAGTTCTGGGAAAAAATTAAGGGAAATTAAGAATTATACAGCTTAATTTGAGGGTATAAAAAATGAATAAGGAAGATAAAAATTATTTTAAAAATTTACTCCAGAAACAGCTTGATGAATTGATCAATGAGGCATTTAAAACTGTCAGTGGAATGACCGACACAAAGGATAATTTTCCTGACCCTACAGACAGGGCTTCTTTAGAAACAGATAGGAATTTTCTTTTAAGGCTTAGGGATAGAGAGAGAAAATTGATTGAAAAGATTAAAAAAACCATTGAGAGAATTGATAATGATACCTTCGGGATATGCGAAGTATGCGGAAAAAACATATCCAGAGAAAGGCTGAGGGCTCGGCCTGTTACAACCCTATGCATTGGATGTAAAAAGAAACAAGAGGCCAGGGAAAAAGCAACGGGTTCATGAGGAATCAGGGAAGATATGAAAATAGCCTATCTTGATTGCTTTTCCGGAGTAAGCGGTGACATGTTTGTCGGTTCCCTGATTGACGCTGGCCTGGACATTGAAGAACTTCAAGAGATCCTTTCAGGACTTAACCTAAGTGGTTATAAAATATCAGCAAAAAAGGAGGAGAGAAACAGTATTTACGGCACAAAATTCTATGTTTCTCTTCAGAAAACTGATAATAAGGCAAGACATTTAAAAAATATAACAAATCTCTTGCATGAAAGCGACCTTCCTTTACCTATTATTGAAAAATCTATATTTATCTTCGAAAAGCTGGCAATAGCTGAAGGTAAAATACATCATGTTTCACCAGATAATATACACTTTCACGAAGTCGGCGCTATTGACTCTATTGTTGATATCGTGGCATCTGTCGCAGGTGTCCATCTTCTAAATATTGAGAGGCTTTTAGCCTCAAGAATTGCATTAGGCAGCGGCATTATAAAAAGTGCGCATGGTGAAATTCCAGTACCGTCACCTGCAACAATGGAATTCTTGAAAGGAGTTCCTGTCTTTCAAACAGGTCAAAATGCTGAGCTTGTAACACCTACAGGTGCGGCATTAGTCACGTCTCTATGTTCTTCCTTTGGGCCTATGCCTCCAATGACAATAAGCAGCATAGGGTACGGGGTTGGCAATAATATCCTTGATGGCAGGCCTAATCTTTTGCGAATCCTTATTGGAAATGATAAAGATAAAGAGGACATTGAGATAATAGTAGTTCTTGAGTCAAACTTAGATGATATTAACCCTGAGTTATTGGGCTATTTGATGGAAAAATTATTTGATGCAGGTGCCATGGATGTAAATTTCACCCATATACAGATGAAGAAAAACAGGCCAGGCATAAGAATTGAGGTTATTGCAAGGCCTGAAGATAAGGAGTCTCTTGCATCTACCATTTTTAAAGAGTCAACTGCCATAGGAATTCGCATTAATTATATAGAAAGGAAAATCTTAGAGAGGCAAACTGTTACAGTTAAATCCCCTTGGGGCGGCATGAAGGTTAAAAAAATCATTGGCAATGATAAAGAGGCGGACCTTGTGCCGGAATATGAAGAGTGCAAAAGAATTGCAGAGGAAAACAAACTTGCTTTAAGGGATGTTTATGCATGGGTTGCAGGCCTTTCAAGTAAAAATTAAACACCAACCGTATACTATAATATGAGGATTTGATAGGCTGCATTAGCTTGGTTAACAATGAAAAAAAGCCCATTTATATGCTATTCTCAATGCCTGCCTTTGCTAATGGGAGAAGTGGTGAGTTCTTAAACCGATCTACGAAATCTTTGAAAATGTTTTTTGACTTCTCCGACTGACCGCTAAGGTTATATATTCTTCCTAAAGAAAACATCGCCTCTTCTTTTAAAAGATCGTTTTCACCGTCAATTATTTCTTGTAAGTAACTTATGGATGACTGATAATCTTTTTTTGCCTCATATGCTGCTGCAAGACCAAAGAGAGACATAGAACAGTATATAGAATCAGTCTCATCTCTCTCAATATACTCTTTATACAGTGATATAGCCTCATCGTATTTA
>JAYEMW010000193.1:0-3335 GCA_034718555.1 Thermodesulfobacteriota bacterium
AGAAAAATGCTTCAAAAAGGTGGAAGGAAATCGTTTTAAAATTGTGAGTGGTCGTATAGTTGGGATGGATTTCCATATTCCGGATCCCCAGGATAAATTAAAATTAGTCAGGGCATGGAATATAAGCCCTAAAGATTCTATTGTTGTTGGTGATGGATACACGGATCGACCACTTTTAGATTGGGCGGAGATTCCTGTGCTGATTGACAGAACAGGGAAGAAAAAAACTCAATATACAGGGAAAAAATACCTTATTATTTCTTCAATAAATGAAATAATTGATATAGTAGAAAATGATTTGATCTCATAAAATATACAGGAAGGCAAAATTGAAGCGATTAATTGTTTTTGATATGGACGGCGTGATTATTGATGTATCAGGATCGTACAGGGACACAGTAAGGCAGACTGCAAAATTGTTCTTTAAGGAAGCGCTCTCCTGGAAAAGCCTACCAGATCCTTTGTTCGAGTTGGAAGATCTTGCTGAAGTAAAGCAAAGTGGCGGACTTAATAATGATTGGGACCTTTCCTGCTTGGTTATCAGTCTGATGTTTTCCCTTGCGAAGAAAGTAAATGTAAAAGAGATTCAAACCGGGTTTTGGGGACAAAAATTCGGAAAGGAAGGGAAGGGCGGTGATAAAGGAGAGGCTGCATGGATGATGCATGATAAAGTTATCAGTTCTTGTGATGTTAAAGGGCTCGCCAAATTTTTAATAACAGAGGAAAAACCCCTGACCACCTTAATGAAAAAGAAGGGTAAGAAAAACGATAAGTTTATTATGAGCCTTTATGAAGGCGATGTTGGGAGTGGAAATATCATAAAACAGATTTTTCAGGAAATATACCTTGGAAAAGATCTGTTTGAATCTATTTATGGAATATCTCCAAGGATACACAAAAATGACGGTTATATTAAAAGAGAAAAACCTTTAATAAAAATAAGCTTTCTTGATGCCCTTTCCAAAGATAACATCCTTGCTATTGCAACAGGACGACCTAAAGTTGAGGCGGATTATCCTTTAGAACTTTTTAATCTCAGGGGCTATTTTTCAATTGTCCTTACATTAGATGATTGTATTAGAGAAGAAATAAAAATAATGGAAAGGGAAGGAAAAAATGTGTTTTTTGAAAAGCCTAACCCATTCATGCTTGATGCTATTGCAAATATGAATAAGCACAGAGTAGACAATTATTATTACGTTGGGGATATGCCTGATGATATGGTGGCTGCCGCAAGATCTAAGTTTGGGTTTAAAGGGGTGGGGTTTTTAGCTAAGTCGTCGAATAAGGATATTCTGAAGAGTAATTTATTAAGGGCTGGGGCGGACTACATAATCGAAGATTTTGAAGGATTAAATGAGATATTAGAATCGAATCCCTATGACAATATTGAAAGCCACGAGGAATGTTAAAAGGGGGGCTCAATCTGCGCCCATTGTAATTTTGCCCACTTATGGTATTTGTCTCGGCCGTTGATGAACGCCACAAGTGGACCGGTATCCAAAATGACTCCTCTCTTCATTGGCCATAACCATGCATGTGTTTTTTATTAAAAGAAAGGTCTGCCGGACCATTTACACATCCAATGAGATCTTTGGCAAGATCTAAGCATGAACCCTTTGGTGATTGATTATCTCCTGTAATAAAAATCTCTAAGGCTTCTCGCACAAGAGCTGACTTATTTTCACCCCTTTCCATAGCAGCAGAAGTAAGCCTTGCGAGTAATGATTCGGGCAATTTGAGTGAAAAGGTTTTCATAATGTCTCCTATTGTAATACCAACTAAATAAAAGAGTAATACCTATGTTTACTTGTGTTAAGCATAAAAATAGATGATTTTTTAAATGCAGATTTTTTGTATTATTTGAGTTGATTGGGCCAGAGTCAGGGTATTCAGTTTCCAATTTCAAATTTCCAGTATCAAGTATCAAATTTCCAATTTATACCTCTTTTTTACTAAAATAAAGATTGGCCAATGCTGCCATTGAGGTGCCGACAATCAGTAAGAAAGAGATCGCATTTATCACAGGTGTGCTTCCGTCTCTTACCTGCAGGTATAAATTAATAGGGAGAGTCGCCTCTGATCCTACAAGGAAAAGGGTTGTATTAAAGTTTTCAAAGGACATGAGGAAGGCAACAGCCCCTGCCCCAATAATTGCAGGTCTTAGGTATTTCAAGGTAATATGCCAGATTACCTCAAAGCGGTTTGCTCCAAGGTTCAGCGCTGCTTCCTCCAGTGTGTGGTCAAATTTCTTTAAACGAGCCGACACTACCAAGGTGACCAGGGTACTGATAAAAGAGAATTGTCCTAAGACCACAAGCCAGAAGCCTGGACGGAAAAGACCTACATCTAAATTCCAATTCTCTTCAAAATAAACCCCCAGGGTAGTGCTGAACATGAGAATGGATATTCCCAGTATAACGCCAGGGATGACAAGAGGTGCGAGCATTAAAAAATAAAGAAGCTGTTTGAGACGAAAATCTTCCTGTTCAAAGAGAAATGCTGCGCATGTGCCTGCAGTTACAGAAAGCAGTGAAACAAAAAAGGCCACTTGTATGCTAACCCATATACTGTCTAAATTAATCTGATCATGAAAGATGCCGACACGCTCGGGAAGATCTGCCGTAAACCATCCCATGGTAAACCCCTTCCACGGCAGAGAGGGAAACTGGGAATTATTAAATGCAAGCACGCAGGTCACCAGAAGAGGGGCAAACAAGAAGGTAAAGTACAATATTACATACAACTTAAATCCAATGGCATATCCTTTTGATTGTGGCAGGGATCGTATCATTGCACGACCTTACTTAAGGACTGTTTGCTCAGCTTTAACCCAACCCATATAACTAATGAAGATAGAAAGAGAAGAAGAAAACCAAAGGCAGAGCCCTGATTCCAGTTAAAGCTTGCAATGAATTGATTGTATATCTGCTCTGTGAACCAGAGGGAATTTTTTCCTCCCATAAGATTGGGGGTAAGGTAATTTCCCAGTGTCAGCATGAAAACAACGATAGAACCGGATACAATCCCGGGGGCGGCATGAGGGATGATAATCTTAAACAGTATAGACCACATATTTGCCCCTAAATCATAGGCTGCCTCAATCAGGCTGTCATCTAAGCTGTCAAGCACGGAAATTAGGGGAACTATCATGAATAGTATAGAAGTGTACACCAAGCCCAAGACCATGGTGCTGTCCCTGTAGAGCATTTCTATAGGCTGTGACATAAAACCCAGTTTTAATAGAAAATGGTTTATTACGCCACTTTCCCTTAATAGAATCATCCATCCATATACCCTTACCATTTCACTAACCCAGAACGGGAGCAGAAGCA
>JAYEMW010000194.1:0-3317 GCA_034718555.1 Thermodesulfobacteriota bacterium
TCCAGGATTTTTCCTAACCCCCCGGACACAGATAACCGTCTCAGTATCTCAAGTATCACATCCTTTGCCGATGACCATGTCGGAAGTTTTCCTTTAAGCTCTACCTTCAAAATTAGGGGCATAGCCATAAAAAAGGGCCTTCCAGCCATGGCAACAGCCACATCCAACCCGCCGGCGCCAATTGCCAGCATTCCCACTCCACCGGCGGTAGTGGTATGGCTGTCAGCCCCAAGAAGGGTTTCTCCGGGGATTGAAAAGCGTTCCAGATTAACCTGATGACATATCCCATTACCAGCTCTGGAAAGATATATCCCAAACCTTCGGCACGCCGACTCAATAAACCGGTGATCATCCATATTCTCAAATCCTGCCTGAAGGGTATTATGATCAATAAAGGCCATTGACCGCTTTGCCTTAACCCTTGGAATATTTAGAGCCTCAAACTGCAATAAGGCCATGGTACCTGTAGAGTCCTGAATAAGTGTGTTATCAATGGAAATTCCAATCTCACTCCCAGCAGTAAGGTCTCCGGATACCAGATGTGATGCAATTATCTTCTGCACAATGTTTCTTCCCATTTTTTCTCCCTACAAAATTGATGAACTCGTAAAAGTCGTCACTCCGGTGATAACCGGGGTCAAGATGGTCTGCAACTGTTTAAAAAGACTGGATTCCGGCTTTCTCCGGAATGACGAGGTGAAAGTCTAAACCCCTTTAAGCCTGCCTGCATGAGCAGTCAATAGCTTAATACTATTTTATCGAACTTGAAAAGTATATAGACAATTGTAAATCTTGCATTTTCTGCAATAGAATATTATGATTATTAGTAAAGAAATCACTTTCATAAAACTCTGCGTACTCCGCGAACTCTGCGGTGAAAAATGTCTAATAATAAAGAAAGGAGTGTTATGGGACACTTGCAAGGTTTATCTGAATACCTGGATGAATTCTATAATCTCTCTGTATTTCAAAAGGCCTTGGAATCCAATGAATTCTGGGAATTACATCTGCATGAACACAGAATCATCAAAGTCAGAGTTTTGGAAAATTTGACTTATGATATCAAGTCTGTATCCGACCAGGACATGAAAGAAGTAATTGCCAAAGTCCAGATCAAATGCCTTTATCCGGCAGAAACATCTGAATCGGTAAGGCAACTCATTAAGACAGACAAAAAAGTCAAAACCCTTGGCCTTGAACCAATCTTTTCACCAAATCATCGATACTTTGTAAAAAACAAATCCCTGTTTCCTTTGATGAAAGAAAAGCAGGTAGTCTATTTCACTATGCTTGAAGGTGAAATCATGCGGGGTATTATTGCCGGATTTAGTAGATATGACATAATAGTAAATTTAAAAAGTGGCATACCCGTAACCCTGTTAAGGCACGGAATATACGATCTGCGTGATAAAAAAGGGCGCTGCTATTTAAAGTCATTTCAACAAGAAAGAAGAGATTGGGAAAAAAGTTCCCTTTTTATTGGATAACTCTAATTATAAGCTGAAGCAGGAAAGAGACACTAACCCAGTCTCATTCTCCGAACAAGTCGTCTCTGTAAAAACCAGATAAGTAAGAGGATAACTACAGCTAAGGCCATAAGAAGAGTAGAGATGGCGGGCAGCATGGGCTCAATTTCATAACGGATAACATCCCACATCTTCTTTGGTAGAGTAACCGCTGTAGAGCCACAAATAAACAGGGCAATAACCACCTCGTCAAAGGCAATCATAAAGGCAAAGATAGCCCCTGTCAGCACTCCAGGTCTGATAATTGGAAATGTTATCTTCATAAAGGTCTGAAAACGGTTTGCTCCCAAATTTAGGGCTGCATTCTCCAGTCGGCGGTCAAAACCCCTCAGGGTTGCCGAAATAGGTAAGACAGCAAAGGGCAGCGTCAAGGGGGTATATGCAAGGACCAATCCCAACCTTGTCCCGATTAAATTAAATTTTGCAAGACTGATGTAATAAGATAATCCCTTATGTCAAGGAAAAAATATTGGCACATCAGTTATATGTACTTTAAAAAGGCAATTTTTTAATAACTTCGTTTTTAATAGGTTGCCTCTCTTGCGGAATGAGATAGCTTTTTACTATCCAGCCAATTTTTCATTCAATTCTCCTGCAACTGCATTAATGAAGCCCTCGGTATCTACCTTGGTATTTCTCGTATTCTCCTCTGCAACACCAATAAGATCTCCCGTCATTATGCCTGATTCAATGGTTTCTACTGCTGATTCTTCCAGTATATTTGCAAAATTAACAAGGTTTGAATTATCGTCAAGCTCTCCACGCTTTCGGAGGCAACCGGACCAGGCAAAAATTATTGCCATAGAATTCGTTGAGGTCTTCTCTTTATTTAAAAACTTATAATAGTGCTTTTGAACCGTTCCATGGGCTGCTTCGTATTCAAAATAGCCATTCGGAGAAACCAGCACAGAGGTCATCATGGCAATGCTTCCATAGGCGGCGGCAATCATATCGGACATCACATCTCCATCATAATTTTTCAATGCCCATAGCATTCCCCCTTGTGAACGAATGATTCTTGCAACAGCATCATCAATTAATGTAAAAAAATATTTAATGTTAGCATCCTTAAATTTTGAAATCCAATTTTCTCTATACTCCTCTTCAAATATATCACGGAATCGCCCGTCATACGTTTTTGAGATAGTATCTTTGGTGCTGAGCCAAAGATCTATATGCTGGTCAAATGCATATGCAAAACACGCCCTTGCAAAACTCCTTATTGATTCATCAGTATTATGGATTCCCTGGATAATCCCCGAACCTGTAAAAGTTTGTATTGTCTTTTTTTGTGTTTCACCCCCGTCTGATGGCGAGAAGGAAATCTCTGCCGTTCCCGGGCCTGGAACACTTATTTCTGCATTGCTATATACATCACCATAGGCATGCCTTCCTACAATTACAGGCTCTTTCCACGTCGACACAAGGGGCTTTATGTTCTTTGCGAGAATCGGCCGTCTAAAGACTGTTCCATCAAGCATGGACCTTATTGTTCCATTAGGGCTCTTCCACATTTTTTTCAAGTTGTATTCTCTCATTCTCTCAGAATTTGGGGTTATAGTTGCACATTTTACCCCAACACCATACTTCCTGATAGCATTTGCTGCCTCCATTGTTACCTGATCATCTGTCCTGTCACGGTTTTTAATATGTAGATCAAAATATTCCTCATTAATATCTATATATGGAAGAATAAGTCTATCTTTAACCATCTTCCATATGACCCTGGTCATCTCATCACCGTCCATCTCAACGATCGGTGTCTCTACCTTTATCCTATCCATTAAATTT
>JAYEMW010000195.1:0-3311 GCA_034718555.1 Thermodesulfobacteriota bacterium
ATATCAGGGAACAGAGATTGCCGAGGCCTTATCTCTGAGTCCACCTACCGTAAGTCAGAACATCGATAAGGGAAAATTTTTTCTTGACAGAAATGAAGAATTGAAAATACGATTGTCAACAACCTAACAACCAAACAACGTCCCCCATTAAAATACTGTATGTCTTCCATAAAAAACAATCTTTGCGTCCTTCGCGCCTTAGCGGTTTACCCAGTTCAATCCCGGAGGGCTATTTAACCGGGGTTCAAAAAAAAGGGAATAAGTCAACGAATTCAAGAACGTCCCTAAGATTTCCCCTGATCAGGAAAAAGCAACAAAACAATCTTTGCGCTCTTCGCCTGCCCCGTAGCTCCGGCAGATGGTACTGGGGACTAATAAAATGGAGTTAGTCCAGTTAGTCAAGGATTCCATTCTAATGCTTCCTAAGGACAATATGCTCCTTTCCGCTGCAGGCGGATTGCAATTTTCTATCCTTCATCTGGAAGGAGAGAAAGCAACAAAGAAATCCATCAAATCCTGAAAATCCTGTCTAAAAAACAATCTTTGCGCCCTTCGCCTGCCCCGTAGCTCCGGCAGATGGTACTGGGGCGCCTTAGCGGTTTACCCAGTTCAATCCCGGAGGGCTATTTAACCGGGGTTCAAAAAAAAGGAAATTAATTCAACGAATTCAACAACGTCCCCAAGAATCCTGTACTCGCGCCAAGACGCAAAGACGCTAAGAGTAAAAAAACAATAATTATAATTCCTTCTTTGCGCCTTTGCGCCTCTGCGCGAAAAATTAATCTGTTTCTCAAGAGTGTAGACGACCCTATATTTTCGTAAACAATTTAAAGCAGTAGCCGTCCGTAAGGGCTTGTGTTTTTCCTGATTATTCGCCTGCCCTGTTCAATTCTTTGCAGAAGACGAGTAGTTAAAGGTAAGTCAATCAAAGACTTGACCCTCAAACTAGTTGACAACTACCAAGAAATTTGGGATGCATTGGAATAACGCAGTTAGATAGCAACGTCCCCCATTAAAACTTAAGGGTATCTTTGTCAAGAATGAAGGTCTGACCCCTATGTCTTTTCAAAAAAAAGGGGAATAAGTCAACGAATTCAAGAACGTCCCCAAAGTTCCCGTGTAGGTCTGTGTGTGTCGAGCGAAGCGGGTGGTTAAACAATGCTTTTTTGTCCTTACCCCCTGTCTGTGGCAGGGATAACCTGTGAACGGGTACCTTTACCGGAAATATACCAACGAAAAACTAAAAGATATTGGCGTTTATTTCGGGGTTGGAGAATCCGGCGTGTCCCAGGAATGCAGGCGTGTTAAGGATAAAATAAGAAAAGACAAAGGGCTTGAAAGAAAAATATCACAGATTGAAAAAAAGATAAAAGAGTGAAGAATGAAGATTTATCCAGTTAAATTCCGAAGGACTTATTTAACCGGGACCTGACCCTTATGTCTTTCCACAATCCCGGAAGGCTATTTAACCGGGGTTCAAAAAAAGGAAAATAAGTCAACAAATACAAGAACCTAGATATCCGAAGTTCCGCCTTGGTAAATAGTTAAGGTTTGCCCCCGAGCACTTGCATACAAAAAGGAAAGAGAAACGCATAAAATCATGGGCGTCCCCATCTCCCCACAAAGATCAGTAAAGACAATAATCTATAGTCCTGCTTCCAGGGTAAGCTAATCTGTGAACATAAGACTTTACATATTTAAAAATTATAATGTAACCCAAGGGGCGGAGCTATGCGACCCTAAACAAGCAGCCAGGGACCATTTGTCAAGAGGAAACATTTGACCCCCCTCCCCGTCATCTGTCAACTGTGTAGGCCTGACACCCATATCTTTACATACAAAAAGGAAAGAGAAACGCATAAAATCATGGGCGTCCCCATCTCCACGCAGGTTCGCCTAAACGCTCAGCGAAACTAAGGCTAATTCCAGTGAACGATAGTTGAAGGTAGAAAGTTTCCGTATGACCAATTCAAATTCCGAAATTCTAATCTACCAATCTCCAACCGGTAACATCAAAATAGATGTCCGCCTGGAAAATGAAACTGTCTGGCTGACTCAACAGCTTATGGCAGAATTATTTCAGACCACTCAACAGAATATAAGCCAGCATATATTAAGCATTTACAAGGAAAGAGAACTTTCACAATTATCAACTCACAAGAAATTCTTGTCAGTTCGCCAGGAAGGTAAACGTGCCATAAAAAGAATGTTGGATTTTTATAATCTGGACATGATTATTTCTGTCGGCTACAGGGTGAAAAGCCAACTTGCTACACAATTCCGTATCTGGGCAACACAAAGGTTAAAAGAGTACATAGTGAAAGGTTTTGCCCTGAATGATGAGCGGTTTAAAACTGGCAAATCCATGAATTATTTCAATGAGCTACAAGACAGACTCCGTGAAATCCGTCTTTCTGAGCGTTTTTTTTATCAGAAAATCAAAGATATCTATACAACCAGCGTTGATTATAACCCGAGCGATGCAATGACTATCAAGTTTTTTAAAATTGTTCAAAATAAACTACTCTGGGCAATTAGCAGCCAAACAGCCGCAGAATTGATTTACAGAAGAGTTGATGCGTCATTGCCGCTTATGGGCATGCAGTCTTACGACAAAGAAAATATTGTTAAAATCAAAAAAAGTGATGTCAGTATTGCTAAAAATTATTTGGATGAAAAAGAGATAAAACTACTTGGATTATTGGTTGAACAATATCTTGCCTTTGCCGAGACAATGGCACAGCAACATACGCCAATGTATATGAAAGATTGGATTGGCAGGCTGGATAACATTTTACAATTAAACGGCAGAGAATTGCTGACCCATGCCGGAAAAGTAAGCCATGAAATGGCTTTAGAAAAATCGAATATAGAGTTAGAAAAATATAAAGAGGAACAAAAAAAATTATCCCTTGAAAACAGCTTAAACGAGTTGGAAAATGATATCAAACAGATAGAAAACAAAGCTGAAAGAGATAACTAATGAAATTCACAAAAATATAACCTTAGCGTCCTTAGCGACTTAGCGGTTCAAAAAAAAGGAAATAAGTCAACGAATTCAACAACGTCCCCAAGATTCCCAAGATTCCACTCAAATCAAGATGTGACCCCAGCCCCTCCAAAAGCCCATGAGGGAATTGGGGATATTTAGAGAAACGCATAAAATCATGGGCGTCCCCTTGGATTATGTTGGATAAGGAATGATGGGCGGTCATGCAAGTGCATGGGATGCAGAATAAAAGTAACGATTAGCATTGGTGTTCGCCGTGAAGAGAAACTGCCGAAATACTTCTTTCTTTTACAACCGGTGA
>JAYEMW010000196.1:0-3299 GCA_034718555.1 Thermodesulfobacteriota bacterium
GCCAGTGAGGAGATGAATGCCCAGGCAGAGCAGATGAAGGGGATTGTTGGTGAGCTGGTGGCACTCGTTGGAGGAAGCGGGGGAAAACAAGTAAGCAGTAGGGAGTATGCAGTAGGCAGGGAAAGAAGAGCTATCGCAGCGCCTAAAAAAAGGGCTAAGGGAAAGGCCCTGACGGTCAGCAAGGAAAAGAGTCCTGAGAATGTTATTCCCATGGATGATGATTTTAAGGATTTTTAAACTCCCCGCCTGATATACATGGTGATGGCCTTCAGGTCATCACCATGTATTCTTCGTACCTGATTTTTTGATCTGAGCCCTAAACCCACCCATGTTGTACCTATATTGCATTAATTTGATAAAAAACCTTGCCTTAATAATGAAAAATTATTATTGTATTTCATATGTTACTACTCAGGTGGATAGACTGAAGGTAGAAGGCTGATAGGAAAAAATTATGCGTGATCACACGAAACTCCGTGCATTTGAGTTGGCTGATGAAGTAGCATTATTGCTCTATAGGGTAACCGCAAGGCTCCCCCTCACATAGTGCGGGGGAGCCTGTGAATACCATATTTTCAAATAAAAGGAATACTCATTATGCTTACTCCCGATCAGTTTCGCGTTAATGCAGTGTGGATTGCCGTCAGAGTTAATGAAGCATTCTTGTTTGTAAAGGATGAGCCTTATGATATTTATGTGATCATGGATGCAGCCAGTGCGTATGTATTAGGGCATGTATTATCACGGGTAGTAGATCAAGCTCCTCACGAAAAAGACGTTGAAGCTCTTTTTAGAAAGGCATGGGAGGCTAAGAATCAATGGGCTGAAAAGCTAATAGTTACAGAAAATTCTATTGCTGAGAATGTTTTTAGAACACAGGCAGAAAACAATGGCCTCTCCTTTGCAATCGTTCCATTATCAGATTTAGAGCCAATTGTAGGCCCCTTAAAAGAATCATTTGCTTCATATTTTATGGGAAACGCTACATAACGAAGATCTGAACATGACCAGGCTATAGCGTTAGGTCTTTGAAGGTTGGTACCATTGCGAAGTCCTCGGCAAATCGAAAATTCGCACCATTAAATCGCCTGGCTGATCAGGACTGCTATTGTGCGGCTGAATTGCTTTTGAATGGTGAGTAAAACCGGAGTTCAAATGTTAGTAATATCCTGGAACAACCTACCAAAGAAAATTCCATTACTAATTGTGCTGGTGACATCGTTTGTCACCTTGAATGTTTTAGCGGTTGGACTGGTGGGCTATCTTTCGTTTCGCAATGGACAACGTGCAGTCAATGATGTCGCCTATCAGTTGCGAAATCAGATAACTACTCGTATTGAAGAACATTTGTACACATTTCTGAATATTCCGCATCAAATCAATCAAACCAATGCCAATATTTTGCGCCGGGGCGTGCTGGCCGTCAATGATGCTCCTGCTTTGGAACGTCACTTTTGGGAACAAATCCAGATTTTCGATTCGGTGTCCAGCATATATTTTGGCAATACTGAGGGGGGATTGGCAAATGCCGGTCGAGAGGGGGCGGAAGGCTTGCTGTATGTCATTTCCACAGATGGGTTTGTGAGCGGCCCGTTTAAAAAATATGCCACAGATAGCCAGGGGCAGCGGGCTGATTTGCTGGTGACTGTCCCTGATTTTGATGCGCGGACTCGTCCCTGGTACATCGGTGCGGTTAGCAAGGACAATGCTGCCTGGAGCGAGGCCTACATTCTATTCACGGGGCAAGATATGGCCATCGCGGCCAGCCGTCCGGTGTACAATGAACAGCAAGATCTGCTGGGAGTGGTTTCGGTTGATCTTTTTTTATCCCATTTGAGCGGCTTTTTGCAAAGTCTTGAAATTGGTAAAACGGGGCAGGGATTTATTATGGAGCGTTCCGGTTTGCTGGTGGCCTCCTCGTCCGAAGAAAAATTGTTCACCGAACCGGGTGAAAACGAGGCACAGCGGCGACTTTATGCCAATGAAAGCGCCAATCCGCTTATTCGTCATGCGGCTGAAGCCTTATCCGCACAATTTGGCGACTACCGCCACATTGCCGAAACGCAGCAGTTGGAATTTGAGATTGATGGGAAACGTCAATTTCTGCAAGTTTCGCCAATTAAAAACAAAGATGGCCTTGATTGGTTTGTTGTTGTTGTTATTCCTGAAGCAGATTTTATGGCCCAAATCAATGCCAACAACCACGTCACCACTTTTTTCATTTTCTTCACGCTGGTTATCACCGTTGTTGTCGGCGTCGTCGTCAGCCGGAAAATAATTGGGCCAATTCTAAGGCTAAACACTTTTGCCTATGCGCTGTCCAAAGGTGAGTGGGGACAAACCGTCAGTCACGATAGTCGGATTAGTGAAATCAGCTCCTTGACGAGATCGCTTAACCATATGGCCGGGCAGTTACAACAAATGTTTAAGGAACTAAACAGGGAAGTTGCCGGGCACAAGCGGGCAGAGGAGGCGCTACGGGAGAGCGAGCTAAAATACCGCTCCCTGGTAGAGAGTTCGTCCGATGCCATTCTGATGATGGACAACGAAAGGAAGATTGTTTCCTACAATAAAGCCTTCCTTGATCTATTCGGTTACGGCAGAGATGAGATAAAGGGAAAATCCATAAGAATAATCCACCCATCGGATGCGAGCTTCCGTTCTTTCGGGGAGGCAGCATATCCGGTAATCGAGAGACAGGGCTTCTACAGGACGGAATGTGAGTTCATACATAAGAATGGCAGCATCCTTCCAACGGAAAATGTGACATCTGCAATAAAAGAATCTGGTGGGTCCATAAGAGGTTATGTTTCCGTTATCAGGAATACTACCGAAAAAAAACGACTTGAAGACCAACTCCGCCAGTCCCAAAAGATGGAATCAATAGGCACCCTTGCTGGAGGCATTGCCCACGATTTCAACAATGTCCTCTATGCAATTATAGGGTACACGGAATTATCCATGGACGCCGTGCCTGAAGGCAGCAAGGCCCGGAGAAACCTAAACGAAGTGCTTAAGGCAGCAGATAGAGCCACGGACATGGTTCAGCAGATTCTCACCTTCAGCCGGAAAAGCGAAAAGGAGAAGAAACCGACCAGCGTTCAATCCGTCTTAAAAGAGGCGGTTAAATTAATAAGAACCTCCCTGCCTTCTACCATTGAAATCCGCCAGGATATTGCTGCGGATTGCGGCCCGGTCATGGCTGATCCGACCCAGATCCACGAGGTAATCATGAACCTTGGCACCAATGCCTATCACGCAATGCGGGAAAAGGGAGGGATCCTTGGGATTACTCTCAG
>JAYEMW010000197.1:0-3292 GCA_034718555.1 Thermodesulfobacteriota bacterium
TTATACTTAAAGAGATTGAAGGGGAAAGAACCTTGCTTATCTGGATAGGTTTGCTTGAGGCAACGGCAATCGCCAGTGAAATGGAAGGGATAAAGTTTTCAAGGCCAATGACTCATGATCTGTTAATGAATATTATAAATAAGGCAGATATTCATATAGGCAGGATAGAGATTTATGATTTAAAAGACAATACCTATTATGCACTAATTCATCTAACTCAAAATAAAGCGCAATTAACAATAGATGCAAGGCCGAGTGATGCAATTGCATTGGCTATCAGGGCTAAGGCGCCTATATTTGTTTCAGATGAGGTAATTAAAAAATCAAAACAAATAGAGGATATGGACGAGGGGGTACCGTTAGATAAAAGTGAAAAAGGGAAGAAATGGCAGGACATACTTGAAAAACTGAAGCCGGAGGACTTTGGAAAATACAAGATGTAAAAACTGTTTATTTCTAAAATAACGATATACAAACCTTTATAATTTTAATTCAAAAAATACGCCCTATTTATCAAAAAACTATTAATATCACCACGAAAGATTAGCTTCCCTTCTAAACATAAGTTACAGGAAAAAAGTATGCTTGAGAAACTGGCCCTGCATTTCCCTTGAAAAACACTCCAGATGACCCTGCGCTACATTAAATCCAACATGTTTATGCGCATAATTTTTATAACCTTTCGGGGGTATATCAAGCAAAACAAAATTTAGAAACACAATGAGAAGGTCTATTATATTTAATATATCTGGAATATTGATAATCATTTTTTGGATATTTATTTTAGTTGAGTTGGCAAAAAAGGTAAATTTTAAGTCAACGCCCATTAATACCCATAGGATTTATGAGCAAAGGAACGTCGAAGACTGCTCAGAAGATTGGATGGACATCCTTTTAAAGGAACACAAGATCGGTTACGCTGTCACTAAGATCAAAAAAATTCATAGCGGATTTGAGGTAAGTGAGAAAATATTTCTCGTTGTTAATTTAATGGGTTCAACAAGGAAAATTATCAGTCATACAACGGCCCAGATAGACGAAAAATTTCTTTTGAATGAATTTGAATACTCCCTTTCACCTGATTCTATGGAATTTAAGATATCCGGTAAAATGAAAGGCAATAATTTGTACCTATCATTTGGGACGGGCAAGGACAGAGAGGACAGATTAATTAAATTGTCATCAAAACCAATGATTGGCGCAGGCCTGACAAATTTTTTTAGGTCCTCTACCTTAGAGGTTAACAAGTCGTATACCATTGATGTATTCGATCCATTAACCATGACAATTAGTCCTTACACTATCAGGGCGGTAAAAAGGGAGCTTGTAAGGATTGGTGATAAATCTTATGATGCCCTTCGGTTAGAGATGACTTATTTAGGAACGCCCCTGGTGTTCTGGCTTGATAGAGGAGGGACGCCATTAAAAGAGCAAGGATTTATGGGATTCACCCTTGTAAAATCCACTCCTGAAAAGGCAAAAGCAGGTTTAGACCGTTTAGAAAAAATTGATTTTTATGATCTCTCAGCCATTAAAGTGGAAAATAAAATACAAGGGCCGAGAGACCTGTCTTATTTAAAGGTGCAGTTTGATCAGGTACCTTCGTCCTTGCCCAGGGAAGGCCTAAGGCAAAAACTGCATGGTAATATTCTTGAAATATATAAAGAGAGAATTACTGATAAGGCCTCTTATGATATACCTTACAATGGTAATAATACTGAATTATTATATAATTTAAGGCCGGAAATATTAATTCAATCCGGAGATCCGGATATTAAAAACCTGTCCAAGAAGATAGTTAAAAAGGCTATTAATCCTGAGATTGCTACGAGAATGATCATGGGGTGGGTGTTTGAGAGTCTAAAAAAAACACCGGTAGCATCTGTCCCGGATGCAAAAAAAATTCTAATCTCCAAAAGAGGAGACTGCAATGAGCATGCTAATCTCTTGACTGCATTATTGCGGGCAGTTGGTATTCCAAGCCGGATAGTTATTGGACTGGTGTACAATAATGGAAAATTTTACTATCATGCCTGGAATGAGGTCTATACAAATGGATGGATTACTGTGGACGCAATTTTTAGACAGATGCCGGTTGATGCTACTCATATTAAACTCATAACAGGCGGCATTGAAAAGCAAATCCAGATTGCAGGGATGATTAATTCTATAAAATTTAAAGTTTTAGATTATCGATGATTAAATTTGAAAACCTTACAAAAATTTATCATGGTCTACGGGCAGTTGATAATATAAATCTTATGGTCCCTCAAGGGACTGTCTTTGGATTCATAGGGCCAAACGGCGCTGGCAAGACAACTACTATTAAGATGATGGTCGGTGTCTTAAGGCCTACGATAGGTAATATTTTTATTAACGGCATGGATATATCCAGGGAGCCAACAAAGATAAAGAGGGTTATTGGGTTTATCCCTGACAGGCCTTTTCTGTATGAAAAACTAAGTGGCCTGGAGTTCCTTAAATTTAAGGCAGGTCTGTATAGGGTAAGCAGAAACGGCATAGATGCAAAAATTTCAAAATTGTTAGATATTTTTGAATTAAGTGATTGGGAAAATGAGCTTATTGAATCTTACTCCCATGGCATGAAACAGAGATTAATTATAGCTGCGGCCATTATGCATGACCCTAAGGTGATTGTTGCTGATGAACCAATGGTTGGTCTTGATCCAAAGGGCGCTAAACTGGTAAAGAAAATATTTGTTGGTAGGGCCGGAAAGGGAGCTACAGTGTTTATGTCAACACACACGCTCTCTTTGGCGCAAGAAATTTGCGAACGTATAGCTATTGTAAATAACGGCCGTATTTTGGCCTGTGGGACGTACGAGGATCTAAAGCGTCAGGCAGGCACGGAGGAAAGCCTTGAGTCAATATTTCTTAAATTAACAGGAGGTGATGAGGCGTGTGAAGGCATTTAAACTACTCATTTCTCCAAGATTTGCCGGGCTTAAAAATGATATTATAAGGAGCAAGGGCAATAGGAAGATAAAGATATTAACCTTATCAATTGCAGGTGTTCTACTCTGGCTGATTCTTTTTTTCCTTTTTTACAGGATGCTTATATATTTTTCATCCCAGGAATTAATTGGTGATATCCTTGCCAAACAACTCCTTGCCATGGTCCTTTTAATGTTTTTCTCTATCTTAATCTTTAGTAACATTATAACCGCCCTGTCTAATTTATATCTTTCCCATGATTTAGAATTATGCCACTCGTCCCCGGCAACGTTAATCGAGTTATTTCTGAGTCGGTCATTTTACACGGTAGTTGACA
>JAYEMW010000198.1:0-3283 GCA_034718555.1 Thermodesulfobacteriota bacterium
CTCAATATTCCCTTTTGGATTTGTTCAACCTCCTTCTTTTCCATGCCTGTCATAGACGCTGTTTCATCAACACCCATCCCACCTCTAAGCAGTGCATGAATAATCTCCGCTTTGCCTTCCGCTTTGCCTTCCGCTTTGCCTTCCTCAAGCGCCGACCTGACCCGTGTCCGCTGATCCATCAGTTCCGCCTCGCGCGCCTCGTAGGCCATTCGCGCATTTTCATCTTTCGAGATGATTTTCAGCAGGTCATAAGCGTTCCCAATATCCGTGTTCTTTTCCGCCAGCATCTCCATCACCTCCTTCGATCTCCCATCAATGAACAACATCCATTGTGCTATGTCGTCATTCTCCTCAATGGGTATCTCTTTCTCGAACAGCTTGGGCAATTCAAGAAAATGAACCTCCAGAACATCCGTCAGTCGGTGCCCCTGACTATCCTCCGTCAAATGATAGCATGAATGCGCCTGCTTCAACGGCGTACACTTAAAATCCACGATGTTGATGGTAATGCATTTCTTCAATTGGTTGTATATATCCCCGGCCTTGATATGCGAAACGTACATCTTAGACCAGTAAAACAGTGTCCGCTCCGGCATGAATTCAGTCGGCAGTATCTGGATTTCTATGTTGATATGCCGACCGTCACGGGTCTTCACCCGGACATCCAGGATCCCCTTCTTGTCCTCTTTGAATTCCCGAAATAATTCTGTGTTGATAATTTCAATATCTGCCAGATCACCCTTCGGAACTTGCAACACCGCACTCAAAAAGCCGATGGTAATCTCTTTGTGTTTTTCATCCCCAAAAATCAATTTAAATACAAAATCGATCTTGGGCAACATCAATTCGTTGCTTCCAACATCAGATGTCATGATTCATATCCCTTAATAAGGCTTATTCGTCGTCTGTCATTTTGCAAGCAAAACAACCTCTCTCCTAATTCCAAACTTCTTCACTGTGGATAAAACACTGCCTTCGTAGGATCATAATAGAGAATATTATGGGGCACCATATCACGCGGGTAATCCTCAAGGATTTCCCCTTCGTATGCCCTGGTTCCTTCAAAGTTATTCAGATTCACCCTGTTTTTTCTGCAACAACTTGAAAAACTCTTTTTTGGCATGGGGTCGGGCCTCAGCAACAAATTTAAATAATCAGTATCTGAACGGTATCCTATTTTCTATCGAATTGTCAACTTCTTACAACACATATAGTCATCCAAAAATTTCCAAATTTTTTCTTTTTGACCGGGATGAATTTAATGGGGCCGCTGTTACCTTCTGACCTTATGTACGGTTACCCTGTTACACATTGATTTGGTATTGAGTTCTCAACTTTAACAAGGCCGCAAAAAGGCGCAAAATTCTCAAAAAGTGAAATTGAAAGGTTCATCCCTTCCCTTTTCCCAATCACCAAATCTTCCAATCAACGAATCATCTATCCCTTTCCTAACTTTCTCTTGATTTCGATTAAGCTCAACCGTTCCTTTTCAGCATTTTTATCTTCTCAATGATGGAGACATGCTCCGGGGCGTAACGCCTCTGACCGCCATTGGTCCTTAAAGGGACTAAGATGCCTTCAAACTCCCTCTCCCAGAATCTGAGCGTTGGTTTTGGGACATCGAGCTTTTGGGAGACCTGCTGGATAGTTATGGCTTGTTCCCGGGAGCTTATATTTTCCAAATTGTTGAAGGTCTCTGATTGTCTCTTGGGGACATCGTGAAATATTGATGTTCTGTTTTTTGGCACCCCAGTGAAATACGCTTCGCTGTCCTTATGGAATTGCATAGGGCAGGCGGATTTCGCGGATGACGCTGTTCTTTTTTGTTGTTTCGCACCATTTGTACAGCTCCGCCCCTTGAGTTACGCCTGATTTCATGCCATAACATGCTGAATTATGAATGTTTATTGCCTGATTGCCTGACAGCCTGCCCCGCCTGCCTGTGAAATGTTTACCCCGCGAAATGCAAAGCCTATTCCTCCTGGGTAGCTCCCCGTACAGAGACCGGGACATGGTCGGCAGATGGTACTGGGGTAATCCGCGTAATCTGCGTAATCTGCGGATCAACTTCAACTTGAAACGCATTTTGCATTTTGGGGGTCAAACCTTGACTATTTACTTTCGGTCCTTTAGCGCTCCGAACTTTAAAGCCTAAAAAAGGGCATGAACCATGGATAAGGTATGATTGCGATAATGGTGATTTGATTTTCTTTGGGAACGTATTACCAGAAAATTATGTAAGCTGCCGGTGTAAATTGTTAAGCATACGTCTTAAAAACATAATCAGAGGTTAAACTTTTTTGACAATTTCTAACTGCTTTTCCAAACATGCAATACTTAAAGACCCTACCCAACCTTCCTGCGGACAGCTCCGCCCCTTGAGTTACACCTGCCCTCATGTCATATCGCCCTGAAATATCAAGCTGTTACGGATGTTCCCGTTATGATAGTCATAAATATAATCTGCAAAATCTGTGGATCAAAGTCAATCTAACTATTTAAATCCACTACAACTTCGCCTTGAAATAAAGCAATTGCTGTGCCAATCTACTATTGTCTTATATTACTAATTAATTCAACCGGATAGCTTTTTGTAACGGTCAAAACAGGGTGCGATGTCAATTTATTGACGTCAACAAATGAATTTAAATGTTAGGTGGGATGTTAATATGAAAAAAACTTGAAAATGGAAACTGGTTATTGTTCAACAGATTAATCATCTCTTTTTCATCATAAACCGGACCTGCATAATTGATGCGGGATTTGCCCGGGATAAAAGAATGATTTTGTTTAGAGGTTGCCAGCGGCCTTCTATATATGTCTAATCCGGCCATCTGAAGATGCATATTTTCTTCCTTTTTTTTCCTATGAGTAATTTTTACAATCATCTCTTCACTCTACGCTTTTAGGTCTTCGTTTTAGGTTGATTTAACAAAGAAACTGTGGTAAAGGTAATAAATGTGAACAAAAATCAAAGAAAATTTATTTCTGATAAACTGGGTACCCTGGGCAATATTGCAGCTGGCGCACTGATATTTGGTCAATTTCTCTCAAGAGAATTTTTCAATTTTCCTTCTTTTGTGTCTGGTTTTGTTTTTTTGTTTACTTGTTATCTTTACAGGGTACATCATATTGAAAGGTGGTGATGAATAATGACAACATTGACTTGGGTTTTTTTGATTCTTACAGTCCTTGTTATTATCTTTACTGCGCCAATTATTTATAGTGATTGGAAAAAAAGACAAAAACACACCCAAAGGTAAAGAAATCAGTGCTTTAGGGC
>JAYEMW010000199.1:0-3272 GCA_034718555.1 Thermodesulfobacteriota bacterium
CACTGGATATGGTTCAAAAAATGTAGATTTTGCAGATGATGCTTTAACAGATATATCATGCCACAGCAGGGGTGTTTTTTATCTTTTTCCAACGGTAAAAACAATAGTTGATGTAGGCGATCTTTTTAGTAAGGCCCTTAGGATTGATGAAACAGGCAACTCTATTAATTTTCTATTAAGTGGTAAATGTGCCGGAGGGAGCGCCAGAATTTTGCAGAAGATTGCAAGTGTTTTGCAGGTAGAGATAAGTGATATTGGAGAATTGTCATTAAGGTCGAAAAAAAGAATAGATTTTCATACTGGTTGTGCTGTTTTTGCTGAGACAGAGGCAATATCAAGGGTGGCTGAGGGCACAACAACTGAAGATCTCCTGGCAGGAATCCATAGGGCATTAGCATCCCAGATAAACAGCCTGGCGGACCGGGTGGGGATTGAAAGAGAATATGCCCTTGTCGGAGGCGGGGCAAAGGACATAGGGCTTGTTAAGGCAGTTGAAGAAATAGTTGGTTTTAATATTGTCGTACCGTCGGAGCCCCAAATGACAGCCGCCCTTGGAGCGGCTGTCATAGGTATTGAAAGGGCGTGTTTTTAATTACCTACCTTAAAGATCATTGCAACCGCTGTATCTCCTGCAGCGCAGCCTGCCCACATGCCATAGCCGCCGCCAAGCAATGCTACTTCCTCTATTAGTTCAATGATAAGTCTTCCTGCTGTTGGCCCCTGGGGATGGCCATAAATCATTGAGTTTCCATAGTTGTTCATTTTATTAACATCATTTCCCAATTTTTTTGCCATATAGATATCATTAATCACAAACGGCTGATGGGTTTTGATAGCCTTCATGTCCCCAATTTTTAATCCTGCATCTTTCAAAGCCATTTCCGCAGCAGGCACAGGGGCTGCAGCCATATACCCTTTTTGTGACCTGGAAAAACCATAGGATACAATTTGGGCGTTAAGATTAGGATCCGGGCTAAGTTCCCTTGCTCTATCTTTTGTAGTTACAATTAGACCGCTGTTGCCATCCGCTGGAAATGTCTGCGCGCCAAAGGTATGTACGCCATCCGGTTCTACCGGTCTGAGTCTGGCGAGACCCTCTGCCGTGGTTTGTGTAACACCTTCGTCTTCTTCAACCAATACGGTTTTCTTTTTCGACACCTTCACCTCAGGGGCAAACATATATCCCTTCTGAAAGGCCCGGTCATTAGTCAGGGCGTCCTGGTACTGCTCAAATCTTCTAAGGGTTACAGCGTCGCATTCTTCCCTTGTAGCGCCTATTTCCCTGGCTACGTTTTCAGCAGTTTGAATCATTTTTTTTCCTGCCCAGGGGTCTTTATTAAAATTGTCCATCATCCAGTTTTCTGATTCTACCTCACCTCCTGGCCCAAGTGGTTGAGGCCAAATTGTATGAGGGCCGTTTGAGGCCCGATCTGCCATAAGCGCAAAGGCTGTGTTGTAGGTTCCTATCTCAATATTTGCTGCTGCGAGATGTACACATGTAGCAGAGGTGGTGCACGCCTGATTGACCATAAGGGCAGGCAGATCCTTGGCACCGTCGACTAACATACCTGCTGCCCAGGTATGACTATAAAAGAGATGATGCTGGGCAATGGTTATTCCGAAGTACATATAGTCGAAGATGGTGGGGTCGATTTTCTTCTCCGTAAGCCATCTGTGTGCTGTTGTTGCACCTAATTTAATAGAGTTTTCATTGGCCATGGTTCCCTGCCAGCGTGAAAACGGGGTTGAATAATAGCCTTTGTAAGGTATAAACGCTTTTGTCAACATATCTTTTTTCCTCCTTATTGGGTTTGGTGTGTTTACTGCCTACTGTTTACTGCTTACTTACTATCTACGTTTTTAGTTGTCGCTCCACTTTCCGTATTTTTCCCTTAAAATTCTATGCAGGATTTTACCGGTTCCTGTCCTTGGCATATCTTCTTCTTTTATAAAGTCAATGGATTTTGGTCTTTTAAAGCCTGCAATCTTTCCCTTGGAAAAATTCGATATTTCCTTTAATAGTTCGTCGCTTGGTTCATAGTTGTCATGCAATATAATAATTGCCTTTACTGCCTCGCCCCATTTTTTATCTGGTATTCCTATTACTGCAATATCCTTAATGGCAGGGTGAGATCCAACTACACCCTCAATTTCAGAAGGAAATACGTTTTCTCCGCCGGTTATTATCATGTTTGCCTTTCTGTCAACCAGCGTGTAGAAGCCGTCTTTATCTCTTATGGCCATGTCACCTGCAGACGACCATTCGCCCTCAAAGGCCTCCTTTGTTTTTTCCGGGTCCTTCCAATACTCCTTAAAAATCATAGGTGTTCTGTAATAAAGTTCTCCTACTTCTCCGTCAGGCACAGGTTTCCTGTCTTCATCAAGTAGCTTGATTCTGTCTATTCCGAAAATTTCCTTTCCTATGGAACCAAGCTTTTCAAATTGATTTTCCGGTCTCAATAGAGTTACCAGACCTCCCTCCGTAGTTCCATATGCCTCCCAGAGTTCAGCATTTTTAAAATAGTCCATTATTGCACTCTTTAAATCTTTTCTTGCCGGCGCAGAGGATATAAGTAGCTGTCTTATGGAGGATACGTCTATACTGTTTTTTAGCCCATCTTCAAGGGCGAGCAGCATTATGTAGTGGGTAGGAACAAGGGAAGTAAAGGTAATTTTATATTTATCTATAGTCTTGAGCAGGTCTTCCGGGTCAAAGCTTACCATGTTATAAACAAACACCGGCGCAGTCACCATGGTATATGGAAACGAATAGAATATGGAATTTACATGGCACATGGGCATAACCAACATTACCTTATCAGTAGGTTGCAGCCCCATATTTGCAATATCAAGCATGTACTGGGCATGATAGCTTTCGTGTGTCTTTACAACGCCTTTAGGCCTTCCAGTTGTTCCCGAGGTGTACATAAATGTCCACGTGTCATCTCCATCAATCATTATGTCAGGTTCCTCAGGTGATGATTTTGAGAGCCATTCCTCATAACCTATATATCCTTCCGGGACAGGATCATCCCCTAAATATATATAGGCATTTTCCGGTACTGATAGCTTATCCCTGATACCATTTACCATCTCCACGAATGGCTGTTCAACAATTACTCCCTTGCACTCTGCATGATTCACAATATACTCAATATCCGGCGGAGCCAGCCTGAACATGATGGGCACCACTATTTGCCCCCCCTTTGCACAACCGGCGTATATGTCCATCCACTCTCCTCTATTATAGACTAGCACGGCAAATCTATCCT
>JAYEMW010000200.1:0-3272 GCA_034718555.1 Thermodesulfobacteriota bacterium
TGAAGTATTCCCTGTAACAGAAACAACATTCATTGTCATGACATCCCTTACTAACATTATATGCCTCCTTTTTTTAAGTTTTTATCTTTTTAGAAAGTCGTTAAATAACTATCACATAAAGCCGCAAAAGTACACAAAATAAGAAATATCGAAAAATTTTTAAAAAATACCTTGGAAAAAAAACTGATTTCATTTAAATATAATGCAGGAGTTATATTATGATTAAATTAGTACTTATCCGACATGGTCAAAGCGTATGGAATCTGGAGAACATATTTACAGGGTGGACAGACGTGGATCTTTCAGAAACCGGTGTTAAAGAGGCAAGGCATGCAGCAAAAGAGCTTATAAATGAACATTATACATTTGATTGTGCATACACCTCTGTCCTCAAAAGGGCGATTAAGACGCTATGGATTGTTCTGGAGGAAATGGATCTAATGTGGATCCCTGTATATAGGACCTGGAGGCTAAATGAAAGACATTATGGCGCACTCCAGGGACTTAACAAATCAGAAATTGCCTCCAAACACGGAACGGAGCAGGTTCTTTTGTGGAGGCGCAGCTATGATATAAAACCGCCTTCACTGTCTATAGATGATAGCAGATACCCGGGAAAAGACAAAAAATACGAAAAGCTTGCAAAAGAGGATATCCCTGAATCAGAATGCTTGAAGGATACGGTTGAACGTTTTCTACCTTACTGGCACAAAACAATTAAATCGAGCATAAAAAAAGGTGAAAAGGTTCTGATATCCGCCCATGGAAACAGCCTAAGAGCGCTGGTAATGTACCTTGACAATATGTCAAGGGAGGAAATTGTTGGCCTCAATATACCAACAGGTATTCCGCTTGTGTATGAATTAGATGATAATCTGAGGCCACTCAATCACTATTATTTAGGGGATCCGGAAATGGCCAAGAAGGCTGCTGATGCAGTAGCAAACCAGGCCAAACAGTAAATATTCAGCAAATGACCCCGGCGCTTCGCTTCGGGGTTATTAGGGATGTCTTATATACTCTAAGGCTATGTGTGTTGCGGCCATTCAAAAAGAGATTCCCCTGTTCTGATATATAGGCAATGGTATTTAATATTTTCATTTATTGCAGTATGACCGATAGGTGCAGGCCTACCAATAATTTTATGACAAAATATAATAAAAAAAACAGGAATACCTCTAAATCAATCAATTTTAAAACCCTTTTTTTCATTCTCATCCCCATGCTGGTTTCAGGCTGTATTACTGATATCTTGCACATGAAAACCATTAATAAGCTACCGCATAAGCAGATTGTTAAATCTGAAGAAAAGATCAATCCTCTCCCTACGGATAATAAAAAAGAAAAGGATCAGGTTAAATTCCCAAAAAATGAACAAACAAAAACCCCTCCTCCTGAAGAAATTGCAGAAGAGAAGTTAACACCTGCGCCTGATCCCCCGGAAAAAAAAATAAAGACGCCTATAAAACAAAAAAAATCCGACCAGGAAATGCTTGACACTGCGCTGGAATTCTGCCGGGCCTCTAATGATTTTTGGGAACAGGGAGACATTGAAAATGCTATCACAGCGCTGGATCAGGCCTATTCTCTAATATTAAAGATTAATGCGGAAAAAAACCCCGATTTACTTCAACAGAGGGAAGACCTGCGTTTTTCCATATCTAAACGCATTATAGAGGTCTATGCATCAAGAATAACAGTGGCAAATGGATATAATAAGGCAATCCCCCTTGTGATGAATAAGCATGTGGAAAAGGCATTATCACTTTTTAAAGGTAAGAATCGGAAATTTTTCCTTGACTCTTATCATAGATCAGGGAGATATAGGCCGTTTATCGTAAAGGCGCTTAAAGAGGCCGGTCTGCCCACTGATCTTTCGTGGATACCACTTATTGAAAGCGGATT
The DNA here is from genome assembly GCA_034718555.1 of Thermodesulfobacteriota bacterium. Classification (GTDB taxonomy): domain Bacteria; phylum Desulfobacterota; class DSM-4660; order Desulfatiglandales; family B25-G16; genus M55B121. The sequence goes on from JAYEMW010000200.1 coordinate 1,906, forward strand.
TAAGTTAAGGGCACTCTCAAGGGCCAGGGCCCTTGGGTTATGGCAGTTTATTGCCTCAACAGGGTACAAATTTGGTCTTGAGAGAGATAAGTGGATAGATGATAGAATGGATCCGGAAAAATCTACTACTGCCGCCATTGCCTATCTAAAAGAATTACATCAGATATTTGGTGACTGGACCACGGCTATAGCTGCATATAATTGTGGAGAATGGGGGGTTTTAAGAGTCATTAGAACTCAAAAAATAAATTACCTCGATAATTTTTGGGATCTTTATAAAAAACTTCCATCGGAAACAGCCTTTTATGTGCCAAAATTTCTGGCTGTTTTACATATTTTAAACGATCCCGAGGCCCATGGTTTTACCCTTGGTGATGTAGAAAATGAGATTGAGGTTGATAAAATAACAATCAACAAGCAGGTGAGCCTTAAGACCGTATCAAATAAGCTTAAAATCTCTTATAAAGAATTATGGGATATAAATCCATCACTGAGACATGATTATACTCCTGACAAGCCTTTTATTTTTAAAGTGCCCAAGGGAAAAGGGGTTGAGCTTCTCTCAAGGTTAGAGGATATGCCTGTATGGCGTCCTCCTGTGCCTCAGTACGCCTCATACAGGGTAAGAAAGGGAGAGTCCCTGTCTGTGATTGCCAGAAGATACAAGACAAGTGTTAATTCTATTATGGCAGTAAACAGAATAAAAAGCAGGAATTTAATTAGAGCAGGTCAGAGACTCAAGATACCTACGGGAAAGAAATTTGTTTCTCATAAAAAAAAACAAACGTTGCCGGTTAGTTCAGCTAACAAGAAAAAATTAGAGTATGTAGTTAAAAAAGGGGATTCCCTCTGGAAAATTGCCAGTCAATTCGGATCCACTGTAAATGTTATCAGGGCCTCAAATAAACTTAACAATAAACACATCAGGATAGGCCAGGTACTTATAATTCCCCATGGGTTTTTGCCCCTTGAAAATATAAAAACATCTAAATATAAAGTATTAAAGGGGGACTCTCTCTGGAAAATTGCCAAAAAACATCAAATGAGTCTTTCTGAATTCCTAAGCCTGAACAATCTGACGCCTCGAAGTGCTATATTCCCTGGTCAGGTATTGTTAGTCAAATATTGATGCACTCGCAAAAAGTCGTCACTCCGATGGAAACCGGAGTCTATATGGTCTGCAACTGCTTGAAAATACTGGATTCCGGCTTTCGCCGGAATGACGGAAAAGAGCCTTAGAAGGCTGTCCGAGAATAGTAATTTTTTCTCAAATCGAGGAATGCGAAAAAAATTACCGCAGGTATATGGTTGATATTCCGAGGATAATTTTTTGAGCATGACAAAGAGTTGAGGAAAAAGGACATTCT
>JAYEMW010000201.1:0-2025 GCA_034718555.1 Thermodesulfobacteriota bacterium
AAAAAAAAGCATGTCTCGCGCAAAGGCATTCATGGCACATTGTTTGATTTCTTCACTGGAAACAAAGCACGATGAGGATGTAGACAGTGCGTGGAAAGAACTGGCTGAGAGACGGTGTGATGAACTGCTTTCTGGGAAGATCTCCGGAATATCATGGGAAGAAATTAAAAAGCAAATCAGGCCATAGCCATGCTGCGCCTGGTGTTTCATCCAGCCCTGTCTTCTGAGGTCAAAACGTCTTATGACTGGTACGCGGACAAGACGGAGGGACTGGTTGAACCGGTTATAAGAAAAGCCCGATCCCGGCTGATCACGGTGTCCGAACCTGAAGGGTGTGTCGATTTTACTTGCGATTTTTTGTTTTAATGGATAGTATTCTCCCTATTTAAAAATATGTAAGGAACTTATTATCCATGATCAAAAAGAAAAATAAGAGCAGCGCCTGTGAAAAGGCCAGACAGATCATTCGCAAAAGCGGAGGGATCATTAAAACATCTGCGGCGATTCAGGCCGGAATACATCCCAGAACGCTTTATCAGCTGCGGGATATGGGCGACCTGGTACAAATTTCCAGAGGGATTTACCGACTGGCGGAGATTCAAGCCGTTTCAAACCCCGATTTTGTTATTGTTGCCACCAGAATTCCCATGTCGGTCATCTGCCTGATATCCGCATTGTCCTTCCATGAAATTACAACACAGATACCCCATGAAGTTTCGGTCGCAATACCAAAGGATAGCAAACCTCCTGTAATCCTTTATCCACCGATGCAATTCCATAAATTTTCTACAGGATCCTTTCAGGCAGGCGTTGAGAATCATGAAATCGATGGCGTTACCGTCAAGGTTTACAGCCCTGAAAAAACACTGGCGGACTGTTTTAAGTTTCGGAACAAAATTGGAATGGATGTCGTGCTTGAGGCTTTGAAACTCTACAAAAGCAGAATGAAATTCGATCATAAAAAGATATTGGAGTACGCCAAAATCTGTCGAGTGGATAAAATTGTGCTCCCCTATTTGGAAGCCAATATATGACTTCGCGCCAAAACATATCGGCTTCGGTAAGACAACGTCTCCTCAATCAGTCGAAAAAAGACAACAGGTCTTTTAATGAACTTCTTCAGTATTATGCAATGGAGCGCTTTCTGTACCGACTTTCTCTGTCAAGCCATGCACAACACTACATCCTGAAACGGGCACTCATGCTCCGGGCTTGGAATTCGCCGGAGTTCAGGTCAACTATGGATATTGACATGCTTGGTAAGACAGGGAATGAACAGACAAATATCATCGTACAAATTTGTGATATCCTCGCTGTTGAAGTTGAGCCTGATGGACTGGTTTTTGATTCGGAATCGATCCGGACTGAACGAATAACCGAAGATGCTGACTATGAAGGGATCAGAGTAAGATTCAGCGGTTTCTTAGGAACAGCCAGAATCAGCATGCAGATGGATATTGGTTTCGGAGACATAATCTATCCGGAACCTGAAAAGGCAGAGCTGCCATGTATGTTGGATTTCCCGGCACCATCTTTACTATGTTACAGCCGGGAAAGTGCCATTGCCGAAAAATTTGAGGCAATGGTAAAGCTTGGTCACCTGAACAGCCGAATGAAGGATTTTTATGATATTTGGCTGTTATCACGTCAGTTCCGATTTGAACTCAGCAAGCTTGCAGAGGCTGTAAAGCTTACATTTAAACAGCGCGGGACAGAATTAAACTATCCTATCGAGGCTTTTTCATCAGATTTCATATCGTCACGCGTAAGTATGTGGGCCGTCTTCCAAAAACGCTTGAAGCAGGATCATGTTCCTGCTTCGTTCCAAGACATTGTCACTGAGGTTGAATCGTTTTTAGCGCCGGTAATCAAGGGAGATTCTGAAGAAAAAGAGTGGACACCTGCAGGTTCATGGTCGTGAAACCCGGGGTCAGTGCATCCTGTTGTTTCAGGGCCGTGCCGGAAAGCTGGGATGAGGCGATTATCCAGAAGATCGCCGGCCTGGGCCATGAGATCGGGTATCAC
>JAYEMW010000201.1:2125-16621 GCA_034718555.1 Thermodesulfobacteriota bacterium
TAAGCCTAAGCCTAAGCATGTGCTTGTCTTATATGTCAGTGATTTTATCCTGGTCACGTTCATATTCCTCATCATGAATTATTTGAAGAGGGGCACATTTATCCTTTCTCCAGATTATGAAAGACTGCTTCTTATCATCTATGGCCTGTGGTTTGTGACTGCTTTAATGACAGGAAAATTCTATAACGGTTTTCGAAACTATTACTTTGCGATGGCCCAATGGACAAAGGCGGTTGTTTTCATGGCGGCGACTATAGCGGTCCTTGTTTTTGCGTTCCGGCTTTTCTATTATTCAAGGGGTCAGATATTTGGATTTTTTGTTGTTCTCATTATAGCTGAGGCTGCCCTTTATTATATTTATTATACCAGGAATGCGAATGGGAAAAACAACGGTGATATCGAATCAATTGATGAGATAAAGTCCGCGATAAAACAAGAGAAGCTATCTGTTGATATAGATATAGAGGAGCTGCGCTCGCGTCTTACAAGGCCCATCAGAGATAAATTGCGGGAGGTATATCTTAATAGTTCTCCGGAGGTGTTTGATTTCCTTGATAAGACGCTGGACCTGCACAGCATCATTAAGGTGGAGACGACTATTATAAATAGCAGTGAGATATTTCATTTTGAAACCCTTGATGAACGTCCGACGCGCCTGTTTATAAACACAGAGCGCATCAATCATATCCGCTGGGTTAATCGATATTTTCTGGAGGTGTACAGATTGCTCCTTCCCGGCGGCTATTTTGTTGACAGGGTACATACCATTGCCATGTGCAAGAAGCGGTTCTTTGAAAAGTATCCCAAATATTTTTCACACCTTTTTTATTGTATTGATTTTATTTTCAGACGGGTATTCCCCAAGCTTTCTGTCATAAAGAAGGTATATTTTTCCATTACACAGGGTAAAAACAGGGCGATTTCCCGAGCGGAGACACTGGGTCGCTTATGCTTTTGCGGCTTTAAGATAGTGGCGGAGAAAGAAATCGGGGATGATCTGTATTTCATAGCGCAAAAGGTGAAGACTTCTTGCATCAGTAAAAGTCCGTCATACGGTCCCCTGGTCAAATTCAGTCGACTGGGGGCAAATGGGAGCATTGTTAACGCATATAAATTCAGGACAATGCATCCGTATTCCGAATATCTTCAGGAATATATTTACGAAACAAATAGTTTACAATACGGTGGTAAGTTTAATAATGATTTTCGCGTTACCACGTTAGGCAAGTTTATGAGAAGGACATGGCTGGATGAACTTCCCATGCTGTACAACTGGTTCAAAGGGGATTTGCAGCTGTTGGGGGTGCGCCCCTTAAGCATGCAGTATCTGAGTCTCTATGGCACGGAACTTCAAAAAATGAGAAAAAAGGTGAAGCCTGGTCTTATCCCACCATTTTATGCGGATATGCCAGAAACGTTTGATGAGATATGCGAGTCAGAAAGAAAGTATATAAACGCCTACATGGCGCATCCGTTGAAGACGCAATGGGGGTATTTCTGGAAGGCGGCTTATAATATAGTTGTGAAGGGGGTGAGGAGTAGTTAGGGATGAAGCGAGAAGACGGAGGACAGAGGGCAGAGGACAGATGGCGGGGGTCAGGAAGGAAAGGACAGATGACGGAGGACGGAGAGTCGGAAAGTTGGAAGATTGAAATGAAAGGTTTAGGCCAGGGAGAAGTTGGCCAGCCAGTTGTGTGCTGATCGTATTTCTGTTCCGTCAGGATATGTTTTTTCACGGTTAAGGTTCTTGACAATCTGTATTTTTTTTATCCTGGGAAAGTACTTGCCAAAAATCGAAAAGTTCCGGCTTAGGGTATTGTCAGCCCATTTCACTTCTATCATCAAAAAGGGCGCTTCATCCCTGATGACAAAAAAATCAATCTCTCTGTTGTCTTTTGTCTTGAGATAATAGAGCTGTGCGTGCTCTCCATAACAATCCTCGATATAATGGATCTCTTTCAATAAAGCGCAGGCGGTCAGGTTTTCCAATTTTATGCCTGAATTTCCGATAACCTGTCCTGTATCGTAAAAATAATATTTGGGCGCTTTAAGAATGGAGCGGGCGATATTTCTGTGAAATGGTCCGACCCTGAAGATGACGTACATATTTTCAAGTATTGTCAGCCATCTCTTTATCGTCTTGTCGGAACACTGGAGATCCTGCGCCAGGGTGGTGTATGAAACAGGGCTGCCGACCCTATTGCGTAATAACTGGATAAGAGTTTCAACAGATGTGATCTCCCGGACATTTTCAAGATCGATCATGTCCTGTTTCAGGATGATATCCAGATGTGACCGTTTCCACCTGTTGTAAAATCTTCTGTTTCCTTCCAGATAAGGTTCGGGGAATCCACCTGTGTCAAGTAACTGCTCCAGAACAATTTGAACATTATCAGGGTTGTTTATTTTTTTGATTTCCTTCAGGTCAAGAGGATGCAGTCGGAGCTGAAAGAATCGTCCGGCAAGAGAATCACCGACTTTTTTGTATGTATCCAGTTTAGCGCTACCTGTGACAATTATCCTGGGCTGGACGCCTTCAGTATCATAGATGCCTTTGAGCCATGATTTCCAGTTTTTAAGTTTGTGAAGTTCGTCGAATATAATAAGATCTTTTGATCTGTCCCATGATCTTTCGATAAGGCCTAATCGATGTTCCGGATTATCAAAATTGAGATAATCAAAATCGTTGCTCAGCATTTTTGACAGGGTTGTTTTGCCGGACTGTCGCGGGCCGGTTAACAGGACAATCTTTTTCTTTAAATCGTCCAGAATATGATTTGTCAGGTATCGTTCCATATAGACTTTTTAAACCCTTATTCCGAATTAGTCAAGACTTTTTCGTAATTCGTGCCGATTCCGGTAAAAAAAGAAAGGGGCCCAGGCTTTCCTTATTGTCGTTATTGAAAACAGTGATCAGGGAATAGGGATCAGGGAAAGAATAGGAAAGAATAGGTGCCAGGCCTACATAGTTGACAGATATGTTTCTACAAAAACACAGACATTGGTGTCAAGCCTACACATTTGACAAACAGATTAATTTTCTCGCGCAAAGGCGCAGAGGCGCTAAGGACAGAGGACAGAGGACAGAGACACCCAGGTGAAATGAAAGAAAAAGCAGACTCCACCCAAGTACGAGCTACCGGACCTACCCCAGAGCAATAGGTTCTCTGAAATTGCACGGGGCAGGCGGGGTAAATTGGGCGCCGCGCGGCGGTATCTTCGACCCCGAGGGGCAGGATCTACGACAGGCGGGGCAGGCGATGAGCGCAGATAAGAAAATAAATTGCTTATGTCCGCGTTTATCTGCGTGTATCCGCAGCTAAATTATTCCGGGTATTTTATGTGGCTGTAGTCCTCCAAAACAAAGCTTCTCGAATTTCTATATATAATTGACTTTTAGATTGTTGGTGTATATACTAAAAATATATACGACAAGGAGAGGCGATAAAATGGAAACAGCAAAATTATTTCAGAATGGCAGTTCTCAAGCAGTAAGACTGCCCAAGGCATTCAGAATTCCTGGTAATGAGGTGAAAATATTCAAAGACGGCAACCACATTATACTGGAGCCCATAGAAACAACATGGGATTCATTGTTCGAATCTCTCAGTGAATTTCCGGAAGACTTCATGAAAGACGGACGTAATCAACCTGCCATGCAGAAGAGGGAGTCTTTCTGATGCACTATCTGCTTGATACCAATATTTGCATATACCTCATTAAAAGACGCCCATCGAAGGTTCTTGAGCGATTTAGACAGCATTCTCCACAGGATGTTGCAATTTCTACAATCACCTTGTTCGAACTTCAATATGGGGCAGAAAAAAGCCAACATCGGCAACGTTCCGAGGATGCCCTTGCCAAATTTCTTCTGCCATTAAACCTTATCAATCTAGATCATTCCTCTGCTATAGAAGCCGCAAATATTCGTGCGCAACTTGAAAAGAAAGGCATGTTAATTGGTCCCTATGATCTGCTCATAGCAGGTCTGGCCAGATCACGGAGCATGACGTTAGTTACCAACAATACAAAAGAATTTGAAAGAGTTGTTGGTCTGCATCTGGAAAACTGGGTTAAATAACGTTACGGATCGCTTGAGGGGCCGTGTCTACACTCTTGACGAATAAATTTTCTCGCGCCCCGGTTAAATAAAGGCCAAAGCGGATTTAACTGGGTAAACAAAGACGCAGAGGCGCAGAGGACAGAGGACAGAGGACAGAGGACAAAGAAAAAGATGAACATCGAACACCCCGGCTGAACACCCTGGAAGGGGACCCCAGTGTAATGCGCTCCGCTGTCGTAAACGAATTACACGGGGTAAACCCGGTTCAACTGGGCAAGTCGAACGTTCAACATCAGATGATGAATCAAAAAACCAATGGGAAGTCAGAAGTCGGAGGTCAGAGGACGGAATTTGAGGAACAGGTTATGCCTAATCAGCAGCTATGACTGCTTTAATGGCTGTTTTTATTTCATCTAATACGTTTGAGGACACCGAGCCAGTCTTCCTTAAAAGCCGTTTTGAAGATACAGACCTGATCTGGAATGTGTCTATGGCAGATGGCTTCATAAGTTTATTTTCGTTGTCCGGTTCTATTCTCACCAGCCATATGGCCCCCTGAAAACGGTCCTTCCATTCTGTTATGGGGACAATTACTTTTAGTGGTAAGATTCCGATTGCATCGTCATTTATGATTACAGCAGGCCGTTTCTTCTTGATTTCGGCTCCGACGGTTGGACTTAAGTTTATTTCCCATATTTCTCCCTGTCTCATAGGAAATCCTCGCCGTCTAAATCAGTAAAGCCGGTTAATTCTTTATCTGCTGTATACTCAGAAACAAGCTCCCTCGCTTTTTGGGCCATTTGGGTTTTTCGTTGGCTTGTTTTTAACTCCCTGATAAACAGGGTAAGAGCTTCACGTACAATACTGCTCTGATCTGTATATCCCCACTGTCTGTAATTTTCCAAAAATTGTTTTTGTTCGGAGCTGATAGAGATCTTTTTTTGTGTCAAAGTTGCCATAAAGACACCCTCCTGGTTCGTATATTGGTTCCAAAATAATATCCTACATAAGATCCAAGGTCAAGGAAAAAGTGTCAACTCTACACTTGACTTATGTGGGAAGGGCAGGAGACGGTAGGCGGATAAAGAGGGATGAGAAACAATCCGCAGATTACGCAGATTTTCGCAGAACAAAAAAGATGTCTCGCGCCCCAGTACCATCGTCCGGAGCTACCCCGGAGGAATGGACTTCGTATTCCACAGGGCAGGCGGGGAAGGCCAAGACGCAGAGAGCAGAGGAAATAGAAAATGAAGAAGAGATTTAGGGTCAACTTAAATTTATTCTGTTGAGATAAGTTTCTGGGTTACTAAACAAGCTTTGACCAATAGCTCTCTGTTTATGGCGCCTATCTTTTTGACTAATCTTCGTTTATCCAAACTTCTTATTTGATCTATCATGATCTTGGAATCTTCAGACCGCCAATACCTCGATTAATGAATACTTCAAATGGATATAGTTTTCCTATGCTGGATGTTATGGGAGCGATAATGAGCCTTGGTGAATAGTGATTCATAGCATTAATTGAAATGATTACGACTGGCCTTGTTTTGCCGATCTCTGTGTGCATGGTCGGATCAAGGTTTATAAGATAAATATCTCCCTGATTCATTTAGTCCCATCCTTACTGCATCCAAAGGTTCCCATTCTCTAATGGCTGTAAGGCGCTTTTTATCTTTAGATGCCTCTTGGAAGGCTAAACTCAATGCGTTTTCCTCATTTAGCCGGGTTATTTTGTCAATTTCCTTTTTTAATAATTCATTGATAATTTTACTCTTCTTTCGGTTTGGCACTAATGAGCTAAACTTTCCCCATACTTCTTGTTCCAGGGTGAGATTGACTCTGATCTGTTCCATTATTTATTCCTTTACCATATTTTAATATGTATACTAATACAGTTTAAATTATATAACAATAAAAAAAGATGCACTCGTAAAAAGTCGTCATTCCGGCGAAAGCCGGAGTCCAGATGGTCTGCAACTGCTTGAAAAGACTGGATTCCGGCTTGGCCGTCATCCCGGACCCCGATCCGGGACGGAATGACGGAAAACGGTATTTTGGGATTTTTTACGAATGCATCAATGTTGATGCCTGAGATTTTATAGAAATGGAGTTTTTCAAGGCGCCATGAGATTTGTAATATTAATCATATATGCGGTAATTGGAACAGTGCCTCTTGTGTTTGCTGCGGTGCAGCCGTGGATTTGGTCTGTTTATAGTGTGGCTATATTTACGGCCTTTCTTTATCTTTTGTGGACAGACCGCATTTTCTTTGATTTAATAAAGGGTAAGATTTTCCTCACTTCTATTGTTTTCTTCTTTTTTTATACACTTTTCCAATGCATACCTTTTACCCCACGAATACTTAGAATTTTAAGTCCTTACAGGCAACAGTTGCTTGAAAAATCTTCGCTGCTAACAGACATTCCTGTCTCGTGGCAGACTGTTAGTTATTCACCTATGGACTCCCTTTCATGGTGGGTTTTTCTGCTGGGTCTTCTGATGTTTTTTTTGATTTTGCGTGTATACCTTTCCTCGCGCAGGAACATGAAAAAACTTGTTTTAATAATACTTATAGTAGGCATACTTGAGGCCATATATGGCCTTATTCAGGCGCTTGTTCCTTCAGTTGGACTCCTCTGGGTTGATTCCGGATGCGCTGATTGTGCCAGGGGCACTTTTGTTTGTCGAAATCATTTCGCCGGTTTCTTGGAAATGGTGTGGCCCTTAGGGCTTGCTTATGCAATGATGTATGGGGATTGGGCGGAAAGGCCATATGACGATGGACATAGCCATAAAAGGGTTTTTAAGAACATGCTTTCTTCTGATCGACTCTATCAACAACTTTTTATAGCCCTTTTGGTTGTGATTTTGGTGCTTGCATTGGTGTTCTCCAAATCCAGAGCAGGAATTGCAGGGACCATTGTTGGGCTTTTAACCTTTAACCTGATTGTGCAATCTGCAAATAAGGGGATGCCAATAGTTTTCTCCATGATTGCCGGGGTAGTTGTTGTCCTTTTTTTAATCTATGGGTTTAAAATTGGGTTCGGCCCTATTGTAAAAAGGTTTTTAGAGCTTAGTGAGGGAATTTCCAGGATTGGGGTGTGGCAGGATAGCATGGTAATTGTCAAAGATCATCCACTTGGCATTGGTCTTGGGAGTTTTAATCGTGTTTTGCCGGGTTATGCGGCCTCAAACCTGACAGAGAATATTGTACGCAGCCACGCCCATAATGACTACCTTCAGCTATTGATTGAGGCGGGTTGGCCAGGTTTTCTGGCCCTTGTTAGCGGGTTTTTTATTTTTTTAGGAACAGGTGTTAGAAAACTAATAAGACTGAATCCCCATGATGATCCTTTGCGCTTTTTTGCTGCAACGGGTGCCTTAAGTGGTTTAATATCCATAGCATTTCACAGCTTTTTTGATTTTAACCTTCAGATACCGGCAAATTGTATTTATTTCGTAACATTGATTTCTTTAGTTTATGCTTCATTGTGGGGAAAGCCGCATAGATTAGACGGCTCTTTCTCAACATGAGGGGGTACGATGCCCTCCTTTACACCCTCCCCTTAATCCCCTCCCATCAAGGGAGGGGAAAGAAAAAGAGGAACTTCCATTAAAGGAGGGGAAAGAGTGAGGGACACCCATCAAGGAATAGCTATGTACACACTTGAAATGGGAAAGAACCGATTAATTGTCAAATGACAAGCCCGTGAGAAATAACTTTTTTGCAACTGGAAACCCTGTTCCTTAATTTTAAATTCTTAACCCTGAACCCTGAACCCTGAATCCTGAATCCTGAATCCTGAACCCTGAACGCTTAGTAAAATATGATTGATTTACATTGCCATCTATTGCCTGGAATTGATGATGGGCCTAAAACTATTGATGAAAGCCTGAAACTTGCCCGCATATTTGTGAGCGCCGGGTATAGTCATGTAGTCACTACGCCTCACTGGATTTTTGGAACATCCTGGATGCCTGCTCCTAAAACCATAAGAGAGAGGGTATTAAAGCTAAATCAAAGGATGAAGGAAGATGGGGTAGGTTTGATTGCCTTTCCAGGCATGGAGATTGCCCTGGACCATGAAATTCCCGAACTCTTGGATAGGGGAGAAATAATAGGGCTTGGCGGAAGGCCAAAATCCTATTTGCTGATAGAGCCCCCTTTTTTGAGACTTCCCCTGGGCTGGGAGGAAATATTTTTTGGTGTATTGTCCCGGGGATACAAGGTTCTTTTGGCCCACCCAGAGCGTTGCGCGCAGCTTGCGGAAAAAAATGGCATTATTGATGAATTTATTAACGCAGGGCTATATTTGCAGGTTAACTGGTTTAGCTTCCTTGGCTTTTATGGTCCGGAGGCAGCAGAAATGGCAAGATATCTTGCAACAAAGGGATATATTCACTGCCTGGCAACAGACAGCCATGATACAAAGAACCGACAACCAGGCAATGTAAAAAAAGCGGCAGGTTTGCTGGAAAAACTAATCGGGAGACAAAATCTATCGATTTTAGCCAACCAAAACCCTCTTAGGGTTCTTAAGGGTGAACCCCTTGCAGGCATGTCGCCGGTCAGTGTCAAGGGAAGATTAAAAAGGATGGGCTCATGGCTACATTTGTGAGGAAGACATTTATTACATTGATTTTATCGCTTGTAGCTGTTTTGTTGATAAATTATTCCTGGCAAAAACGAAAGGTAGTTAATAAGAATTTTTCGTTTAATACGCAGGAGTCAAGGTCACTAAGATATTTTCCTCGGGCCATGTATGCCTATGGGCTACAGGCCTGGTTCGAAAGTAATCCCCTTGCAGCAGCCCGATTTTTTCGGCAAACTGTACATGATAATCCCTTTCACATAGATGGGTGGCTAAAGCTCGCCCAGGCAGAGGCTGCAGTTGGTCATGAGGAAAGGTCGCGGTCTATACTGGAATTTACGTACAACCTTACAAAACCGGTTTTTCGATGGAAGTGGAAACAGATGCTCCTTGCCCGCGAACTGAGATTAGAGGATGTTTTTCTGCAGATTGCCGATTATTTTCTCGCCAGGGGGAGAATAACCAATAATATATTTCAACTGATAGATGCCCATTATAACGGCGCAGTTACCAAAATAGCAGGGGCCTTTCGCAAAGAACATCTTGTGCCTTATTTAGAATGGCTTATGAGGTGGGACAGAGCAGAGGATGCGCATTTTGTTTGGCAAAAAATTGTGAGCGCTCAAAGGGTCGATGAAGAAATTATTCTGAAATATGTTCACTTCCTTATAAATAAGAAACATATAATAGAAGCAAATAAAATCTGGGGAAAATTTACCGGCATAAAGGGTATGACTAATGGAGATTTTGAGGTGGATATTACACGGCGTGGCTTTGGCTGGCGATACCGGGGTAATAGAAACTGGGAAATAAAACGGGTAAAATTACCAGACTCCACAGGGTCCTTTGCCTTGCAAGTAGCTTTTTATGGAAAGAAAAATATTTCCTTCCACCACTTATACCAGATAGTTCCAGTGGAGCCATTAAGACATTATTTGATGAAATACAGATGGAAAAGCACGGGAATTACTACAGATCAGAGACCCTTTGTGGAGATATACGGCTATGACATTAAAGGTCTTTACAAAAAAGGGCAAATGATTACTGGGACGAATGACTGGAGGCAAGGGACCGTTGAGTTTATGTCCCCTGAAAACTGCCATGCCGTTGTGATTCGTCTCCGCAGGCTGACAAGCAAGAGGTTTGACTGCAATATTGAAGGAACGATATATCTTGACAATTTTAGCCTAAACATATTAAATGAACAATCTTGACAATCTCGTAAAAAGCGACTCCAGACCGCTGAGTGCGGCCACATATCTAAAAGTAACTTGAGTACTTACTTAGAAGTCTCGAAATCGTCATGCCGGACCCGGTATCCGGTACGGGGCAGGCCCGATCAGGGATCCAGAACGTATTGACTTTACTGGATTCCGGCTTTCGCCGGAATGACGGGAAAGAGAACCTTTCGACTTTTTACGAGTACATCAAACTTAGTTAAAAGCAAAGGAGTTCATAAAATGAACAATCATGGCCATAATAAAGCTCAGTCTGATGGCATTGACAGGGAGCCCGTTATAGTCAATGAAAATCTCCCATCAACTGACTTTCAAGAGAATATACCTCCCCGGGAAGAACATGAGGTACATTTTAAAGATTACCTTGATGTAATTATCCGCAGGAAATTTCTGATAATAAGCGCCCTTACCTTGATTTTCATTTCTACCGTTATTTTCACCCTATCTTCGACAAAAATCTATAAGGCCTCTGCAACCATTGAGGTAAATCAGGAAACATCGAGGGTAACAAAATTTGAGGAACTGGTGTCTGCAAAATTAAACACCCGTGAATTTTATGAAACACAGGTACAGCTTTTCCGAAGCAGTACAATGGCCCAAAGGGTGATAAATGGAATGGATCTCTCAAACCACCCTTTTGTTGTGGGAACCCTATATGGGGAACAAGGTGACCCGGGAATAGTAAAGCGCATGAAACTAAGTGTGAAAAATTTAATTAAATCGCTAACATCAGGGGGTGAGAAAACTAATAGCGAGATAAACAGTCAGGTAACAGCAGAGACAATAAGACAGCGGAAATTACTTGGGTATATCCATTCCAATCTTGCTGTTTCACTGAAAAGAAATTCCATGCTCATAGATGTCTCTTTTACGTCTCCATCAAGGGAATTGTCAAGGGATATTGTTAATACGGTGGCGGATGAATTTTTAAAATGGGGGATGGATAAAAGGCTCCAAAACTCACGGTCGGCCCGTGCCTTCCTTATGAAACAGATTAACCAGGCAAAAATTGACCTTGAGAGATCCGAAGAGGAGCTTAACCGGTTTGCCAAGCATACAGGCATTGTCTCCCTGGATACTAAATTAAACAATGTGTATAGCCAGCTTGAGGAGCTCAATTCAGCGATGGGTCAGGCCAAGGTCGAGCTAATCGCGAAGGAGGCGGTTTACAATCAGGCGGTGACAGATGGACCCTCCTATCTGCCCCAGGTCATGAAGAGCCAGACAATAGGGGATTTAAAAAAAGAGTATACACAAATGCAATCGGAGTACCAAAACCTTGCTGTTACGTTCCGTGATGATTACCCGGAGGTAAAGGCCATTAAGGCCCGTATGGAAAGCATAGAAAGGCGCATCGGAGACGAAGAGAAAAAAATTTATCTGTCCATAAAAAACGAATACATGTCTTCACTGAAGAAGGCAAAATCTCTTCAAGACTCGGTAAATAGGCAAAAGAAATCGGCTATCGAACTAAATGAACGGGCAACGCAATATAAGATAATGGACAGGGAGGTCCAGACCAACAAGGCGATATACCAGAGCCTGCTTCAGCGTTTAAAAGAGATTGAATCCATGGCCGGTATAGACTCAAGCAATATTTATATAGTGGATCGGGCTGCGCTCCCGCTTTTTCCATATAAACCCAAGGTATTACTAAATTTGATGCTTGCCATTGTTGTGGGCCTTTTTTCCGGCATAGGTCTTGCTTTTTTTATGGAATATTTCGAAGACTCCATCACCGACCCGGATCAAATTTCTGAACGTTTTAACATCCCTATCCTTGGGATAGTCCCCTTTACCAAAAAGAATGGCTATCCCATTGAAGAGACCTTTATCAATGACCCTAAGTCGGCCTTTTCCGAGGCCCTGCGGACAGCCAGGGTGTCTATTCAATTATCCGGAGACGACAGCCATGCCAAAAGCTTTTTATTAACAAGCACAACTCCAGAGGAAGGAAAGACAACCCTGGCGGTGAACCTGGCAATGACATTTGCCGGTGCAAATGAAAAGGTTATATTGATAGATGCGGATTTACGCAGGCCTCGTATTTCTAAGTCCTTGGCCCTGGGAAATGGAGGCAACAGCAAGGGACTGTCCAGCTATCTTGCAGGGATTATTTCTAAGGGGTATATTTTCGACACAAAGGTGGAAAACCTTCACGTAATCCCATCCGGGCCCATTCCACCAAACCCTGTTGAATTGCTGGCCTCAAACCGGTTTAAAATACTTATGAGTCATTTGGAGAATCATTTTGACCGTATTATATTGGATGCACCTCCATTTCACGGATTTGCAGATATACTGGTATTGTCCCGCCAGGTAGGCGGTGTTATCCTTGTAAGCAGTATTGGTGAAACCTCTCGTGACAGCCTGCGACATTTCAAGAAAGAGTTGCTCAATGTTCAAGGGACTATCCTTGGCTGCATTATCAACAAGGTGAAGTTGTCCAATAGTTATGGCTATCACTCTTATTATAAGTACTACAGGGCATACTATTCCGATTACGGTGAGGGTAAGAAGAAAAAAAGGAAAAAACTTACCGGTCACCACACTAATAATGCAGACAGGGAAGGCCTTGAAGCATAATCGTAAAAAAAATCTTGAGGATAAAAGACTCCTTTTCCGCTTTATAAAACAGGTGTATTCTGCACATGACACCCCCTCCCTCATCAAATTGGTTGCCCGTGATGATGATTACTTGGTGCTGTGCAGCGCTATTGTTAATGCTGGTCAAAACGATACCAAAACATTTTTTCTGGGCCTTTTGAAAGAATGTCATAGACAGGGATTCGATATTTACAGTATGCAGGGCAAACTTAAGCCGGTAGCAGGAGCCCTTGGATTGGTAATACCTTCTGGAATACAGATGGATTATTATGATTTATTGGGGATTACACCGGATGCTGATACGGCTAAGATCAGGAAGGCCTATCGGGAATTGGCCCGTAAGACCCATCCTGATACCAGCAAAGGTACGCAACGTGATAACCAGACGTTTGCCGAGCTTAATGAGGCATATAAAACGCTCATTGACCCGGATTTGAGATATCAGTATGAACAAAGCAGGCATAATCTTGGCCTATGGAGTGAGCAGGCAGGCAGGCCCCTGAAAAAAAAGAAAAGGATCAGGCACATATTCCAAATTGGTATAATTTTAATATTTTTGTTTTTGCTGCATATATATCTGATATTGTTTTCCAGGAAAAAGCAATCACTAATGACCCTTATTCTGGAATGGAGAAAAACAATAATAGAACTAAGGATAAGCAACTTGCACATAATAGGGAGATGGAAGTTCAAGACAGCCAAAGAGATTTCGCAGGCAAACATGATGTGAGCAAGTCTTCAGATAAATATAGCAAGGCAAGAGAGCTCCTGCATGATAAATACAATAGAAAAAAAGAACCTTCTCATTTCGGGGTAAAAGGAACAGAATTTAAAAAGAATGATAACCCGGTTTTTTTAGAAGCTTCAAGAGGGGAAAGTGAAAAAGATGAGCCTGTTGAAGATAAGCTAATGGCCGACCATTTTAGACCTGGAATTTCCGTGCTGAAACAACAAAAGGACTTGGACAGAAATTTAAAAATGCCTAATCCCAATGTGTCTCAAAAAAATTTATTTTTTCCTGCAAATGTTAAGCGAATCCCTTCTGGTGTACATTCTGAACAGCTTGCGCAAGAAGACGTTCATGTAATTAGGCGAGGCAGCTCTTCCTCAGCCGGCAGTTCACAGGATATATCAGTCGTTTTACCGGTATTAGAATCCGGTGATATCACCCCTGAATCAGCTCAAAAGAAAAAACTAGCGGAACCCAGAAAAAAACTCTTAAAACAGATTGCAGCAAAAAAAGAGAGTGAAGGAGAAAAAGAATTAGGCTCTAAGATAGAGGCATTTTTACATGGGTATTGTCATGAGTATGAAAACAGAAACCTTGCCGGATTTGCCCGGTTTTTTTCCCAGGATGCCATTGAAATGGGGAAGCCCTTTACTAAATTGTTAGCCAAATATCAGCAAAACTTTCAGACGCTTGACAATATAAATTACCATATAAAATTAAAAAAATACTTTAAAGATACAAGTACAGGAAATATTGTAGTTAACGGCAATTTTTCGTTAAAGTGGCGAATGAATGATGGCATGTTGAAAGAGAGCGCCGGAGATATTTCTATGATGTTATATGAAAATGGCGATTCACTTCTTATCAAGAAACTCGACTATAATTTTAAGAGATAAAGTAACTGCTGAGGTTCAAAGGGGCATAGGCACATATGCACAAAGTGAAGGATAAAAAAGCAGGCCTTGAATGGGTTGATTTTGGTGTTACAAGATGGCTGTAATACTTCAGTCTTCAACCTTCAACCAAAATAGCTAAGCTACAGATGTATAGTAAAAAAGTTTGCAGACTAATCATCTACTTTACAGTCCCTGTTTTTCTAATAACAGGATGTATAACCAATTATAATTCCCTTGGTGTGCGACTGTTCAAACAGGGGAGGATATTGGATGCCTGTGAAGCGTTTGAAAAGGGCTATAACTTGGACCCTGAATCAGCATTTTCACTGAATAATATGGGCTATGTATATGAGATGAGGGATAAAGATTA
>JAYEMW010000202.1:0-16561 GCA_034718555.1 Thermodesulfobacteriota bacterium
TTGAGGAATAAAGGAAAACTTTCTTTTAAACAGGCAATAGGTTTCTTTTCAGATATGTGGAATGAAGGTTTATGGCTTGGCGTACTTCCTCCTAAAGAGCCGTTGGATGGTATTGAAGTGGATATTAAAATTGCAAAGGTGTTAAATTCATGTTCGAAAAAATCCTCTCCGGTATAGGTAAATTCCTCAAATCCTCTGAGGAAAAGAATTTTTTAAAAATCTTTGAAGACATAGTGAAAGGGCTATGAGGGTTGTCCCTTTTTCATCCAGCTTGTTACCCTCTTAAAGATTCTTCTACTCTCTCAATCCCCTTTCCATATTTCTCCACCATGGCCTCCGCTTCTGCCCTGATATCCTCCCTTAAAGACACAGGCTCTCAAGTACCTGGGCATTTGAACCCCAGCTCATGATCCAAAACTTGATCTCATCCGTTCCTGCAACTTCAGCTTCAAAGATGATGGAGCCGTCATCCTGGGGGTAAATCTTCTGGCTCTCGTGCCATATCTTTTCCTTGATGTAACCGGATACATCGGATGAAAACCATACCCTTATATTAATAGGCTCTCCCTGAAAGACGCCAAAACTCGCGCCGACGAACTCCTCGAAGCTGAAATTTTCAGGAACCTTAAAGATATACTTTGTCTGATGGAGCATTTTGATGCGGTCCAGGGCGAATATCCTTACCTCATTCCTCACATGACAATAGCCGATTAGATAAAAAGTCCCGTTGAAAAACCAGATCTTGTAAGGATCTACCTTTCTTTTAGATTCTTTTTTTCTGCTCATGGTGTAATAGACCATCTCAATGGATTTCTTGTTTATGGCTGCGTCATTAACCCGGCTGATGATATCCTTGAATCTGTTGTATTGTTTGTAAGGCTTGATGTCCAGATGGAGGATTTGCTCCACGTTTTTAATGAACTTTTTAGATTCCGGAGGAAGGGTAGCCTTAACTTTCCGGAACAGTGACTCCAGGGAATCATAAAAAACGGTTCCCCTAAAAACCCTCATCATATCACTGCCGAAATAGAGGGCCATCAGTTCCGGGAGGCTGAAGGGAATGGGGATTTGGTGCTTCACAGTAAGAAACAGCAGTGTCAGACCTACACAGTTGACAAAAGAACATTAATTAAGGTTTACAATATTAAAAAAATAGGAATGACAGGTGAAATTGCATATGTAGCAGCGGTGTAGTTGAATGGAAATAGGGAAAATTGGAAAACGATTTATTGCAGGATAATTAGGAGAAACTCGGGTCTAAGGGTTTGCAAAAATTCCGGCCGAGAAAATTAAACTCTAAGAAAAACTTTAATATCATAGTATTACAGTAAAGATACAAATAACTTTGTCAAATGTGGATGACACCTATTATTTGTAGAATCATTCTACCTGATGAGAGACATTAAAAATATGGGACAGGATTTATACGAATTCGAAAAATGCTTACTGATTATCCCGGATTTTCTTTCGGCATAAGTGAAACAGGTGATTTCTTTAAGGTAGGAATGCACCATATCTCCACAAAGGCCTCCATAAAACCGAAAGCGGGTCTGCCAGAAAATCTGCCTGAAAACTTTCCCGAAAATCTGCCTGCAATACAGAAGCAGATAATTGAGAAAAGGAGAAAAGAGGGGCAAACCTTGACTATTGCAAATTAAAATAACCTTGCTATTTAGTCTTTGTTGTTATCAAAGATTAGGAGGTGTTAGCGCCTCTGCATTCAGCCGAAACAATGTATTTGGGTCAAGTTTCCTCTTATCTCTTGATGGTTGAGCATGGCCCGTCATGCGTTGCTATGAGGTTGTCCGAGAATGTCCTTTTTCCTCAACTCTTTGTCATGCTCAAAAAATTATCCTCGGAATATCAACCATATACCTGCGGTAATTTTTTTCGCATTCCTCGATTTGAGAAAAAATTACTATTCTTGGACAGCCTCCTAGTCCTGCCTGTGGACAAATCACCTGGCTGTAAAGTGAAGCATCTTTTGTTCTCGAAAATAAAATTATTCCATTTATCTTATGTCAATGGCTAAGCCAGACCACTTGGATTTTTTTGTTTAACGCCTCCCGAAGGGGTAATTCATCAGGGCCGTTTAAATATCTCCACCATTGTAGAAATTCCCTTTTGATGGCTTCCAGAATACCACGCTTAAGCCCACAGGCTTTTTTGTTAAGACGTTAATGTGTTGACTAAATAATTGGCAGTTATCTGGAGCTGTAGTGAAAAGAGAGAAATAGCTTTAGGTGGAATATTGAATTAAATATGGAATCAGAGCGAATTAAATGGTCAAAGAATACTGTGATTGAGTCTTTAAATATGATAAATCCCTGATGGGTAGTTCAATATTTTTTCAGGAGGTTTTATTGCTCAAATCTAAAACTATTGAAATAGACGGCATAGGGCGTGTGCTTCTTGTACGCAGCAAACGGGCACGACGTTTGAACATCTCAGTGAAACCCTTTACAGGGGCCAGGGTTGCAATTCCTTATGGGCTTTCATTTGAAAGTGCGGAAAAAATAGCCCTCAGTAAAGCGAGTTGGATAAAAAGACACCTTAATAAGGTCAAGGAGATAGAAAAAAGACAGGCTGCCGTTTCAAATGACTTGACTGAGATAGACAGGGCTTTAGCCAGGAAAAAGCTGACCCTCCGACTCAACGAGTTATCAAGCCTTCATGGCTTTACTTACAACCGGGTCTTTATAAGAAATCAAAAGACCAGGTGGGGAAGCTGCTCTGCAAGAAACAATATTAATCTGAATATGAACCTTCTCAGGCTCCCAAAAGATCTGATCGATTATGTTATACTCCATGAGCTTGTCCATACAAGAGAAAAAAACCATAGTAAAAATTTCTGGGCTGAGCTTAACAAATTTGTAGGCGATGCAGGGAAGCTGAAATCAAGACTTAAGGAATATAGTCTTTAATCAAGCTATTTGTGCTGGAATGTATATCTGTGATATATGCGCTGTGCGGCCAGCCTAAAATCTAACCTTCCTGGGTATAGTCCCAAATATAAAACACTACATGCTAAAAATCGACTTATTATGCTTTAAAGGCCCCGGGAATTGCATTTTTGGCTGCGGGGTATTTTTTGACGAAAGATCTGAATTCTGCTGACACACGAGGGTCATTTGGATCTTTATATAAAAGGATAGAAAATATATCTACAGCCTTATCCATATTATTTCTTTTGATGTGGATTTTTGACATACCAAGGTATGCAAATTTATCATATCCTATATCCAAGGCCTTTTTATAGTGTATCTCCGCCTGTTGGGAATCGCCTAATTGCGAGTAGGCATCGCCAATTCTTGTCATCACCATTTTTGGGTCCATTCCATATTTTAAGGCCATTTCCCATGCGTTTATGGCAGATAAGTAATCTTTCATTCCCCTTAAACAGTCAGCCTTGCCATGCCATGAATAGGAATCAGAGGGTCTGATTTTAAGGGCTTTACCGTAGCAATCTTTTGCCTTTTCATATTGCCCCTGCCTTCTGTAGATATTTGCTGTAGAGGTAATTGCTACAATTGCATGGTCAGATAAGGAAATTATTTTTTTAAAATATTTTAATGCCTCCTCGTAATTTCCTATCTTTGTATATATATCTCCAAGGCCCATTAAGGCATACAAGTCATCTTTTTTTTGTTCAATGGCCATAAGAAAATATTTTTTTGACTCTTCAAAATCATTAATTTTCCTAAAACCATCGGCTATCCTTGTCATTGTCTTGTAATCATCAGGAACTAATGACAGGTAATTCAGCCAGATCTCCAAGGCGTTATCTATCTTTTTTAATCCCCTATATGCATCTCCAAGCCCTACAATCGCATATTTATTATTGCTCTCAATTTTTAAGGCCTTTTCGTAATAAAAAACAGCTTTTTGAAAAGATTTCATCTTTCGCTTTAAATTACCAAGTCCAACGAATGCATATACATTATTAGGGTCTAATTTTAATATTAGGTTGAATTTTTCTTCAGACTCTTTGTATTTTCCCTCTCTTGCCATTTTTTGGGCCAGCTTATATATGTTTATCAGGCCCTCTCTTCTTACTTTTTGTCTTTTCCGCATCATGTAAAATTATTTAAACCCTTTTCTTTGTTAGATTGCAGGCAATTTTGTTAGATCGCAGGCAATTTTATCTGATCATGCAGAGTGAAGGAACTTTTTGGTTTCTTTCAATGAATAGAACAGCCTTGTACGCTACAATAGAAAGATTGAATGCTTATTTACTTAACAATATTTTATGCAATATTCATTCCAAGGATACATCAAGATCCGGGTAGCTAAGCAAATACTTGACCAACCGGCTTGGTCGGGTTAGAGAAGTATATAATTATTTTGCACTTGAATGCTTGACACTTAACCTCCTCTTTTTTATTCTGCATGTAAGTCATCAAAATATTATTCTGCAATGATTAAAACAGATAAAAATGAATGCTAAATCAGCCGGAAAAACAGATATAGGCCTAAAGAGAAAAATAAATGAGGACAGCTACTTAGTTGCACCTGATTTGGGGCTTTATATAGTAGCTGATGGTATTGGAGGTCATAAGGCTGGTGATGTTGCAAGCAGAATGGTTGTTGAGATTATTGAAGATTATTGGAAAGAGGTTAAGAAAGGAAAAACACCTGCATTCACAAAGAGCATGGAAAGAAATTTAAGTACGGAAAAACACTTAATTAATTCTATATCCTTTGCAAACACTGGGGTTTATGAAGCCCAAAAAGTGCGTGAATATAAGGGCATGGGCTCAACAGTTGCCGTCCTGCTTTTTGAAGGGGATTTCGTATGGGCGGCAAATGTTGGGGATAGCCGTATATATGCATTTGATAGCGGGCGTTTGACTCAGATTTCCGAGGAACATTCCCTGGAGGCTGAGCAAAAAATCCTTGGCCTTAAGGGACCAGACAGTGTTGCAGACCCATCGTTTAAGCATATATTAACCAGGGCGGTAGGCATAAAAGAGAAGGTGGATATTTTTATTACCTATATAAAACCAAAGGTTGGCGATATTTTAGTAATGTGTTCTGACGGCCTCACGGATTTTGTGACTGAAACAGCTATCAGTGAAGTGCTAAGTGACTTTTCTATTTCCCTGGGGAGGAAGGTGGATATACTTATTGATGAGGCTAAGAGTGGAGGAGGAAATGACAATATATCCGTAATCCTGCTGGAGGTAGCCGAGGAAAAGAAAAGATCGAGGTGGTTTAGCCGTAAGAGGCTTTAATCTCAATCAGGCATCTAATGTGCCGGTACTTTTATCCAGCAATTCTAATTATAGCGAAAGAAGAGACTTTGCCACAGACCCACACAGAAACACACAGACATTCTAACCGAGCAAGTCGCTCGGTTAGAATAGTATCATCGCTTCGCGAAAAGAGGTAAAGGCTATAGGATAAATGATTTGTCCGTGTCCGTCCGTGCCTGCCCCGTAGGTCCGGCAGATCGTACTGGGGTGTGTCCGTGGCTAATAAATTATCCCAAAATGAGAATTGCTGATTTTTATCGTAGCTTTAATAAATCAAAATTGATATATGTCAATCTTTTGACATGCATTTAAAGTTGAAAAATTGCAGTGCATTGGAGTGGGGAAATTTTATAACATGATAGTTGACCAATATCTTCAAAGAAGAGAATATTTTAGTTTTTTCAATGAGCTCTATAGCAGCCAAAAAACCGGTGTATTAGTTGTAGATAATGACAGGTGTGAAGTGAAAATTTATCTGAGCCGGGGAGTCCTGTTATTTACTGAGGGGCCTGACAGGGAAACGGCGTTGCTGAAAAAAATAGCTGCTAAAAAAAGGCTCGAACAGGATCAACTGAATGAGCTAATTAAAATAAGAGAAAGAAACCCCCATTCTTTAGGTAAGTTACTTATAGAAAAGCGTTTTATATCTCCTAATTTATGGGATAAGTTTCTTATTTTAAGGGCAAAATATCATTTGACGGCCATGCTCAAAATGGAAAAAGCCCATGTTAGATTCGAAGAGATCAAGGTAGATATATCATCATATAATTTATTGAATCTGGATTTTAAAGAACTACTTACAGAAACAATAAGGGACATGGAAGACAACTTATTTATTAAAAACTTTGTGCCCGGACCTGAGGCCTGTTTCGAGCAAAAACCGATCAACGAGGATGTTGAGCTTGAACTATTAAATAACACTGAAAGAACCCTTTTTGCTGCTATTGATGGTAAGAAAACAGCAAAGGATATTTCATTGTATCTTGGTTTAGATTATCCTAAGGTGTGCAATGCTCTATGTCTCTTACTGTTCTTGGAACTTGTCATCCCCGCACAAGACAGGGTTAAGGCTCAAGACAGCTTAAATTATAAGGAAATTATCAATGTTTATCTTGATTTTATTAAGATCATCGAAGTACGTTTTAAAAGAGAGATTGGACGAGAGTTTGATGCAGTTCTTAACCAATGCATTAAAGAATTAACTGATCAAAATGTTAGTCTTTTTCAGGGCATTGATTTGTGCAATGCTCCTTCAAAGGAAATTTCAGATGAAATTAATGACCGTTTTTTAACCCTCATTAGAAAGGGCGCAAGCCCACTGGCCTTATCCACATCTTTTAATAAATTATTATATCTATTAATTATGAGGATGAAAAAAATTTTAGGAATTAGTATTACGGAAAATACTATCAATGAAATGCTTAATATGATTAACTATGTAAAGAAGTACAGGCGAGATCCATCAATGATGAGGTATATAAAGGGAAACCTTGAGGATTACCTGGCCCAAGTGAAATCCTGAAACAATTTATGTAATCTTAAAGACAGTCACTCCAATATGTCCAAAAGGAGGCAATTCATGGAACTTACTGCTCAGACTACAGTTTATTTGTTAATGCTGGTTATTTATATAATCATACTCTACATATTTGATCGGGCAAGGGTGAAGTTTAAGGGTGGCACTCTGGAAATGGTGATTAAATTGATAATCATCAACACAGTTTTACTTCTTATGGCGGACTATACATATCTTTTTGAATTTTTAGGGTCAGATTTAATATATATATTGCGTACAATTCTACGTCTTGCTGCCATGTGTGCCCTTGCATTTGGAGGCCTAAGACTTATTAGCACTTGATGTCCATGAATATTATTTAGATGATGCAGGTCATGAAAAGCATATATTATTATGAATTTAAATACAAAAAACTGATGATACAGATAGCCTCTTCTGACATTGGAGCAGTAAAGATAAAGATAGGCTTCAAGAGGGAGGGAGATTTAATTAATGATATAAAGGGTTACACGAGAAGCATTGAATTCCATGAAGATTTTAAGAAAAACGAAGATCTTATTAATGTATTGAAGTCCTATCTAAACGGTGACAATCCGAAAATAGATATACCATGGGATATTCTTGGCACACCCTTTATGCATGATGTATGGAAAAGTACATGTAAGATTCCCTATGGAGAGACAAAGAGTTACAGTGATATTGCATCAATGGCAGGCAGGCCAAAGGCTGCGAGGGCTGTTGGGCAGGCATTAAATCGAAATCCGTTGCTAATTATAATACCGTGCCACAGGGTAGTGTCTGTTAGTGGGATAGGTGGTTTTGGCTCTGGTATAGATATGAAAAGATACTTACTTAATCTTGAGGGTAGTTTTATAAATTTCCAAGGCGGAATTTAGCCCTGAATATTCAATGCTTAGGGTTCACGAAAAAATAAGTTTATAATTTCAGGCGTTGAGGCGCCCGTCCGGCAAGGCGTGGAAACGCAGGAATATCAGGCATATTCCGAGTTTTCACAACGCAGTCAGGCGGAATGTATCGGCGGCTGAAATGTAAAGTTATTTTTAAGTGAGCCCTTATTCTTGACTCTTTTTTTATATTTTTCTAAGATGCCAATAAAGCGTCAAATAAAAAGGAGGTAATATATTATGCAGCCTAAAACTGCTTATATTTTTCCAGGCCAGGGGTCTCAATATTTAGGAATGGGACATGAGTTATACGATAATTTCGAAATCGCATCATTTGTATTTTATAGGGCAAACAGGGTACTTAATAAGGAATTTGAAAGGATAATATTTGGTAAGATGCAAGACAGACTTGCCAATCGTGTCAAACTAAAAACACATCTCGATAAACAGGTTCAGATTGCAACCTATATTACATCATGGGCCGCCTTTTCTGTTTTCCAGGAAAGCTTAAAAGATGAAGAACTAAATCTTCATCCGGAAGTAATGGCCGGACATAGTTTTGGTGAATACACGGCTCTGACAGCGGCAGAGTCTGTAAATTATGATACTGGTTTACGGTTGGTTAATCAACGACAGCGTATTATGGAGTCTTGTGCAAAAGACATTGATGGCGGTTTGGTGGCCGTCATAAATAAGGACAAGGCCCTTACCCAGGAAGACGTCACTAATATTACAAACTATGGCGGAATGGAGATCCTTCATATAGCTCTTTACAATTCATCAAGACAGAATGTCTTTGGGGGCAAGAAAAAAAACATTAGCGCTGCCATGCAGTTGCTCAAGGAATCAGAGTTTCGGCTTGTTGGCCTGCCGGTCCTTGGCCCATGGCATACACCTCTTATGAAGGAGGCAAATGAGAATTTGCGCAATTATATTGAAGATCAAGATTTTTCTTTTAAAAATGCCAAGGTACCTATATTAGCAAATACCCTGACAAAAGACAGCGTTGATCCAATGGTTATTAAAAAAGGTACTGATATAAAGGATGAATTAATAAACCAGATGGATCATCCTGTTCTATGGTCCCAGACAATTAAAAAAATTGTCGAAGAATACAATGCGAAAAGGATAATTATTTTTGGGCCCGGAAAGAAAACACAAAAGATAATAAGTGATGAATATCCGGAAGTAAAGGTTTGCACAGTTGAGGATTTGCAGACGCTAAAGGAAACAATTTATGAAATAAAACATCCTGGAGAAAAGATGGAGGAGTCTTCCCAAGAGGGCCAGCCTGAAGAAACTATAGAACAGGATATTCAGAAATCATGAATCGAGGTTCTTCTTTAAAGGATGTTCCGGGGTATAGGATGAATAGTAAATAATTGTAATGGGCAAATTTTAAGGTTAGGGTTCACGAAAAAATAAGTTCGCAATTTCAGGTGTTGAGGCGCCCGTCTGACAAGGCGTGGAAACGCAGGAATATCAGGCATATTCCGAGTTTTCACAACGCAGTCAGGCGGGATGCATCGGCGTCTGAAATGCGAAGTTATTTTTGAGTGAGCCCTTAGATTTAAATTACAGGGCCTCCGCCTGGGCCTAATTTTTTTTCAAAGAGTTGTTCAAGGGCTATATCATAATCTCGTGAACCTGGGATAAGAGATTTATTGTGCGATAGCTGACTGATTATTCCTTCTTCAACCTGCTCGAATCTTTTATTAATCTGTGTAATAATATTGTCTATTTGCTCGTAAATTTCGACGTCAGTTCCGTAAATATCTATTACATTGGGATCATTGATTATTACTTCCAATATATATTGGGTCAAATAAAGGGCGTATGGATTAGGACGTGGGACAATGGCCCTTATGGGGGCTATGAAATATTGAAAATCAAAATCTTTTGTTTTATATGCCTTGTTCAGACCCTGCAGAATAAGATTTGAAATTGCCTGTGGATTATCTGTTTCTATTGTTTTATTGAGGAGCAGGGATTGAAAGAGCTTGCTGTGAATTTCCGATAGTTTAACCTTAAAAAAACGGTCTCTCCTTAAAGATTCTCTTCTTTCCTTCTTTTCCAGCCTGTTTATTAGTTTATCCTGTATGCTCCCACTGTATATTGGTCTCATTTATCCGTTTTCCTAATCTAAGGTTTGAATTTAAATATTTAGATTAGATTCCCAAAAGATTCGCTATGATTTGGCCTCTGGCGGTTTTTTTGCTACATCTTTAGTGGTTTCTTTTTTTGTTTCCTTTGTTTTCTCTGCTTTATTGTTTTTACCTGGCTGGCTGCTGGTTGGTTTTGCAGCATAGTCAGTTACGTACCAACCAGACCCTTTCAGGTGGAATGTGTTTTGTGATATAATCTTTTTTACCGGGCCTCCGCATTTTTTACAATCTTCAATGGGTGGATCAGAAAATTTCTGCCAGACTTCTGTTATATTTCCACACTTACTGCATTGATATTCATAAATAGGCATTCACTACTCTCCTTTTATTTTTAATATAATGATCATATAGCACATACATCCATATTGATTTTTTCAGGATTGTAAGATCCAAGAATATATGGTAAATGCGGCAGGGAAAGGTCTTTAAGGATTTCGCGGGTTGTTTGGTGTACTATTTTTTCCTCTTCAACTATGCTTTTTTCCCCCTGCAAATCAAATCTTGCCTGAAAATTGCAGAATCTAACAATATGAACCAGCTCATGGATTATTATATATGACAACAGTGGCAATAACCTAAGCTCCTTATCCCTTCCAATTGCCTTTAAGATTTGTTTATCCTGAAGATATATAAGGAAATATTCACGATCTTTGTATGTAATCCCTTTTTCCTCATTATTTTCCGGTATATACTTTTTTAGTATGGCAAAGGCATTATTCTTGATGTTTACATCCAAAAAATTGGAAAGGGTTCTGACATCAAAAGGATGTCTTTGCCATTGCGTAAGGGAAAGATTGAAGTAATTGCTGGTCATATCCTCTGCAATGTCTATCGCATCCCCTAATATAAATAACTGCTTTTTATTTAAGCATCCCGTTGTCATTTTCTTTTTAAAAGCTAAGGCAAAAAATCAATATGTCAATATCTTTTGATTATATATTTTGGTAGCGGTGCAGGGAATCGAACCCCGGACACTACGGATATGAGCCGTATGCTCTAACCGACTGAGCTACACCGCCACAATTTTTCTTATATTATCGTTAAAATTCATTTTTTGTCAATTGAAAAATAATAGTATTTTTCCACACAGATAAAAAATAGGATCTTCCTCATAATATGAAGTACACGAGAATATGGAATCCGCTATTGAGCGAGAGAAACGATTGAAAGAATGGAGGTAAAAATGGAAACTGGAAAAAGTCGTAAAAGACCTTTCATGATAGAAATCACAAATAAAGGCCTTGACGGGATTCAGAAACATGGGTTAAAAGACTGTTCAGGGTTGAAAAGATATTGACTAAGGGCTCACTCAAAAATAACTTCACATTTCAGCCGCCGATGCATCCCGTCTGACTGCGTTGTGAAAACTCGGAATATGCCTGATATCCCTGCGTTTCCACGCCTTGTCAGACGGGCGCCTCAACACCTGAAATTGCGAACTTATTTTTTCGTGAACCCTAAATCTTAGTATATATTATTGATGTAAGCTAATATTTAAATGGAGATATATGATTTATGAAATGTCCAAATTGCAATGAAGATATACCAGGGATTACTTGCCCTCAATGTAGTAATACAATTCCTGAGGAAAGTATATTTTGTATGTATTGTGGGGTAAGGCTGCAAGAGGGTTCTGAAACAGATGACGAAAATGTTGATTTTGGGAAAACAGATGGAGGTGATTTTGAGGATAGAATTCCATGCAGTGATGGTAATTGCATTGGGATAATAGTTGATGGGAAATGCAATGTTTGCGGAAAACCTTACCAGGGAAGTAAATAGCAGATACTTTATGCAGAGAAAGGGTGAATTTTATGTATGAAGTACAAATAATTACTTACTTTGCAGCTGCCCATCAGTTAAGGAATTTCAGGGGGAGCTGCGAAAAGCTCCATGGGCACAATTGGAAGGTAGAGGTTACTTTAAAAGGTGAGAAGCTTAACGAAGCAGATATGCTGATAGATTTTAAAGAGGTTAAGGATGCTACAAACAGAATATTAGAGGAGCTTGACCATTCATTTCTAAATGAGCTGCCCCACTTCAAAGATAAGAACCCTTCCTCAGAAAATATTGCCGCCTATCTTTTTGAAAAATTAGGAGATGAACTTAATGATGAATTTATTAAGGTTGCCAGGGTAACCGCCTGGGAGTCAGATTTCTCAAACGCAACCTACATCGGATGATAATAAGATTGAATTTGACGGCACTGTAATCAGGAGCCAGAAGTCAGCAAATATCCCTGGTGCTTCACTCCAGGGTTATTTATGAAAGAAATTTATAAGTTACATCAGAAAGGTTACAACTCAACAGGACAGGGGAGTCTCTTTTTTCGGCCGCAAATATTATGCATCATTTCATGGGGTGCAGATAACATTAAGTATTCTTCCCAGGTAAATTTAAAGGTTATTCTCTTATGGCAATACCATAAAAGATACACGGTTCTGCTTACCTTTGAACAGAGAAACAAACAGGGATGCCTTAAACACACTAAGACTATGTGGTTTGCGGCCATTCAAAAAGAGATTCCCCTGTCCTGATATATTGGCAATGGTATTTATTATTTTCATTCCTTGTGATATGACTTAAAGGCCTTTTTCTTGCAATATTTATTACTTGAATTCTGACTCCTAAATTCTCTGAATTGATGAAATTTCAAATATATTTGGTTAGTTTTATTTTTTAGGATTTTTTTATTGGCAGGCGTCAAAAATCTTTCGAAAAAAACACTTATTCATTAACTGGATTGTATACTATTCTATTTCCCTTGCAGCTACTTCTAAAAGGGATTGCAATTTATTGCTCCCATCTTCATCTATCGTGCCTTTAGCCAAGGCAATGGGGATAGTTTTTAAGCCAAGCTTTCCGTAGAGACTTAAAATGTCAGGCTCTTTTTCTCTTATGGAGGATATGTGTTTATCTATAGTGCTTATATCACCACGAGCTATAGGGCCTGTAAGGCATGAGGGTATGCCTATATTTTTGATATTATTGATGTTTCCCTGGATAAGGGGCATAAGAATTTCAGTTGCCTGTTCAGTGGATATATCAAAATTCTTGAATAAGTCGGTTGCTGTTTTAATAAGTGTAACAACATAATTGCTGACAAATACGGCAGCGGCATGATAAAGGGCCTTATTGCCTGGGCCGAGTAATATCCAGTTGCATTTTATAGAAGATGCCATATCTTTTAAAACGTCAAGGAGGTGACCTTGGGCCTCGATTGCGAATGTAGAGCCAGGAAGGTTTTCTATAGCCTTTTCAACGCTGGCAAAGGCCTGGCATGGATGAAAGGAGCCTACCAGCGCCCCGGAGTCCTCTGCAGATTTTAGGATATCGATTGAAGCGGCGCCGCTGCAATGAACTACCTGCTGGTCGGAACGCCATGTAATTTCTGAAGCCACCTTGGGGATAAAATCATCTGGAGTGGTTATAAAAATATGCCCAATGTTGTCTGCCAATTCCTGGGCATTTTTAAAAACATGGCATCCAGGTGCCATATCTGCAAGTTTTTGAGCTGCATCCATATCCATATCCGCTACACCAGCTACAGGATACCCTCCCTTGAAAAGTCTTGCAGTTAGAGCTGTCCCTACCTTACCTGCGCCTATAAATCCGATTTTTTGTTTTTCCATATTTATTCTCGCATAAAAATATTTGCATATATAAAAAATAAAATTCTGTCAAGCGCTAAAATTTAGAATTTTAAGTGCCCTTAATTCCATTTACAGATGATTTTCCGGGAGAGCAGCTTTACTTTTTAAGCCCTTATTCAATGCCTGATCGAGGTCTTCGATTAGATCATCAGTAGACTCTATGCCGACAGATAATCTTATTAGGCTGTCTGATATACCCAGAGCTCTGTGTTCTTCAGGGGACATGCCGGAATGGGAGGTAGTTACCGGTCTGGTAATAAGGGTTTCAACTCCTCCGAGACTTGGAGCACATACCGGCAGTGTTGTGTGTTGGATAAAACGGTCAGCCATTTCAACGTCTCCATCGACTTCGAAGCTAAGCATACCACCAAAACCGTCGAACAGCTTTGCAGCACGCCCGTAATCAGGATTGCTTTCGAGACCTGGATAATTTACATGTTTAACAGCCGGATGTTTTTCTAAAAATGAGGCTATCTTTAGTGCGCTTTCGTTCTGATATCTAACCCTCACTGCAAGTGTCTTAATGCCTCGGTGGAGAAGAAAACAAGCGTGAGGGTCCAGAGAACCGCCAAGATGGTTGAGTTTATGGGTGATTTTTTCGATTAGACTCCTAATGCCCATAACAGCCCCAGCCACAATATCAGAGTGACCATTTAGGTATTTTGTGCAACTATGGAGAGATAAATCAAAACCCCATTCAGGCGGTCGAAAATTAACAGGGCTCGCAAAGGTGTTATCTATAATAGAAATTAGATTATGTTCTTTTGCAAATCTGGAGGCAGCCTCAAGGTCGGCAATTTGCAAAAGAGGATTGCTCATTGTTTCCATATAAATCATTTTTGTGTTAGGCCGCAATCTTTCTTCCCATGAGTCAGGGTCATCACCTTCTATAAAATCAACTGAAATATTCATGGCTGAAAGGTCTTTAGTGATAAAATCGTATGTTCCTCCATATAAACATCCTTGCGCTAACAGGTGATCCCCGGGCAATAAAATGGTCAGGAGTATGGTTGAAATCACAGCCATGCCACTGGCTGTTACAAGTGCGTCTTCAGCATTCTCCAGGGCTGCCAGTTTTTGATGTAGTGTTACGTGATTTGGCGTATTGTTTAACCGAATGTATTTAAGATTATGATAACCGGTGGCCCCGGTGTATTCATATGTGGAAGATTGAAATATAGGCATGCTAACTGCACCATTGATCAATGGTTCCGGTTCGCCTGCATGAATTAGCTTAGTTTCTATATTTTTGAATTTTTTTGTCATTATTAAATTATCCTCTTCATTGTAATTGATATCGACGTTTTTTTTGACCCCTTCAGTCTTCAGCCTAAACCCCTTCAGCCTGACTAAGTGAGTAGTCACTGTTTATGTAACACTGGTATAAAAAAAATTAAAGGCAAAAGATGATGGACTCATAAAAAGAAGAATATTTCGTAACATCTCAATAAGGCAGGGCATTCCTCTACCTTCCCCCTTTAAGAAGGGGGATTGAGGGGGATTTTTTCTAAAACTACCCGGACTTATTGAGAAGTTACAATATTTCGACCTATGCGGTTGGATTTCATCGTAAAATTTCAATTACTTTTTCACCGCCCACTCGATTCTCTCGTTCGAGGCGCAGAGGTCACAGAGGTTATTTTTTCATTTGCCGCTGAGAGGGCGGCAAATGAAAACCATCCAGCCCTGCGGGCACCAGGAACTATTTGCAGCGAAGAGTTCCCCTTTGTCGATCTTCCTATCCCGTTAAATTCCGAAGTACAACGAAGTTTACCCCGTTAAATCCTGAAAGGCTATTTAGCTGCGGCGTATTTAATTGGGATAAACGGCAAAGGGAAATAACCTATCTCTGCGCTCTCTATTTACGGTGAATACACGATTTTTATGGAACAGCAAAACCGATACCTAATCGCACAGCTCCGAATATTTCGATTTTTTACGAGTTCATCAAGTTAAACAAGAGAAAAGTTATAACCCAACAGGAAAAGGAGGTCTCTTTTTTCGACCGCAAAACCCCAGAAAAGACCAGGCCTTATGTATAAGCAATGCTGCAAGTGAATGAAGAATGTTTGTATTATGTCTGCCGCTAAAATAAGGAGCAGGCAGTATGGTACAGATGGTATATTTTTAGATACCGAGACGTTATAAATGGCCTGGAATTAATATTGACAACCTTATATAATCTCAATATAAGTTGATGTGTTTCTGATCTCTGCTAACTCCTTACAAATTCAAGCGTTAAATTTTTTGATGCGGAAAAAATATAATATAAAATCGATAAAATAAAGTACAGCGATGAGCTATATGAAGCAGTCCCTGCGGCAAGGTGGGCCATTTTCCTCGATTGCGTAATGGTGGAGGACATCTCCCATTTCACTCGCATTTGACTACTTTGTTTTAAGCTACAGGCTTCACAATTTTTGTCAGGAGGAATAATGCCTAATGGGGAATCAAAGAACTGGATACGTTTTAACATTACATTAGAATCGTTTTATAACTTATACGGGAATTGGCCTTCAATAATTCATCTGTATCCTTTTTTTATAGTGGAACTCCAAGAAAAACTTTCCTCGGAAGATTTTCAGACTCTACAATCCAAGATTACAATTATAGCAGATGAAGATAATCCTTTTTTAGCTTTTGATGAAGCGGGCAATAGATTCGACTACGCCAAAGGGGCTTTTCATCCAAAAAAAGATGCTCCAATTAAAGTTATTGACTGGCTTGAAATTAATGAGCCCGATTATTATGACTAAGACGTAAACATATCAGGGCCAGAGCAGGTCAGGGGCAAGGGTTAGGTTTTGTTTTTGGATAAAAAGGGTTCTGAATATCGTTATGCGTTCAGCATCTTCTCCCCAAATGGCCGAGTCCCTGCTTTGGGAATATTTGTATTCGTCCATCAATAATGAAGAAAAAAGAGAGCTATATTTTATTGAAATAATTTCCTAAGAAGCCAATGAACATGGACAGCGTTATGTTCAAGAATGAAAACAGAGGGATAAATGAAGACAAAGTTGAGAATTGACCATGGGTTATTTAAAAAGCTCATTAAGAATCCTCCCTT
>JAYEMW010000203.1:0-16495 GCA_034718555.1 Thermodesulfobacteriota bacterium
CTTCTCTTAGTTGAAATGAAGCGTCTCCCGCATCATTAACCTTACGGCCTCTTGCCCGGAATCCAAGTTTCTCTCTTACTTTTTCTATAAACTTTTTACTGCCGACTGCGATACTCTCTGTCCACTTTCTATCTCTCGCATTTTCCTTTTCTTCTAATAATTCCTCTACCCATTCTCGATGAGATCTTTTTAACTCATCATAATCGTCAAAATTCAGCAAATCCGTTAGACTCTTGTAATCAATAATGCTGTATCGTCTACGAGGTTTTTGAATTTCATTGAATCCGCTGAATTTCCATTCTGACGGATGCCTTACTACTCCAGCACGAACCATGTTCAGATCAATATAATTCGTGATTAGAGGTTACCATGTAATTTAATACTCTTATTCCATATCGTTTTTTTGCCTCAAATAATTTAAAATCAAACACGTCCACACCATCATATATTCACCGCCGAACGTCAAGCGTGAGTTGCGCTAAAAAAAATCTGAAAGCTCCGTAACATTTACAAAATAAATTTTCATAACACATCGTAATTTCAATAAAAACCGGCTCTTTTTAGCGTCAACTCCATCAATTGTTGTACCGTACTGTGACTTAACAAATTATACTAAAGAAAGTGTATTTTTATGTCTTTAATAATTTTGAAATCAGAGTCCATTGTTACAATCTGTAAATCAAAATATTTTGCAATAATATATTGGTATAAATCATCAAAATCTAATGTGATATTTGAACTTACATCAATCAATGATTGATATTCAGAAGCAGGTAAGCTTAAAATACGAATTTGACAAAGAATATCTTTTATAAAATCTGCATATATTTTATGTTTTTTATGACGGAATAAGATAACACCTATTGAGTGAAGGGCAAAATCTGTAATGAAAATACTGTTAATATGAGTTTTTAGAAATAATTTGCATTCTTCGCTTTTCTCTTGTTTTAATAAAATCTCAAGAAAAACATTTGTATCTAATAAATACATTAACGCCAATCCATAGCTTTATGTTGTAAATCAACAGAATTATATTTATCAGATATGTCTGATAAGCCACCTTCCCATGAAAAATTAAATGAATCTTTATTTTTGGGAATAGTACTATATTTATTTATTAAATAATCAATATAGTCCATGATTTCAGGAATTAAATGAGGCGGTACTTTTTTCATTTTTTTATTTATTTGTTTACTATCCATATTTGAAACTTTCATTTTTTCTAAAAGGTAACACGAAATTAAAAAAATAACAATAATTTTATTAAGTGTCTGCATATTCGACATAAGCCCTTACACAAATAACCAAACGCTCTATGATGGTCGTTTTAAGGCCTTATGCGCTGCTCAGAGCGTTTCGTATGTTATGCAAAGAGGGTAATAGGAAAATAGTAGGGAAAATAGTAGGGACGTCCATAAGAAACTAAGAAATCAATCAAGCAGGTCATATTTTTCTTTTTTGGCTATTTTTTCTCCACGGTCAACAGAATAACCAATGGCTGGTTGTGTAAGACCTAATAATTTTGCTATGCTTGTCATGCTCTCCCCAAGCTCTCTCACACACCAATAACAAAAAAGACTCCTGGCCTCGGATATTGGCTTCTTCCTGCTACCAGAATATAAGTTTTCCTTCTCAATATAAAATAACTCTATAACTTTCCGCTCCACCCTCGAAATATCATACCCAAGATTCTTGAGTCTGTATCTCCTGTCATATTTTTCATCTGCCTGCGCAAGTACCTCCATTACAAAATCACTATCCCCTAATATCCTTTCGTCACCTTTAATACGATCCTGCTTATTCAATCCGAGCTTCTTTACCTCCTTCCACCCACTAAGGCTTTTTATCAAACCCCCACCGATTAACTCAGGTTTGTGGCCCTGAGAAGCCCCGGCCCTTACAAAATCTAAATACTCATTTCTGGCCTTCTTTACAGTCTTTCCAAAATTTGCCAATACATATCTCGTATCCTGCCATTCCCGGGGCCTATTTCCTATCAATACACTATGCCCGCAATAGGGGTAGCGGTTAAGTCCTGAAATATCAGATACCAATTTGGCCCTTAAAGGGTTCAGATGAATATATCGAACCAACTCCCTAAGATATGCATCTTCCTGGCAGATGATCGATTTATAGCGGTTCTGGAATAGCTGTCCATGACGCTTGTATTTACTGTTAAACGTTACGGCATATCCAGTAAGCAGTCTTCTCATTACCTTTGATATTCCGGCTTCACCACTTCTGAATAGAAAATGTGCGTGGTTGCTAAGCAAAGCCCAGGCATAACAAGATGTATTACTTTCCGGTAAGATGATGGATAACCGTTTAATAAAATCATCACGGTCTTTATTATTTCTAAATATCTTTCGACGCTCTATCCCCCTGATTATTATGTGATGTAATACTCCGGGTGCATCTAATCGGGCTAATCTGGGCATAAACGTAATACTAACCCAACACTGAATATCTGTCAAGTTTTTTAGTTTCTTATGGACGTCCCCTTCTTCACTTCTTCTTCACTATGACCTTGGAGCTAAGGAACCATTTAAATATTTATGCACTATACTGGAAATAAGCGTTTGGTATGGAATCCCTTCTTCGATAGCCTTTATTTGAATTTGGCGATAGTCTTTTTGAGTAAGACGAAGGTTTATACGTTTGTCTTTTTTCAAGGTATTTCGGGCTGCGGCTATTGCCTTCTCTTTCTCTTGTTTGATATTTTTAACAGACCGCCACTCTTCACGCTCGATTGATTCCATTAAGTCTTTTTCTTCCTGATCAAGTGGCTCAAAAGCCTTTTGACTGAATTTTTTCATTATTTCCTCCTTAAACCGTAACGTTTGGCATATTTACGACTTGGAAAGGCAGTTTTGAGGAAAATTTCATCATCGTTTTCTACAAAAGGCACAACAACAGCATAGTCCTCTATTTCCAGAATATAAATTTTTTGATTAGATCGTTTTGCATTCTCCTCAATTCCAAGTATCTGACCTGATTCAATTAGATGTGCAATTTCCTCGAAAGAAATTCCACGCACATGCTTCAAAATCTCGTTTTTATCAGAATCCCAGTTCAAATATTTCATGTTATGAATATATGCTAATGCCTGCCTTTTGTCAACAGATAATTCGACTTAGAAAAAGGAGAGCGAGACGCTCTTCTAAAATTCAATAATTTAAACTATAAGTAAATATTTGCCATTTTTGGCTATTGACTCCCCCCTCTCCACGGAAAATCCGACGCCGGCGAGACTCATTTCCAATTTCTTAGCTAACGCCGTATGTGAGATGCCTAATCGCCTTGAAGCCCAAAAACATAGAAGACTCCTTGCTTTTACTTTTCTGTCCTGCCTTCCTTTTGAAAAAACCTCATCCTGGTCCATGTCTAAGACTTCAGCAACCCTTCCGGCAATACGCTTTAGATCATATCCCTGACTCTTTAGTGTATGCTTTCGTTCATATTGTTCATCAGATTGCGAAATAACTGAATCTACAAAACCTAAATCGCCTAAAATTCGTTCATCGCTCATCACATGATCACGACCCTTCAACCTTTTCCTGGCTTCGATCCAACCCCCGAGACTTCGTATCAATACTCCACCTGTTAATTCTTTCCTTCGGCCTTGCGCAAGCCCTTCTTCAACGAAAGTTTGATATTCTTTCCTCGCTTTAGATTTCCTTTTCCCAAAATAGCCGAGAACATAGTCTGTGTCCTGCCACTGCCTTTCGACCTTATCCATTAGAGAACTATGACCGCAATATTTATAGCTTTTTAATTCATAAAGGGTTTTTATAATCCTTGCGCGAATAGGGTTTAAGTGGATATATCGCACCAATTCTTGAAGATACACATCTTCTTGACAGATAATGGATTTGTATCGATTCTGAAATAATTGACCACTACGTTTGTGCCGGTGGTTAAAGCCAATAACATAACCAGTGAGAAGTCGTCTCATGAGAGTGGATAATGGGGCCGTTCCAGTACGAAAAAGAAAGTGAGCATGATTTGCCATAAAAGCCCATGCATAACAACTTGTCTGTGTGGAGGGACAGAGAACCTCAAGCCTTTTAATAAAATCCTCACGATCTTTTTCATTGCGGAATATTTTCCTGCGTTCTATACCACGAATCATTACATGGTGTAGAACTCCTGGGGGTTATCCAGACGTGCTGTTCTCGGCATAGTATATATAGAATTAATATCAATTAGATATAATGTCAATTAAATTGTTAAAGAGCGTCCCTTATTCCCCTTTACATTCTTTTTCCTTCCCAGGGCCTGGCCGCACTTGACTGTCTGACGTCTAACTGCCGCAACTCACCGGCAGCTAACAGCAGAGCGAAGGGGTGCTTTTTGCTGTCCGAGTAACTTGCTTCGTTAGGCAGTTTATTGCATGAAATCGTAATTAATTTGAATGATGTTGCCTTTCCAAAAAGACCACCATCTGTCCGGCAAATGCCAACCCACTTCTCCTTCCATGGGAACCATAATGCCGTTTCTTTCTTGGTAATTCTTGAAATGCCCCTCCCACGGATGCAGTTCATATCCCCCGTCAAAACGCCCGTAGCGTTCAGGCGTGTAGATACCCGTGACTTCACCAGCGTGATTAAAACGAAACTCAAGCGATACAGTGATCCCCGAGTCTGTCAATGTGGCGATGGCGGTATTGTTGTCCACTTCTCTCCATTTAACGCCGGTATCTGGAAGAAGCGCAGTCGGATACCATACAGCTTCCGCGAGGTATCGGTGCAGAGCTCCACTATTCAGTTCACGGATGTTCTCGTCATGCGCCAACGTGATAGCCGACATCAGGTTAACCCTCCCTGATCCTTTGCCGGCAATATATGTGTCACATACTTGCACATGCAGTAGTGGCGCTATGCTTATTCGTGCATTCCATTGAAATCCAGCCGCAGATGGCACAGCAATCTGGTTTGCCTCGAAAGGTGACCACTTATCGTTTTTTTCATTTATCCTGAGCTCACCTTTTTGGCTAAAACGAGCTATCCGGATCAAGGGCTGCCCATTCCTTAATACCAATTGAAAGTAGCGTGCGACGGGTGGTGGAAGCTGCTCAAATCTACTGAAGTCTACTTTTGTGTGACCCTTTGTAGAAGTCAATTGAATAAGTCTATTGGCTTGCTGAGTAGATTTATTTTTATTGTCTGTGACACCGAACAGCAACAGGATTCCAGTACATAGCACCGACAATGTGATAATCCAAAGTACCAATTTTATCCAAATAGGCATTGTTCTTACCTGTGAACGATTGAACTCACCTGACTGCATGAAGCGCAGCGCGATGCAGGTCAGGTGGGGTGATTGGTTAGAATGCATAAAAGCATATAAATCTTTCATTCAGGGGAGTTCTCACAATCGTTTTGTTAAAAATTATAGCCTATAGTTAGGCCGCTGACATAGGTGTGTTTATCAAAAAAATCTATGTTGGAGTCCGAGTAGCTGTAGCCGACGATGAAATTGGTGAAAAATTTATCATAACCGAACGGGTTGAGTAGTGTGAAAATTGCTATAGCAGAGTATCCTTTTTCGTCCCTGGTTTTGTTAAATATTGGGTGTGTTTTGTCATAGTTTTTTATATCCGCTGAAACAAAGGCGCTTAAGATGTAATCTTTTTTCATTCTCTTGTATCCAATTTTAATCTTATATCCATTGTAGCTGTTGCTTTCCCCGTCCATATCGGCTTTGGCATACTCAAAGCCAGGAATTATTATGTTACTTTTGTCGAGATCTATCATGCAACCAAGACCTGTGGTGTGGATTATCCCATCTCTTTTCAGGTTATTTAACCTTTTTCCGATAACGTCTTCATCCACGTCTACCAGATTATACCTGTAATAAAGGTTAATTCCTGTATCCAATATGTGATCGTAATCTATTGTAAAACCGACGTCTTCGACATTTGTTTCATCCCTCGCCACCCCTGCAATATATGGGTCTTTCCATACTTCACCCATTATCTCGGAAAAAATAGAAACGTCCAGCTTGCTTTTGTCGATGAAAGTTTGCGCCATGCCCAAGGTCAACGCTATCCCTGAGTCTTCAAAAGGTGTTGCAAGATAAACTTCCGTGTCTGTATCTCGAAATTTGTACCTCAAATCAAACATAACCGCGGGCAAGGTTACACTGAAACTGTCCGCTTCGTCGTTTAAATTATCCGTCTTTTCATTTTTGTCATCCACAAAAAGCTGGTCTGTAGTATTGATCCATATGGCTCCCGCTTCAATGCGTGCTGAAAAGCCAGTTTCTTCATGCCTGTCACCTTCCTGAGCCAAAGCGGTTATTGACATGAATGTTAATAGCATTAAGCATAAAGCAAAAATTGTCTTTTTCATTGTAACTCCTTTCTGTGATTCTTTAAAATGTTTCATGGTTTTTTGTTACTCTTTTATTAGAGGGTCCGAATACGAAACCCCACAAGACTGCTCAAAATGGTTTTGCCTCGCGTTAGCAACCATGTTTCCTCATTCCTGTCCGAAGGCTCAACAATCTTTGCCTTTGCCGCTACCGAGATCACCCGGCTTTCAGCCTGGGGAATAACCTCTGTGACGGCACCTACTCTAGTGAACATAGCTTTTCGGTTGAACCAGACAATTAGAACTGCGGCACCAACAAGAAGGTATGTATCGTAGGGCTGGGCATCGGGCCAGATGGGATTCATGAGCTGAAAATGCATCAATGCAGGGAGCAGGATGCTACCACGCGATGCGTTAAATAACGCGGTCACAATCAAGCTGATTGTCACCGTGCCTATGAAAAATGGAGTGAAAGACCAGGCACCCTGCTGAGTCCCGCTCAACAGGAATGCAGGCAGGTGCCAGAAACCCCAAACCATACCAAGAATCATCGCAGCCCAGATGGGCGCGAGTTTTCGTTGCAGCAAAGGTAGGGCAAATCCCCGCCAGCCGAACTCCTCGATGGGCCCTTTGATCGAGGCAAGCAGCAGTGCTATGAGAAGTGGCTGAAATGAGGGAAACGGAAACGGTTCCGTGAAGAGATTTCCCTTCCATGCAGATCCAACGTAAAAGATCAGGGGAATGCCGATGATCAGAAAGGCATACCAAAGCAAAGAGCAGCGCCAGAGCAGCACCCGTGCAAGATAACGGCGCAAGCCGCTTGTGCCGGTTTTGTACATAACAATAATAAAAGCAGCGATTGCAGGTGCGTAGACCGCCAGGAAAAAGAGCGGATGGTCACCGGTTATCTGACCGAATATCGCGGTCATCTGATCCGGAAGAAAGATGAATAGAGCCAAGATTCCCCAAGCCAAACCGAAAGCCATAAGCAGAAATGGCACGAGGGAGATGAAGGAAATCTGAC
Source organism: Thermodesulfobacteriota bacterium (assembly GCA_034718555.1). Classification (GTDB taxonomy): domain Bacteria; phylum Desulfobacterota; class DSM-4660; order Desulfatiglandales; family B25-G16; genus M55B121. Next base: position 7,339 of record JAYEMW010000203.1, read on the forward strand.
GTATGTCAGCGACTGATGAGTCTTTAATCATGATAAATTTCTCCTAATGTTTGAGTTCATTTCAAATCCGAAACCGAATTCAGTTCCGAATGCTCGCCATAACGACTTTCGCAAGACGGTTTTCCATTTCCTTAAATAACTGTGTTGAGTCATCAACGATCCCAATGTCCGTATTGATCTGGAAGGCGATGGCAACGCCATACCTGGGATAGTAGCGAAGGCTGGAACAGTAACCTGGTATCCAGCCACCGTGACCGTATGTTGAGCCCAGGGGACCATCTTCGTGGATGGCAACCGCAATGCCGTATCGCGTGTCGGGAGCTTCGCTGCTGATCCGCACCGACTGCAAAAGTGTTTCCAGATAGCGCCCCTCCATCGCGTGGCCCTCGAAAAGGGCTTTTGCCCACACTACTAAATCCCTGGAGTTGCTGACTAATCCACCGCCGGTCCATTCAACGCCTGGATGCCATGCAATAACGCCAGGACAGAGGGTCGTTTTTGAAGGCAAGCCGAAATCATTGTCCGGCGCAAGGTAACCTGTGGCAAGACCGGGCAGTTCAAGACGATCAGATGGCGTGGTCAGCGTAAGACTCAATGGCACAAGAAATCGCCGAGTGACCTCTTCGTAGTAGCTGTGCCCTGTAGCCGCTTCGATAATAAGGCCAACGAGAAGGTACCCTGTGTCACTATAGCACCAACCTTCACCAGCTTTGAACAAGGGCGGCCGGTCCAGCACAAACGCGATCAGGGCTTCCGGCTGAAAAGGATTGGTGGTGGCTCGCCAGTTTTTGCGAAACGCCTGTATAAAGGGTTCCACATCAACATGATTTGCTATGCCGGAACTGTGGGTCAGAAGCCGGCGAAGCGTTATCATATCGTGATTAGGCAGACGCGAAAACCACGGTCGAACACTAAGCCATTTCGATATAGGATCGTCGAGGCTCAATATACCTTCCTGCGCAAGCGTGACAACGGTCGCTCCCACAAAGGTTTTGCCGATACTCGCCGCAAGCATGCGCGATTGCGGCGTCATTGGAATCTCAAATTCAACATCGGCCAGACCAGTTGCAATAACCTCGACCGTTCCGTCGGGCAGAATGTAGGCGGCAGTTGCGCCCGGAAACTGGTATTGATCATGAAGCGTTTCGAGTTCCGACTGAAATCGCGCCTTCAACGCCGGCGAGTTCGCAAGTGCGGGATGGTTGATCGCTGTCGCGAACATGAAGCTCAGCAAGCTAAGTGAGAGCAACGCGATTCGCCCTCTGCGCGCCATCAGCATTTTTCCCGTTTTATCCATAGCATTTATGATTTTGTTCATGGTTGTGATCCCCATAATTTTTTAGTTTCCGAAAAGTGTTATAAAAAATATCTCCAACGGATTAAAGAATCTTCCTTCAGTAGATTTTTAATATGTATTGATTCGCCAAGGAGAACCCAGTGATAAAATCCGTTGGGTTTTTCTATCCGCTGTACATTAAGTCATCAAGAACTCGTTGATTTAAAGTGTAGCTTCGGTAAACAATTATTTCAAATTAAAACCTGCTCAACTGCTCGCCTGGGGGCATGCGGAAGCGGTTCGGCATAACCGATACGCAGTAACAGTTGCGGATGAGCATTGCCTAAAGAAAGATGATTTTGCAACTGGCCTTTGAGCCGCGTCGATTCACAGGGCTGATTGAGATGCGCATTTTTGATATTCAGCGTAGTCAAAGTCAAAGCGATTCGTTCAAAGTTTTGTCCTAATTCTACCCACGATTTTTTATCATTATTCTCGGATACCATTACCAGCAATGCAGAAGAACTCCGGATGTTCTTTTCATCCGTCTTTGACTGACTTTTGGCGCTGGCGAATAGATTCATAAACGTTCTCCCCAGCCAACCCGGCGCCGGCGATTTTCCCATAGCCCGTAAAACCAGGCCGTCAAGATGCTTCTCCGTCTCTGTATCGCTGAAACGGATCCATGAAACAAGTTCATCCATGTAGGCGTCATCGTTCATTTGAATATTGTTGCCTTCCCTGGCAAGTTCGATGATCTGTCCGATTGTCCCTGGTTCTGTTAGTACCAGCGAAGAAATACCATTTTCCTTGGGAGTCGATTTCAACTTCTTCAAATCTCCTATTGGAATTGGTTGGTTATTGTATTCACGCCGGTTGGTATGCCGTTCGGGAATGGCTTGAAACAGAATGTTATCTCCGGTGGCTTTGAAACGCTTCAGATTAACCAACAGGCATTCTTCAGGTTCGCCTGCCGGAAAATACTCGACTTCCGAATCATAGCCGGCATACCTGGCAGCGATCACCAGGTTTTCCAATGCACAGCCGAGACTGATATACAATTCACGATGATCCGGATCGACCACCGCTAACTGACGGCTGAAATCCGGAAATATTCTGATACTGTTTTCCTTAATCGAAAATTTCCACGGCTGGGCGTTGTGACCCGAGGGCGCCAGGATCGCATAACGAATGAGTTCTTTCATCTGCTGCATTTGATTATTCTCCATTATTTTGAATTCTTTTTGCCAAATATAATTAATTTGTGTTAAACGATTTGTCGATGCACAGGAAAAAAGCAGGGGGGAAACTGCTGCCAGCAAGCCCGCTTTCACTGTAGCGTCCAGAAAAGCACGGCGAGATTGGTGCAATTCCCAGTTACAATTCATGATAGAATCATTTGTTTCCATTTTTATCCTCCATATTTTTTTAAAAGTGGTCAAATACATCCAACAACTTAGTGGAACATTGCTTGCTCAATTGTGAAGCGGAAAAATTTACCATACTGTTCGCTCCCGTAATGCCAGCCGCCATGCAGTTGCGAAGGTATCGTAAAGCCGCTAAATTCCTGTTCCTCCTCGATGATCACACCAAATGAGACAAACTTTTTGGCGTCGTCTTTCCAGCGAGGCAGCACTACCTCCTTTAATCTGCCTTGCTCGTTTATGGTCAGAGAGAGCGTGGCGCTCAGGTCATCTACGCTAATTGTGACTCTGGCGTGAAGGCTGTCCACCTCCTGCCAGACCGCGCCATAATGCGGGAAAAACGTTGCGGGCAGCCAAACCGACTCTCCGAGCGAACGTCCTGCCGCTGATTTGGCGATATCCGGATTAGATACGTTCACCATCGGAAGCAGTCCAAACAGGGCGACATGCATGCGGCCCAGGCCATCGGCATAGTGATCCGTAATGCTTATAAAAACAGGTCCGAAAACTTTAGCTTTAGCCTTCTAGATAAAGCCGCGTCCTGGCGTTAGTACCTGATCGGCTTGAAGATGCATCCAGGGCGCATCATCCTTAGACTTGATCGATCCCGACATCTTTAGTTCTACCCGCCGTGCCAAGGGCGTGCCGGACTTGATGGTGTGCAACAAGTAGCGCTGCGCCACATCAGGCAGATCCTCGACCATTTCGGGGGAGAAAACTTTCTCCGGCTCTCCCGAAACCTGGAGCGAACTCCAGATTCGGTTCACCCGGGAGTCGTCCACAATACGCAGCGCCCCGAGCAGTGCAATGGCCAGAAATAGAATTCCAGATAAAATTAAAATAATGATTCCGAAAATTTTCATTATTAAATTTTCCTTATTTTTATAAGTAAAGCATTTAACTTTTGTTCGATAATTTCTCTCGATACAGCGCCTGCAATAAAATCCACCACCTTACCGTTGTTAAATAAGAGTATTGTTGGAATCTTTCGTACTCCGTATTGTTTGGATAGTTCTTCATATTCATCGATATCTATTTTGCAAAATTTAATATCATCCTTAAATTTAACAGCCATTTCTTTTATAATAGGGGCGATAATATGAGATGTTCCACACCAATCTGTTGAGAATTCAACAAGTACAGGCTGTTTGCTGTTTACAACTTCTTTATGAAAATTTTTATTCGTTAAAATGTAAATCGTGTTTGCTTGCATAAATAATTTCCTAAAAGGCTTTTCAATTTTTTATTATCAACTATCCCACTATAATCAAGATTTATGCCAAAAATAAAAAAGCCGCTCGGATTATGCTCCAAGCGGCTTATATTACTATGCTTAAACAAGCTGTATTAGAGATTTTAATATTTGTAAAAAACTCAAATCTCTTTTGATATATCAAAATTGATTTGAAATATCAAAAATCACTGGTTAACGATGAATATTCAATTTTTTCATTCTCGATACAAGAGTATTTTGATTCAATCCCAAAACCTTTGCGGCGCCTTTTTCTCCACTTACTTGCCAGCGGGTCGATTCCAATACTTTGAGAATATGCGCTCTTTCCACCTCTTCCAGAATGGTAATATTGAATGCGCCAGCCGGCATATTTTTCTGGGGCAGCCAATCTCCCACTTCAAGTCGTTTCCCCTGGCAAACAATCACCGCGCGTTCGATAATATTCTCCAATTCCCGGATATTACCAGGCCAGTCATAAGTTAGTAATCCATCCATCACCCTTTGCGGAATGATTTCTATCTTTCTACCGATTTTTTTACAAAATTTTTTGATAAAATGGTTTACTAAAAAAGGAATATCTGCTTTGCGTTCCCGAAGCGAAGGCACCTTAATGGGAAAAACATTCAGCCGATAATAAAGGTCTTCACGGAAGGCATTGTTTGCGATGGCTTTTTCCAGATCACGATTTGTGGCGGCAATGATGCGAATATCAACTTTAATCGTATTGGGGTTGCCAAGCCGTTCAAATTCACCATCCTGTAAAACGCGTAACAGCTTGACCTGTAAATCCATTGGTAAATCACCAATTTCATCAAGAAAAATTGTTCCCATGTTTGCCAATTCAAACCGTCCGATTTTACGCGCGTAGGCTCCGGTAAAGGCGCCTTTTTCATGACCGAATAGTTCACTTTCGATAATATTTGCCGGCAAAGCGGCACAATTAACTTTGACTAATGGGCGGTCGCTGCGCCCGCTAATATTATGAACCGCACGGGCAATCAGCTCCTTGCCGGTTCCAGTTTCTCCAAGAATTAACACCGTGGAATCGGTAGTTGCCACCTGTTCTACTTTGCCCAAAATATTTTTGATGGCATCACTTTTACCAATGATCTCTTCGAAATTATGGCTTAGTTTGATCTCATCTTGTAAATACAAGTTCTCGTCTTGAAGCCGATTTTTTAACGTCCCCACTTCAGAAAGCGCCATTTTAAGAGCATCTTCAGCGCGTTTGCGATCAGTAATATCTATCACGGTGATAAGAAGAAAGCCGGCAGGTGCATCGCCCTCATATAATAACGCGGGTCCACGTGAACATAATATGGTACGGGTCGATCCATCTTTTGCCAGCATATCAACATCAATCTCCGGTGATTCTTCTCCTTTAAAATCTTTTGCTAATTGTTCGGCAGCTTTTTCCCTTTGTTCTGCAATCACAAAATCTATTATATTCCTGCCGATAACTTCATTTCTTGGGTAGCCCAATATTTCTAAAAATTTGCTATTGATTTCTGTAATTATACCATTCATATCCGTTATACAATTAAGAACAGTACTTTTTTCAAAGAGAAATTTATATTTTTTTTCTGAATCGCGGAGCGCGTTATCAACCTTCTTGCGCTCGCTAATATCTCTTAATACCACGTGAATTAATTTCTTCCGCTGGGCAGAGATACTCGTAAGCAACACTTCGACAGGAAATGCCTCTCCGTTAATCCGCTGATGCAGCCACTCAAACCGATTGCTGCCTTGCTCAATTGCTTTAGCAATACGCTTGTTTTCCTCCTTGCGAGAAAAACTGCCATCAGGTTGTTTTTCAGGGGAAAGATCGGAAGGATTAAAGCTTAACAACTGTTTTTTTTCGGAACAGGCAAATATCTTTACAGCCGCCGGGTTACAGTCGATAAATACATCCCCGTCCAATAAAAGCATAGCGTCGGCCGATCGTTCGAATAGCAATCGGAACGTACTTCCGCTTTCGTTAAATTCCTTTTCAAGCTGTTTCTGTTCTGTCTTCATTGTATTTAATTCTCTAATTTATTGACACAATTCAATTGATTCTTTTGTGAACTAACTGCAAGTCTTCAAAACCTGACGGCATGACTCAGAAAAGTGAGTGTGCTGAAAGGGACGCTCTTTTAAAATTCAACAACTCAATCAGTAACTAAAAACTCACCATTTTTGTCTATTGACTCCCATATTGCTTATACTAAATGATGGGGACTTAATTGTTTAAAAGTAATTCACAATTCAAACTTTGACACCACTATCATTGAAAAAACCGTGAACCGTAAACTGTTGACTGTTAACTTTATGAATAAAAGACAAAATTAATCCTGCCATCCATGTATGCCGATCAAATTTACAAACCGGCATCCACCTAAATTTTTCTTTTCCAGGGCCTTTCCCTTTCTTGTAATAAGTATTAATTCCTGGCTTTGTTTGTCTCCCACAGGAATAATCATCCTTCCATTGTCTGCCAATTGATCTGTGAGGGGTTTTGGTATGCCTGGTGCGCCGGCAGTTACCATTATGGCATCAAATGGGGCATATTCATCCCATCCTAATGTTCCGTCAAAGGCCTTGAAGAGAATATTGTCATATCCTATCTTGGCCAATAATTTCCTGGCATTGACCAAGAGCGATTTGACCCTTTCTATTGTATAAACCCTGTTTGATAATTCAGCTAATATTGCAGTTTGATAACCAGAGCCGGTTCCTATCTCAAGGGTTTTTTCAATCCCTGTTAACTCCAATGCCTCTGTCATGAGAGCAACTATGTAAGGTTGCGATATTGTCTGTTTCTCGCCTATAGGAACAGGGTGGTCGTTATAGGCCTCTCCTGAAAGGGCCTCTTCGATAAACAGGTGCCTTTGGACCTTGTTCATGGCCTGAAGAACACCCTTGCCTTTTATTCCCCGGGTAATTAACTGGCTTTTTACCATTCTCTCCCGTGCAAGTCTTAAATCATTGGTCATAAAATATAAAGTCCCTGTCTTTTTCAGGGATATACCTTTCTTTTAGTTTATCATTCAAGCCTGTAGCCCTTAGGTATGGGTATTTCATCTAAGTAAACATTATCCCCTTCATCTAAAGAAAATCTGCCTCTTGCTATCATTTCCAATGTCAAGGGCAGTATTTTCCAGTCGCCAATTTCCTTAAGTCGTGCCTGATAATCCTCTACTACCTTCTTAAATAGAGGGCCGTCCTTAAGAAGATCCGAAAGGGGAATGGGTAATTCGACTTTTAAAGGCCTTGATACCATTAGTAATGGGCCTGTATCTACCCCTGAATCTATCCATATGGTTGAGGAACGTAAAGAAGATTCTCCACAGGCTATTGCATCGGCCACTGCATGGTCACCAATATATTTTCTTTCACCGTCATCTGTTAGCATGGATAAATCTCCTGGATGCACGTTTAAGGATCTATGCAATGTGAGATAACTCATATATCCCGCCAGGCAAATTATATCTATATCAAAGGCCTTGATCAGACGGGCGGCTACTGAATCAAATTCTCTTCTTGTCTCCATGCCCTCCCTGGTTAAACAGGTTTTCTTCAATCCTTTTGCGCTGTAAAATCTATTTATGTCATGGCTAAAGTAAGGGATTCTAGCATTATAGGCAATCTTTTCACCCATTGATACACCATCGGCCCTATCGCTAAATATGAATATAAGCTTGAATGGAGAGCCTCCGGGCTCCTTATTCAGCTCCATTTGTCTTTCAAGAAGCTTTATAACATTTGTGCCTGAACCTGACATAAATGCCGCTACCCTCATGACACTTTTGTCTCCGTGACTGTCAAATATTGGTGTCAATACCATAATGCCTCTAATTTCAATAACGTTTTTACAGTTTTAATCTTAAAGATATAATTTAAGGGGAATTGTTGAAAGGATATTGGATCTGAGTCAAAGAATTGTGTTTATCTGAATTGTGAAAATTTTTTGTAGGCAGAATTTTTTGTTTTTCCATCTTTTCTCCCAGAAAAATATTCATATTCCCCGGAAAAGGAAATCTTTCAATTTTGCAATTCTCTTTGTCTATATAGGCCAGATTTACAAATTTGAAGGTATGCCGGAGGTCGGAATCGAACCGACACGGACGCAAGGTCCGGAGGATTTTGAGTCCTCTGCGTCTACCAGTTTCACCACTCCGGCATTAATGATTTACTATAATAAAAGGATTAGATTGTCAACAGAATAAGGTAAAAAATGATACACTTGATATAAATGAATTTTTCTGTAGAATAGGATATATATATTGAGTTAATTTTTTTAAAGGAGATATAAATGAGTGGGGCATTGGAAGGCATTAAAGTAGTGGATTTGTCCAGGATGTTGCCTGGTCCGTTTTGTTCTATGATTCTGGCGGATCATGGGGCAAGGGTAATAGCAATTGAGGACAAAAAATTTAAGGCGGATAATACCTATTTTTACTCTGTAAATAGAAACAAGGATCACATGACCTTAAACCTGAAAACAAAAGAAGGGCATGAAATCTTCCTGAAAATGGTAAAAAACGCCGATGTTCTTATTGAAGGATTCAGGCCAGGTGTAACTAAAAGGCTGAGTGTTGATTATGATACAATCAAGAAAATTAACCCTAAAATCGTGTATTGTTCTATTACGGGATATGGCCAGTATGGCCCATTCAGGGATATGCCAGGCCATGATGTCAATTATCTTAGCTTTTCCGGCATATTAGACACAATAGGTGAGAAGAAAGGAATCCCCCGTATCCCTGGTGTTCAAATAGCTGACCTGGCAGGCGGCAGCATGAATGCAGTAACAGGCATTCTTTTAGCACTCGTTGCAAGAGAGAGAACAGGCAGGGGGCAGTATATTGATATATCCATGACTGACGGAGTGCTTGGCTTGCTATCAATGCCCCTTGATGTGTTTCAAAAAAGTGGGGAAATTCCAGAAAAATCAAACATGTTCCTCTCTCATAGGTATGCATGTTACAATGTATATGAAACTGCCGATGGAAGATATATTTCCATCGGTGCAGTAGAAAACAGATTCTGGCAAAACCTATGTAATTTAATTGGTGTGCCTGAATATGGACCTTTGCAATATGATGATTCCCACAGGGAAGAAATAATAGCTTTTTTCAGAAAAACCTTTCTGGAAAGGACATCAGAGCAATGGACCAAAGATATAGGTGATAAGGATATTTGTTGGGGAAAAATAAAAAACCTTGCTGATGTATTCAATGA
>JAYEMW010000204.1:0-4139 GCA_034718555.1 Thermodesulfobacteriota bacterium
CGTCTTGTGGAGCAAGCTTTGAACGTGGATTGTGTGTCTTATAGGCAGTTGATTGGTGGCAAGCCAAGGACTAAGAATGGCGAGCACAAGATATAGGGGCCACTGGAGCGAAGTGGATACCCCCTTTGTTTAAAAAGTATTGGAGACATTATTTTTCTTTTTCCCCGAATAGGCCTTGCGGGCGTAAAATCAATACAATTATCATTACTATAAAAATTGAAGCCCGAGCCCTGGTAGGGGGTAAAAAGTAAATCATTATTCCTTCAAGAGAACAAATGCCTAATGCCGCCGTTAATGTACCTGTCAAGCTCCCGAGTCCACCGATAATAACCACGATAAAGGAAAGTAAGATTACATCATTTCCCATAAGGTAAAAAACCTGGTATACTGGTGCGGCAAGCACTCCGCCTACCCCCGCCAAGACAGCCCCAAGGGTGAAAGTAGTAATAAGCACCTTATTTACATTTATTCCCATAGCGTTTGCCATGTCTCGATCTTGCATGGACGCCCTTATTAGAATTCCAAATTTGGTTTTATAAAGAAAAAACCAGACACAAAAAAGAATAATTATTGAAATACATGCTATCAGCAAACGATATCCTGGGTAATTTATTCCGAAAAGGTTAAAACTAACAGGAAATGGGTTGGAAATATTTTTAGGAATACCACCATAGATAGCAAGTACCGATGTCTGAATGATAAATGAAATACCAACCGTGGCAATCATGGTTGATGAAGGATCGCCCTCGAAAGGCCTTAAAAGAAAGCGTTCCATGGGCACAGCGATTAATATCATTAATAAAGGAACTATTAATAGACTTATCCAGAAATTACCTATTAATGAGACAACATAGAAGGAAATAACAGCACCAATCATGTAAAGGTCGCCATGTGCCATATTCACAATCCCCATTACTCCAAAAATAAGGGATAAGCCCAATGCAATTAATGCAATGATAAGGCCCCATATCAGACCATTTGAAAAAAGAAAAAGAATTCCGGATAGTGCTTCAGGCAACCTTTACTCCTCCTTTATAGGTAGTTTTGAATATCCTTAATTTTTACTATATCTACCGTGCTAATCACTTAAAATTTTTCCTTTGAATGATCCACATCAGGAACATATATAACGTCTTCAGCTGGTATTCTGGAAACAACCTCCAGCTTTCCATTCCTTATCTGCTCTATATAGAATCCGACAATAGAAAGATGATCCTCTTTTCTTATATAGCCAGATCCCTGGGGGAAATCTACACTCTCTTTAAAAGTCATTCCCTCTAAGGCCTTGATTAATTTTGGGGTGTCATTTTTACTCTGCCATTTACTCACTTCAATGCCTTTCTTCAACATAAACATAGATTCCCATACCGCCCAATCATAGGCTAAAACAAACCTTTTTCCGGTTTTCTTCTCAATACCATCATCGTTTACTCCGATAAGATTTCTGTAAGTTTTGTTGAACTCCGTTTCAAGCCCAGCTAAACGAGTAGGGTATGGGGCAATACAATACAAGCCTTCACCGGCCTCACCGAGCTTTTTTGGGTCTTGTGCAGAAATTACATAAACAGCACCAAGTTTTTTGATCCCAGGCCTTACTACATGTAGATCCCTTACGAAAGATAGAAAGTCTGACCCAAAATTCGCAAAATAGACGGCATCAGCATCTTTTGGGATTTTGCCTGCGAGATATGCAAGCCAGTCCCCAGTGCCAAGCGGCACCCTAATCGATTTAAGCACCTTCCCACCATTTTCAGTTACATACTTTTTAAACTCTTTTTCGTTTGACCAACCCCAAGAATAATTAACAACTACGGTAACCCATTTCTTTCCGATATTTTTAACTGCAAATTTTGCTGCTCCTTTGCACTCTTGACGTACACAAGTGCAAGGCTGAAATACATATCTATTACCTTTGGTTCCTGAAATTTCTGTTGCGCCTGCGCATGGGAAATAAGGTGTCTTTAATTCCTTAGCCACAGCGGCACATGCTATAGCGATCCCAGAACTGTTGGAATCAAGGACAAAATTTACGCCGTATGTCTCTACTAATTTCCTGAATTTTAGTGAGGCTACCGAGGGCTTGCTTTCAGTATCTTCAACATATAACTTAACAAGACGCCCCATTATTCCACCCTCTTTGTTAATCTTTTCAATTGCTGCCTTCAATACCTTTTCATGGGAGTAACCATATGCAGCCAACCCTCCAGTCTTGTCGGCAATCATTCCTATTTTAATAGGCTCTTTTTCTCCAGCAAAACTATAACCAATACCAGCAAAAACTGTTAAGGTAATGATAATAAAAAGTACTATTTTATATCCTTTCATTTCATATCTCCTTTTTTAAATTGTAATATATCTAATAAACTTTTCTTACGACTAACTAATTATGTATAAGTTGCTCATATATTCCTACTATAGGTATAACGATGGTATTTTATCGTTACCTTAATCCATCTTCTTTCTGTGCCTCTTCTTTTTTAAGGCCGCCGATTCTCGGTAATAGTCTTCCGGCATTTGTAACTACTAATGCGACCAGGATTTCATCCTGTCTCGGTGCGTCCTGAACCCTCACAGGCATGGCGTCAAAATGGGTGCGCACAAAGGCTGCGTCCTTGTAGTGTGTCGGCACATCAAGCTCTTCTCCTGGTCTACCCATCTTTGCCGCTGATGGTATAATCGCCTTACCTCCACCAAGGGCCTTTCTGAAGGGGGCGCCTAACTTAGGATGCAATATGGAGTGACCATGTTCAAGCTCGCCATTCATGCCGACAATAGCCCCTTTTCCATACCCCTCGCATTCCTCTTTTGAAATTCCCAGTGCCTCTCGCGCCATGTTTCCCAACATATCGCCAAGTTTTTCGCCATCATCTATAAGCTCACCCAGGTCTTCCTGGTATTTGCCTGCAAAGGGGTTTTTTATGACTGCCACGGCAGCGGCTCTTTTAACAGGTTTTGGGAGATCCTTTCCCATTTCAGACTTAGTCTCTTCTACTATTGTGACAAATTTTCTTATTTCCATAATTTCCTCCTGATTTATCTAATGGTAAGCGTTCAAGGGTTCACCGTTCAGAGGTTAAGAGTTGCCTTACCCTCTCTAGCCGATTGATTATTCAGACCCGCCTATGACACACTTCCTTACCGGAGGCGGCGTATTGCGACTGACCTGGGCTTTAATTACACCATCCACCATAACAAGTCCTATTCCTGGAATATCGCCGCATTCAATTGCGCCAACAGCGTCCTTGGCAACTGAGCCCATAGGTGTGTCCATCATTATGAGATCTGCCTCATATCCCTCCTTGATTAAACCTCTTTTAAGCTTATAACACCTGGACGTATTTCCAGTTGCCATGGCCACAGCCTCGGCTCCACTAATTCCGCCAAGAGAGGAAATCAGATTCAACGTCCTTAATATACCAAGGGAGATAACGCCGGTGCCTGAAGGCATATCATTTCCTATAATTACCCTATTTAAGGCATTATATTCTTTTATCATCTTGATTGCCTCAACCGCTACAAGGGGATTGCCGCACTGGGCTATTTCAAGAAACAGATCCGTTTCTTTGACCAGAATTTCTACCTCAGATAAAGGGATAGATGTTGGACCGCCGTTCAAATGCGCAACAATATCTGGGTTAGTTTTCCTTACCATCTCTGCAGTGACGGTTGAACTGCCTGGAATAGATGTTCCCCCAGTGTGCATCATTACGGTCATACCGTACTTTTTGGCCAGTTTAACCATTGGGGCAGCGTCCTCCGGCTGCTTTATACTCCCCAGGCCAATTTCTCCAACATGGGTTACACCTTCTTTTGCCATTTCCTCAAAATCACTTTCCGTAAGGCCCTTTTCAAGTATCAATCCGCCTCCGATCACCTTTACGCCTCCAGGCCTGAAATTGGCATAGGCCTTGGCCGTTAAAATAGCCAGCGCCTTTGTGCCGGCTGCATCCTTGGGGCGGCCCGGGTAATGTACCTCTCCGGCTGAAATTACCGTGGTGACACCTCCGTGAAGTTCACCTTCAATAAAATTTGAAGCAAACTGACGAGGCGTATAATCTCCAACACAGACATGGCAGTGGGAATCAATAAGTCCCGGTGCAACTGTTGCCCCGTTGATGTCTATTACAGTCCCTATATCC
>JAYEMW010000204.1:4239-16479 GCA_034718555.1 Thermodesulfobacteriota bacterium
ACCCCATCAGCAACACCAAGGGTAAAGCTGCGCCCCCCGAATCCACTTGTACAAATGCCACAATCCCTGTTTACTAAAAGGGTATAATTAAACTCCGACCTTGCGACATTCAAACGAAGACCCACCTTCACGCTTTCATCTCCCTTCATACGAATAGCTATATCGCCACCATTATCGACTACAATCTTAGTGGCGTTATAATTTGCTATGTAATCTGCTACCATATCAGATGCGGCCCCTGCCACAGCGGCAAGTGGGGTAAGCAAAGGGTCATTTATACGCCGGCAGGAACTTATCATCAGGTTTACAACCTCGGGGTAGCCCCTGTCCACTGATAGACCGACAATTCTTTGTTTTACCACAGACAGAGATTCGGCCTGTTGTCTTAAGATCTCAAGGGCAAAATCAGCGCCTAACCTTGCAAGCCCTGTGAGGGGGACTCCTTTTTCTGAAGCCTTGATAGTCATATGCAACGGGCCAGAGCTCACTAAAACTGTCCCATCTTCTATTAAAGCAATTTTATCCAAATTTATCCTTGCCGAAATCTTCCCTTAATTCTTTCACCTCCCTAATTGAATCGCTGTGACCATGGATTTCAATAAAATTCTCTCGTTTCATGGTTACCTCTATTGGAGCAACAGTAGCCGGGGTGGGAATCCATGTGAAAGAACCTTTTTTAACCTTTTCCACATCGACCATAAAATTAATCCCTCCTCCAGGCAGGATAAATGTGGGGGCTCCTCCTATAGTAATAACCGCCCTGTTTTCATGAACCGCCCTTGTCAGCTTAATAGGGTATGAGCTTACACCGGCCCTCCAGCTACCACCTGAACCACCCACATAAATACCGGAGACCAGGGACGGTTCACAATGATTATGGATCATTTCTATTAGTTTCCTGGCATCTGCTTTCAATGGGATTTCTTTTAGGACACCATCTTCCGTTATTTTATACATCACAGCCTTCAGGCCGGTCGTTTCTGTAATCAAGACGGTCATCCCCGGACGGGCAATTTTCATATCAATGTAATCCACAACTTCCCTGGGATCTTTTAATGGCGTGCCGCCCCATCCTTCCCCATGCTCGCCAAAGTATCGTCCAGGGGTACTCATTCTAAACTTTAGATGCACCCCACTTGGCCTTGTCCCCAAATAAGTGCCTGCTGTATGCTCAGTGAAAAGGCTTGTAATATGAGAATCAATTACAATAACCTCGCCAGCCGCCTTTTTTATGGCAGGTGCAAAGAGTCCGGCAGTGGCGCTCCCGCAACCTACGCGCATTTTTTCAATCAGCTTGCCGTTTATGATGGGGGCCTTGCCAACCTGCACCTTTAATCTTGCGCCTCCATCAATTTTAATATTAACGGGATATCTGTTAGCAAGCTCCGAAATGCAGCGGGCAGCCGCCATGCCGTGTTTTCCAGTCAATTGATTAACGCCACCTATGGATAAGATCTTTGATCCATATTCTTCCGTGCATAGATGCCCTATCTCTCTTTTCTCAAAAAGGACCGGTGACTTCTCTTCGCCTATAGACAGGTCTGTGTCTATCTTAATCTTAATACCGCTGTAGGAAAGAGGAACCTCGCTTACAGATGTAATCACATCTACATCATTTACGCTTTCTTGGCCTATAAATGGCGCTGGTCTATAATCAGGATAAGTGGTTCCAGCGCCAATGCCGGTTAAAACAGGTTTTTGAATCACAGGATCAGGGGCAGCGCCTACAATATGATTTATATCCTCTTGAAAGTGAAGTGACAAAATACGCTCAAGCTTGCCGTTTTTATTGATAAACCTCTGACATGCCCCGGTTTTATTCGGGGGAATTTGGCATTTAATCGGGCATGCGTCGCAGGTTATGACTCCAGGTAATATATTACCTTCAAAAACCGGCGCCCCAACAGGGCAGACCTTGAGACAAGCCCCGCACTCTACGCACTCTTCACCGATAACCGCCTTTTTATCTTTCAGAACAATTGCTTTTTTCGGGCAGTCAAGCACGCAAAGCCCGCAGCCTGTACATTTTTCTCTATCAATCTTCA
Source organism: Thermodesulfobacteriota bacterium (assembly GCA_034718555.1). GTDB lineage: Bacteria > Desulfobacterota > DSM-4660 > Desulfatiglandales > B25-G16 > M55B121. Next base: position 6,285 of record JAYEMW010000204.1, read on the forward strand.
AGCTATTGCCTATTTATGTTATCTAAATCCATCTCGAGATAACCGTCTTTTCATCCATAAACATCTTCATGGAGGCCATTCTTGATTTGGCAGTGCCAACGAAAGACTCTCTTCTTGATCCAAGTGGGAAAAATGCATAAGGTTGCGCTACTGCAACATTCACCGCCACATTTCCTACATTAACCTCTCTGATGTACTTGCGGGCTGTTTTTCCGCTCTGGGTCATAATTGATGCTGAATGCCCAAGATTTGTTTTGGTGTTTATCCACTCTATTGCCTGATCAAGGTTGTCTGCCCTAATAAGGGATGCTACCGGACCAAAGGCCTCTTCTTTTGCCATAGACATGTCAACATTCACATCTTCAAGGATTGTGGGGGCAAGAAAATAGCCCTTAGGGTAATCATCTACCTTTGCTTCCCTGCCATCCAGCACTATCTTTGCGCCTTCCACCAATGATTGGTCAATCCAGGTTAATACCTTTTCCTTTCCACCCTGGGTCGTCAAAGGGCCAAGTTCGGCCTCTTCGTCGAGGCCATAGCCAAGCTTCATGGCAGCGGCTGCCTCTTTAAACTTAGTTTTTACCTCTTCGTATATATCGCCAATAATAACTAAGTTATCAACACCAAGGCACCGCTGGCCTGTCATGCCAAAGCATGCCCTTAAAAGCCACTCAATGCCCTGGTCTATATCTGCATCAGGCATGATAACGCAGTGATTTTTCCCATTACCGTTTATAGAAGAGGTCTTGCCCAATTTCCCGCACTGTTCGAAAAGATCCCATCCTGCCCTATTGGAGCCTATAAAACCCACTCCCTTTATCTCCGGTTGAGATAATATCTCTTTATTAATATTTCGTCCCCCATGAACCATATTTATTACCCCAGGGGGAAACCCTGCTTCCTGGGCCACTTGACAGATGACCTCTCCTGCAACAGGGTCTTGTCTGCTTGGGCTTATTACCACTGTGCATCCGGCTGCAAGCGCATATGGGACAAAGGATGACCAGGCATGCATGGGGATATTTCCAGGGGTAATAATAAGAAAGGCCCCAAGAGGTTCCCATACAAGATACTGATCAATGCCGGTAGCTACCTGATCCATATGTTCGTTCTGCTTGGCCAGACCATATAAAGCTGAACAGGCCGACTCTATATTTTCAATTACCCTGCTTACAGACCCCTTTGCCTCTCCTATGGTTCGACCGTGATCCTGGGTCAAGATGCGGCTTAGCCTATCATAGTTATCTACAAATTTGCTGCGCATATTAAAAAGTAAAGTAGCCCTATCACGAAAAGAGACTTTCCCCCATTCCTTAAATGCCCTGTGTGCTGCTTCAACGGCATCGTGTGCCTCTTCCATGGTTGCAGTGGGAAATTCTGCAATCACTTCACCTGAGGCAGGGTTTGTGCTTTCATTTATATCGTTAGATTTTGAATCTATCCACTCACCATCAATAAATAATTTTAATCTTCCATAGTTGCTCTTAACTTCCGGTAACATCATAAAAACCTCCATCATATTTTAAATCTTATTAAAACACCCTTAATCTATTTTCTCATCAATCTCTCTATGAACCTCTAACCCTTTTATTATATGCTCCCTCGTAAGTTGTTCAGCAAGTCCCTTATCTTTTAACTTAACGGCCTCGAGAATTTGTCTGTGATATCTACCTGATGATTTCAGATGATCTTTTTTATTAAATGACCTATAGCTGACCCTTTTGATTTGATTGTTCAAGGATTGCATTATCTTTTTTAACCTTCCATGGCTGGCAATGTGGGCTGTTGTTTCATGAAACTGGTTATTTAAGTCCTCATATTTTATAATATCAGGGTCTGTTTCATTGTTCGAGATTTCTTCCATTTGCCCTACAATAACCTCTAATTTCTCAATACCTTTGTTGTTTATCTTATCAATCGCAAGGGTCACTGCCAGGGAATAAAGGGCGATCTTTAATGTGTAAATCTCCCAGATATCCTTTCCATTTATCTCAGAAGCAAATACACCCCGTCTCGGCTCTCTTTTTATCAGGCCCTCGGCCTCCAGGATCTTAAAGGCCTCACGAACCGGCGGACGACTGATGCCTAATTGAGACGATACTTCTTGTTCCTTAATCCTCTGAGCAGGGCTAATTTTTCCTGTAATAATCAAATCTTCGAGATATTTTACTGTATGATCAACTATTGATTGTATTTTCATGGCCTATCCCTGCATCTCCTTCATAACACGTTCCAGTTTGGCAGGGAGGTCAACAATCTTTACATCCATTGCCTGGTTAATGCCGCTGATAATCGCCGGAGCTGTTGGAATAAGGGCGGGTTCTCCTACTCCCTTTGCGCCATATGGTCCGGTAGGCTCATGGTCTTCCACAATGATTACATCTACAGGAGGAACATCCATGCTTGTAGGGTAAAGATAATCAGTAAAGGATGTCGTTTCTCCCGGCTTATATTCCTCCATTAGCGCATAGCCGATACCCATGGCCACGCCTCCAATAATCTGGCCTTCCACATTTGACGGATTCACTGCCCTGCCTGCGTCTATAGCTGCAATAACATGATTTACTAAAACCTCTCCTGTACCTGTGTCAACCTCAACTTCTACGTAATACGTTCCAAATGTATAGGTGGCATACGGGACCCCCTGGCCGGTTTCTTTGTCTAACATAGTAATTGGTGGATCAAAAACACCATCCCCTATGGGCATTTGCCCTTTTTTATACAGCCTTTCAGAAAGTTCCTTAATGTTTGTAGATTTTCCCCCTGCCTTAAATTCACTTTGTTTGTAAATTATCTCATCTAAAGAAACATTGAGTTGTGCGGCGGCCTCTTCACTAAACTTTTTAATAAGATCCTCCGCTGCCAGTTTCGCTGCATTTCCAGATATGTATGTCTGGCGACTGGCTGAAGTAGCGCCTGCATTGGTAGTCAAACCTGTATCACCTCTCACAAGGTTCAGACTTTCATATGGTATCTGTAATGCCTCTGCAGCAATCTGTGTTAATACAGTGTCCGAACCTTGTCCAATTTCTGCCGCCCCGGTAAAGAGGGTTATTTGCCCTTCTTTATCTGTTTCAACCCTGGCAGTTGACGGATTAGACATTCCTGTATTTCCAATGCCATACCAGAAAGAGGCCATACCCCACCCATACTTCTTGTGGGGATCAGATTTTTTGTCCCTGGCTATTAGTGCATTCTCTCTGCTCTCCTTTGCAGCCTTAATTTTTTGCAGGGTTTCCTTAATTCCAACACTGGCATTTAAAACCTGCCCTGTAACTGTTACAGAACCTTCCTTTAATGCATTAATCATCCGAATTTCAAAGGGGTCTATGCATAAAGCCTTGCCAAGGGAATCCATCTGTCCCTCATGTGCAAAGCTTACCTGGGGCACACCAAACCCCCTCATTGCACCGGCCCATATATTGTTTGTATAATATACCTCGCCATGGATTTTCACATTTTCCACTTCATAAGGCCCAAGGGCATGAACGGCTGCCCTTGATAAAACGGCCAGTCCATAGGAGGCATAGGCGCCGGTATCAAGGATAAATTTAACATCAACAGCCGTTATTTTCCCATCCTTTTTTGCGCCTGTTTTATAATGTATTTTCATGGCATGTCTTTTACATGCTGACAACATAGTTTCTTTCAGGCTATAGCGCAATTTTGCCGGCCTTTTAAGATGCCGGACTGCAAGGGCAATAAGACCTTGAACGGAAATATCGAGTTTTCCTCCAAAGGCTGCGCCTGTAGGCGACTGGATTATCCTGACCTGATCAGTATTTAGGCCAAGGGCTGCAGCTACATCACGCTGATCATAGTGGGGATTTTGTGTTGATACCTTAATAACGATTATCCCTTTTTCATCAAGAAACCCTATGCCTGCCTCTGTTTCCAGATAACCGTGGGCAATCATAGAGGTGGTATAAGTATGCTCTATTACTATATCTGCCCCATCAAAGCCTTTATCAATATCACCCTTAATGATATCCCTTGTGAAGAGAAGGTTTCCTTTTTCATGGACCGGCTCAGTATCAGAATTTTTTGCCTCCTCAACTGTAGAAACAGGGGGGATATCCTCATATTCAACTGTCACCGCATTTGCCGCCTCTACTGCAGCAGATTCACTTTCAGCGGCCACAAGCGCAACAGGGTCTCCCACATACCTTGCCTTTCGTTCCACAAGTATTTCTTGATCCTTATTGATTATTCCGTATCTGTTTGTACCTTCGATATCTTTCGATGTAAATATCCTGATAACACCATTAATTTTTTTTGCTTTTGAGGTATCGATATTTTTAATCAGGGCATGAGGGTGGGTGCTCCGCACTACCTTTAGATGGACAACATTTTCCATCTTAATATCGTCTGAGTATAATGTTTTTCCTGCTACTGCTTCCTTAGCGCCCCTTCTTTCTACTCTCTTTCCTACTGTCCTCATTGCATTTGTCCTCTCTGCCCCATTACATCCTTAATCGTCCTGATTACCAAACCTTTTATTGCGGGCTTTTTATACTCAGGTATCCAGCGGGTATCGGCCATATCAATTGCCCTCCGGGATACCTCCTCTGCTGCGGATTCAATTATATTATCTGTTAATATTTCTCCCTCAAGTATTTTTTCCGCCTCATGAATCCTTACAGGCGTTGGGGTCACAGATCCAGGGGAAATTCTCGCCTCAAGGACATGTCCTTTGTTTTCATCCATAACAAGTGCCACTGCCACACTCATCTGGGCAATGTCCATTGACTTTCTTCTCGAAACACGCTGGAAGGAAAAAAGGGTATCCTCCGGCAATTTCTCCATCTCAATTTCTGCAATTAGTTCATTTCCTTTTAAAATGGTGTGGTGTGGGCTTAGAAAAAAATCTTTAAGTGAAGTCCATCGCTCTTCATCATGGCTAACTATTTTAACCTTTGAATTCAAAACCATAAGGGCAGGCACTGTATCTGCTGAAGGCGATGCATTACATATATTGCCACCTATTGTACCCTGGTTGCGTATCTGAGGCGAACCTATTACACCTGCAGCCGCAGAAAGAACAGGGGCAAACTTATTTAGAAGGGATGAATTTACTAATTCCGTGTGTGTGACTATCGGTCCAATAGATATTTTGCCATTGTTATCTTTTAAATAATTTAGACCCTCACAGCTTGAAAGGTTTACTATATACTTTGGCGTTGCCGCTCCGCTTTTAAGCTTAATCATCAAATCCGTGCCTCCGGCAATCAGCTTTGACTCATTACCATATCGATTTAGGAGGCTCAGTGTTTCTTTTAAGGTATTAAAGGTTACAAAATCAAATTCCGGTAAAATCACTTTTCGCCCCTCCCTTTAAATGCAGTATCAGCAGCATCTATTATCTGCTGATAACCTGTACAGCGACACAGATTTCCAGATATGGCAAGCTTAATCTCTTCTCGATCTACATTAATTTTTTCATCATACAATGCCTTTAATGACATCAACATTCCTGGGGTACAAAATCCACACTGGACTGCGCCTTTATCAACAAATGCCTTTTGTAGCGGATGAAGGGATGAACCTGAACTCATGCCCTCAATGGTCTGAACTCTTTTCCCATTAATTTGTGGCGCCAGGACCATGCAGGAGTTCACTGCCTTGCCATCTATCAGCACAGTGCAAGCGCCACATTCACCAGACTCGCACACCTTTTTTGCACCGGTCAGCCCAAGATGATCCCTTAGTAAATCAAGGAGTGATATATTAGGCGGGATTTCCATTTTTTGTTTTTGGTCATTGAGGATAAATTTAATTTTTATTTTCTTCATAGGTAACCTAAATTTTAACAATAATTATAGGAGGACAATCATCCTACACTGTGAATAAACTCTTGCAAAGACGATACAAGGAAAATTGGTATATCTCCAGGATTTCATCCTAAAATATGCCGACAAACGCCTCAGGCTAATAAAGCTTTAGCTAATTTAGTGGCAGAGCCAGCATCCGGTGCATATCCATCAGCTCCGATTTTATCTGCAAACTCCTGAGTGACAGGGGCACCACCTATTAATATTTTAACGGTATCCCCAAGGTCGCCTTCTCTAACTGCGTCAATAGTTACCTTCATCATGTTCATGGTAGTCGTTAGTAGGGCTGAGAGCGCAAGAATATCGGCTTCTTTCTCTTTAATTGCAGTCACAAATTTTTCAGGTGAAATATCCACACCAATATTGTGCACTTCAAAGCCGGCACTTTCGAGCATCATGACTACAAGGTTTTTCCCAATATCATGCAGGTCGCCCTTTACAGTCCCAATGACTACTTTTCCACCTGCTCTTATATCCTTTTCACCCAAAAGAGGCTTGAGAATCTCAACAGCTCCGCTCATGGCCCTTGCAGACCTGAGGACCTCTGGAATAAACATATCTCCGGTTTCCATCTTTTCACCAACTATATCCATCCCGCAAATTAGACCGTCATTGAGAATTACCTTGGCGGAAATTCCCTCGTCCAGTGTTTTATTAACAAGTTGCAAGAGTTCTTTTTCTTCACCTGAAATCAAAGTCTCTGTCATTTTTTTTAAATTTTGATCAGACATATTCAACCCCTTTTTCCTTGGTCATCCAATATTTTTAATAACAAGTATTTTGCTGCTATTCTATGTTAAATGCTCGTCTGCACTTTTTACTATAGAATCCATTTCCTTTACTACATCATCATTCATAATTGGGGTAGTTGGCTTTTTCAAAAGTTGCCTGCAGAATTCTTTCGCCCTTTCTACCAGATCACCTTGCCCTTTCTTCTCCCAGGTTTCTCTGTCAGATCTGATAAAATTTATTGGAGGCAAGCCATCCCTGCAGTGTTGAAGCGTATGCTGTTTAGTAAGAAACTCCCCCCCTGGCATAACTTCCATGAGGTCATCCCAAGCCATGGAATCATCATCAAAGGGCATTTCAGTTATAATGTGTCTGACCATGCCAAATACTTCGTTATCAATAGCCAACTGTAAAGGGCTTATTGTAGTAGCTGTCTCAATTTGCCCGGCCCCTCCCAATATATCAGCGCCGGAGCTGCTAATAAGCATGCTGCGCAAAGCTCCCTCACTCATGCATTGACCATCCATAATAGGTGAATCAGCGCCAATACCATATGTATGGACAGGTATCCCAAAACCATTCTTGATAAATTGAACAGCCAATGCATTACTCCGCATTGAGTCTACACTGGATTGGAGGCTTCTCCCCGTGCTCATATCAGCAGAAAAGATAAGAGGTGTTGCTACAATTGGAATACCCGGTTGAATAACCTGCGCTGTTGCTAACATTACTAAAATTTCAGCCACGGATAAAAGTACGACACCAGACTCAGTAATAGGTCCTGTAGTCCCTGCACCTGGCAAACTGCAGGCATGAAGAGGTATGCCCTTGCGAGAGGATTGTAATATGATATCTAAGTCCATGTACTTAAATTCCAATGGCGTCAATGAACACGTAATAAAGCTAACAAGTGGATTATTTTTCAATGCGTCTTCTCCCCCTGCTGCTGCAATAGAAAGCTCAATTAAATACTTAACACTGCCCTCTGTATAGGGTTGCACCCATACATGTTTTTCGGTATTTTGTAACATTGCACTTAGGGCATATATATCAGCCGTTGCAGTGGGCACGTCATTCGGCACTGGAAAGGCTGAAAATCCAATATTTTCTAATCTATATGATAATTTTGCCCAAGTAGCCACATCTGAAATTGTAACCCTTCTGTATTTACCAGTTTCAGGCTCTATCCATGTTTGGCCTCCTGTATTCGTTCTTGTATGGAATGTACCGTCTTCACGGGGTATCTCTAATTTAAATTTTCCACTCCTACCTTCTAAAACAAAGTTCTTGGGGGCCTTAATAATTTGTTCCTCTAAAAACTTCTTAGGGAAACGAACTATTTGGCTATCAAAATCCACATTAGCTCCAGCTTTGGACAATAGTTTGGCGACCTCCGGATGGTCCATTTTGACACCATTCTTTTCGAGCAGCTCAAACACTCTTTCCCCCATGACTCCTAACTTATCTTGAGAAAAATATGAAATTGTTGTATTCAGCATAATAATTTATACCTCCCACTCCTTAATGTATGGACTTATAAAGATTTATTTTTTGCTATATCACTATCATAAATTTTATATATCACTATCGGTAACATAACACCATTAACGGCCTTCATATCAATATATAAGAGGCACACTAAATGATCGTGCATAATTCTTCTCACAGCCTATTAACGCAATAGGCTAGGCAACCATAAAGCAATTTGGGGGAAAACTATAAGCAGCAGTATGTTCAAATAAATTGGGATAAGAAAGGGAAGAGCTCCGCGAACAATGGTGCCCATTGGATGCTGGGGAACAACCCCATGAAGTACAAAAAGACTTAAGCCAAATGGTGGTGTGATCGAGCTTTGTTCGGCTGCCACCACGTAAACGACACCCCACCAAATAGGATTGAAATCTAATGCAATAATAATGGGCATGACAAAAGGAAAGGTAAGGAAAAGCATGGACCATGAATCGAATAACATACCCATAATAAAATACATTACAAAGAAAAGCGCTAAAATACCATATCTACCGATTGGAAGTCCTATTACATAGTCCTTTATGCTGGGGATGATGCCTGCAGAGTTAAAGACATGGGAGATTAGGGAGGCCATTGCCATTATAAACAAAGAAAATGAGGTTACCCTCACAGTTTCCAACAGGCTCGTCTTGAGTATTTTCAAATTAAGCTTTTTATATATCGCTGTAAGAACCATGCTAAGGAATGCACCCAAGCCCGCCGCTTCAGTAGGGGTCATAAAGCCTCCAAAAATCGCAGATAATACACCTAAAATTACGGCGGCAAATGGAAGAATTTCTTTAACAGCATGTAGTTTTTCCTTCCAGCTATACTTTTGAGCTTGAGGGGCCAGGTCAGGATTAAATTTAACCCTGATTATAATAAAGGACATGAGGGATATCATCATAAGAATCCCTGGTATAAGGCCTGCAGCGAGTAGATCTACCAGGGAGAGTCCCTGCCAGGCGCCATAGAGAATCAGGAGGATGCTGGGTGGGATGAGAGGCGCCAAAATATCTGCCGCTGCAATGCAACCAAGGCTGAGGCTGGGGGAATATTTCTTCTTTTCCATTATAGGGAAGGCAATCTTTCCAAAAGTTGCCACCGCGGCTATAGTAGAACCACACATGGCGCCAAAGACAGCATTACCACCAACCACAGAACACACCAATCCTCCCGGAAGACCGCCAGTCCATTTATCAATCGCCGCGAAAAGACGCTCATTAACCCCGGTATTACCAAGTATTGAACCCATAAGGATAAAGAGCGGCATAGCCGTAAGGGTAAAAGAATCGAGCGAACCCCAACAGGTATAAGCCACCTGGTTTATGGGTTGATCAATGTACCAAATCAGGCCGATAACGGATATGATGCCTACTGACCAACCGATCTCCAGACCAGCAAATAATAAAATTAACAGGCCCACAATAAGAATTATGCCAACTAAGATCTCTGCCCCCATCATACTTCCCTTTCCTCCTGCTTAAGGTTCATTATGGCCCTTATAAACTCGGCAGTCAACTGGATAAAAAGCAAGACAGAGCCAATAATTAAACCTATTTGGGGCCAAATTAATGGCGTTCGCAGCCAGCTACCGCTTCTCGTACCAAAAAGATATGAGTATGACACCAAGTCATAACTGGCCTTGATCATCACTATAGAAAAAGTGATAGCCAAGATTATCGTGATCAACCTAAGCCAATTCTGAGCCTTAGGTGAAAGCACATTAATTATCAATTCTACCCTGATGTGGCCCCTTTCCTTCCAGGTATAACCCAACCCTAGGAAAGTTATGAACACCAGTATGTAACCGCCGTATTCTTCAGCAATAGATAGGGGCGATTGAAGGATGTACCTTGTCAATACTTCAACAAGGATCATAAACATCAGCACCATAAGCAACCACCCCATAAGATGACCACCTAAAATGACTGAAATAGTTTCAATAAATCGAACTATCCTTTTGCTTCTGGTCATTGAAAATTGTCCTCCACAGCAACAGGGGCAGAAAACCCCCTGTTGCGTTCATATTGTCCTGCCCTTTCAAAACTTTATTTGCCGGTAAACGATCTGTGCTTGGATACAGCATCCTTGATAAGAGGCAAAAGCTTCTGTCCTTCAGAGCC
>JAYEMW010000205.1:0-3238 GCA_034718555.1 Thermodesulfobacteriota bacterium
AGATTCTCTTAGACGGGCTGGCAGGAGAGCTTGGCGCCAAGCAGACTGACATACTAAGCAGGATGTCCAAAAGGGTGAATGGTCTCGTTGAATTATCCAACGAGCTCCTTGATCTATCACGCATAGAGGCGGGCCTCATAGTTCAAGACAGGCAGGAAGTGCAATTAATGGATATCCTTAGCGAATTAGTAGAATTTATTCAACCTCGGGCAAAAGAAAAAAATATATCTCTAAGCCTCAAAAAAACGAATATCCCTGTCGTTAATGCAGACCCGAAAAATATGGAAGAGGTTTTCAGCAATCTAATTACAAATGCATTAATATATACCCCGGAAGGAGGAGAAGTCACAGTCAGCGGCGGGATAAAAGGAGATTTTGTGGTTATCAACGTAGCTGATAATGGATATGGAATTGCACCAGATGAAATACCTCGAATCTTTGAAAGATTTTACCGGTCAAAAACAGAAAAAACAAGAAACATTGTTGGAACAGGCCTTGGATTGCCTATAGTAAAAACCATAGTCGAGGCGCATAATGGAACTATAAATGTTAAAAGCAAAGAAGGAGCCGGCTCAACCTTTTACGTCCGCCTACCATTAAAACAATAGAATATTAACCCACCCTTTAAAGACCTGATATCTAAAGTAAACTATGGACGAAGACACCGGCATAAATAATGCAAATTCAATATATCCCATCCTTTTTGGGCTAATAGAAAATGGAGAAAAGATTGCCCTTGTAACTGTTGCCTCTATCAGATCTTCTGCCCCACATGAAACTCATACAATGATGATAGTAAAAGAAGATGGAGACATTATCGGCTCAGTTGGAGGCGGCGATATTGAAATATATGTTATTAAAAAGGCGCAGGAAATCATACAAAAAGGTAAGCCGGAGCGAATCCTTGTTGGTGTAAGCCCTGAAGAAGAAAAAAAGCGTGGGATGGAATTAGGGGGAAAACTTAAATTCTTTATCGAGCCTATGAAAACCATTCCCACTCTTCATATATTTGGCGCCGGGGTTTTAACCATCTCCCTCTCTAAGATAGGCAAACTTATGGGATTTAGAATAATAGTCATTGATAACGACCCTAAGTTTGCCAATACCCGCAGGCTGCCGGATGCAGACCTTATCCTCACCAATGGATTTGACAATCTGCTCTCGACACTTGATTTAAAAAGTTCAAGTTATGTTGTTATTGCTACCAGAGGCCACCAATACGATGAAACAGCGCTTTTTCAGGTTTTACAAGGCAATGCAAAATACATTGGCCTGATACACAGCCAAAAAAAAAGTAGAGGCCCTGTTTAACCGTCTTCAATCCAAAGGAATATCCGACAGTTCACTTAAATCAATTCATGTCCCAATAGGATTAAATATAAACGCATCTACCATTGATGAGATTGCCCTGAGTATCATGGCTGAGATTGTTTCAGTGCGACGGAAAGAAACAAGACTTTTTTAATTTAAAATTTCAAGACCTGGCACCTGGCACGATTCTTGTTGTGGAGGATGGAAAAAGTAAAACACTCCTATCTCATGCTTGCTCAATCCTATTGAATTCCTCTGGTGTAAGGACAGTTCCTGAAAATTTGCCTTCAAAATGCCCCTTATCCCATGTAATCATTGTGGATATAAATGACAGTTGCTTTTTTGCAATAGCTATTGTCATGGCATCGCCAAAGGATGTCTTTTTTTTGAGTAGATCAAATATTTCTTGAATTTTTATTGTGGGGAAGTTGCTTTCTAATCGAGTATCAGGGAGGACTGTAACCTTGTATCTATCATAAAAATAGAACCAAAGCTCAAGGAGTTGCTTTTCACTAAGATTGAAAGACAGGATTCCGCAAAGTTCTAAAAGGTTGACAACCGTTGTGAAGCCTGTGACCCTTTTTGCTATCAAGTCAAGAAACGCTCGGTTTAAGTTAAAGTTAACGTCTCTTTGATAACGCAGGTCGATTACAAAAATATTGGTATCTATAAGGACTAATGTCTGCTCCGAACCCATGCTGTTGCCTCCTGCCAGCCCTTGAATGCCGGCTCTATTTTTGCCAGAGATTCCTCAATGCCTTTCCATGCCTCATCATAGGGACGTAATTTTTCCGTTTCATCTTTTTTCCGTTCTTCAGAAGGTAATATAATTCCAACAGGTTTTCCGCGGTATGTTATGGTTAAATGCTCACCTGATTTGACACGCCTTATTACCTCACCGGTTTTGATCTTCAATTGTTTTGCTGTAATTATTCCCATATCAAACTCCAGAGTGATTACTTGAATTTTATAATAAACACTTTAAAACGGTAAGTCAAGATAATAAAGAGGATATGGATTTAATAATCTGCTCTCGAAACTTGCTTTAAACCCTTTAAGTAATGTTGTGATTGCAACCAGAGGCCATAAATACGATGAAAAAGTGCTTTTTCAGGTTTTACAAGGCAATGCAAAATACATTGGCTTAATACACAGCCAAAAAAAGATAAAGGCCCTGTTTGATCGCCTTCGATCCAAAGGCATAGCCGAAAGTGTGCTCAAATCAGTTCATGTCCCCATAGGGTTCGATATAAACGCATCCACTTTTGATGAGATTGCATTGAGTATCATAGTTGAAAAGAAACAGGGATCTTATAATGTCAAATGTCAGTGCCTGGCAAATGTCAGTGCCTCCTGGCACCTTATACGCTTAATACAAATGGTTCCAAACCTTTATATCCCGCGGGATTGCAAATTAATTTGACATCAGCTCGGTCTGGGTTCAGGGTTTCCCGCTGAAAGCGGGATTCAAGGTTAACTGCTTCGCGATGTTTCCCTTAGTTATTGATTCCATAGGTTTAATACCAAGGAAGCTCAACCTCTGAACCTCTGAACCGTGAACCTTTTAACCCAACTCCTGGGTTGGAAACAGAGATTTATGTACAAAACATTACACCAGTATACGCTATAAATTACGAGGTCAGTAATATGAAGTTATGTTTATGTTATCCGCCACCAGGTGACCGAACTGTTATGTCTCGAAGTATATCACAGCAAACTACCTGAATCCGCAAAAGTGCTTGACACAAAAACAATTCTGCCTTACACTTTAGTAAGATATTATTAAAAGGTAAGGAGAATATAATGTCATTAGCTACTCTCACAACTAAAGGGCAAGTAACAATCCCAAAAAAAATCAGAGAATCTCTGAAATTGCATACTGGCGATAAAATTGAAATTATTGTCACTGAAAAAATGGAAGCCATCA
>JAYEMW010000206.1:0-16459 GCA_034718555.1 Thermodesulfobacteriota bacterium
ATGCACAAGTTTATCATGTACATGATATGGCATTCTGGTTTGAAATCTTTTTTCTGTAACCGGCATCTTACCCCCTATGATTTAAGATTAAATTCAAAATACCATGCCAGTGCCAAAATGACAAGCAAAAAATGTCATACCGATACAGCACTGGAAATATTTTTTGTGCACAAAAAAGTAAAACTAACGCCTAAAATGGAGGTGCTTTGGGGACTCCCTGACAACGGGCAACCAGGCTTGAGCAACCACTGAATTTTATCGAAAGTTAATATGTTGAAATTACCGCGCATACCCAAAGTCACCTGCATTCTTGTGGCAAATTATCTCTTTTCCGCAACAGCCTTGAAAAAAGTGTAGCAAAAAACACCATCATAATCTGCGGCCCTGTAAAGGTCTTTAATACTTTTATCAAACGTGAGTTGGTCTATCAATAGACGTGATATGGGCATTTGGACTGTTTCTTGCCAGGATAACGGTTTGTGAACCTACTCCACACCCCACTTCCAAAACCTTACTTTTTGCGGGAAATGAGGTGTCTGAATGCAATAAGTCAACAAGAGTCGAAGCCTGGTCTTGTAAACGAATATTTTCTCTTTGATTGTATCCGTGAACGTATGTGTCATTCATTGTATTATTTATCCTATGCCGAATGCTTGGGATAACCGGTTTGAAAAAGCGGCCGCTTTTTCAAATCCGTGTTCATCCAATTGTAATCCTGAAGTATGAGATTAAAATAGAATATTACTGTAAAATATATTCCCCATTAATTCTTACAATTGCTCCACCTCCGAAAACAACCTGGGGCTTAGTGCCTTCAGTATCTTTTGCCATTAATTTTATAATGTTTGGATTTTCAAAGCTTCCATTTTGTTCCAATGACATAAAAGCGCCATCCCATATTTTGTTTTTCAAAAGATAATAGCCAAATGCGGAATTCCCTGAACCAGTTGCCGGATCTTCAAGATACCCAAAAGTAGGGGCGAAAACTCTGGTCCGGTATCTATTTTTTTTATCGACCACTTCATCTGAATATACAGTTATAATATCAATTGAGTTTTCGATACAAAACCCTTTCAACTCATCTAATAGTGGCGATATTGAGAGAATTCCATTTAAACTTTTTATAGGCACAATTAACGTCTCCAAACCGGCATTTACAATAGAGGCGGGATAACCATTATTTATTTCATCTAAATCGATTCTCAATGCGTCAGCAATAGCTTCAGTGTTAACCTCGTTTGGAGAAAAAACCGGAACAGGTGAGGTTATGAATACAGCATCTTCATTGCTAATCCTATTTTCAACTATCAAATTTCCTTTACATGTTATAATATTTATTTGCTTCTTGTTTATTAGATTATTGCTGTTTTTTATGAGGTCATACATTATTGCTATTGTGGCATGCCCGCAGAAATCGACTTCTCTTTCAGAAGAATAATACTTCAAATCAAATGTGTTTGCGTCAATCCTTCTTACATATCCCACCTCGCTAACAAACCCTTTTAATTCTTTGGCAATTCTCAGCATTTCATCTGTAGTTATATTCTCAAGAGAGCCTAAGTATACCATACCAGCCGGATTTCCATCAGATTTTTGAGTTGCAAATGCATCAATTTTTTTAAATTTAAATTTCTTCATATTTCAAATCCTAATTTGTATGAGCAGGATGACCTGGAACTGAAAGGCGTGAAATGTGCAAGCTATTTACGTCCTCTCCAGTGAATCGTTCAAAGCCTATTCATAGGTTAATGCACCCGTACGCCTTGAAAAAGTACACTTCTTGAAGAACCACTTCCGTCGCCCTTAATGCCATCGTTGGGCCATTAGTATTCAATGCCTTCGCGATTATAAACTGACATAATAGTACCGACCATTGTTGCTACTAATTTTAGCCCACCTTTTACATGGGAGAATAGCTCTCCTTCCGCTACTGTGATATTTTTACCGGGTTTTTTGACTTTACCAACAGCTCGGAACCGCTCCCCTTTCACTGGAGACAACAAATTTACTTTAAATTCAATAGTTAGAACTGCGGCATTATCCGGCATTAGTGAGAAAGCCGCATAGCCACAAGCTGTATCAAGCACAGTTGAAACAATACCAGCATGGATGAAACCATGCTGTTGTGTTAAGTTTGATTGATATGGAAACTCCAATTCTATTTCACCTGGACGAACAGTAAGGATTGATGCATTAATCGTTTTCATTACTTCCTGCCGGTTAAAACTCTCAATTACTTTCTCTTTATATCCAACACTCGGTTTGAATTGTGAACTCATAATTACGTCTTCCTCTTCCCTAAAGCGAGCCTAATTTTATTTCTTACTGCGAGGTCCGCCGCTGCCCAGGGGCTTTGGGTACGCCATGCAACGGAAGCACGAACCCTGACCCGGCAAGGAACGTTGGTAGCGGGCAAGCTTGCTGACATTGCCGCGCGTCCCCAAAGTCACCTACAACAGCATTGTTAGTGAATGTTAATACAATTATAACGAAAAAACCATTATCTAACAGCTTGACAAATGTGTAATTACACATTAGAATGGTATCATTGCAAAATTGAACAATACTCAATCCCTTGATTATGACTAAAGCAGACAAGAAAAATCAAAAAATTAGAAGAAGCCCAAACAACGTAAAATTCCAAGACTTTGTAACTTGGATAGAAGACAACGGATTCACTCTTGATCGAGCAAAAGGAAGTCATCATATTTTTGTTCATCCAACTATTGAGAATCCAATAAACGCCCAAAAAAAGAAAGACGGAACCGCAAAAGCTTATCAAGTCAAACAAGCGATAAAAATCATAGATGGAGAATAATTATGGAATATACTGTTAAAATTTTCCCCGATCCTGAGGGAGATGGCGATTTTATAGCTGAAATCGAAGAGCTTAAAGGTTGTTCTGCTTTTGGCGACACCCCTGAAGAGGCGCTAAAAGAGATTGAAACAGCTATGATTTTATGGATCGAAACCGCAAAAAAACATGGAAAACCAATTCCAAAACCAAAAATAAAAATAGTCAATGAGCCCAAAAAACGTTTTAATGTAATGTTTTCCGAATCTCTCCTTCAAGATGTTGATGAGTATAGAGGAAAACACGGTATGAAGCGCTCCGAGCTTCTTGCTGCCGCCGCTGAACAATTTATCTCTTCAACTCACTAACGTACTGCTCACTTGCCGCAGACGCTATCCGAAAAACTATCAAAAAAGAGATAATCTGCCACAAAATTACAAATGTTCTAAATCGGCTCGGCTTCTGCGGTCAAGTGCAGCAAATGGGACGTCTCCTTTTAAACCATCTTTACCACTTGCGGTATTTAAATTTATAACTGACTTATTTTTAACGAAATTTATTTTAAGTTCTTCGGCGTAAATCATTATGACAAAATCATAAAAATAATCATATCAATAAGTTATTGGTATGAAGTGGTAAAGATGGGTTTTAATCTACCTTCGGGCAAAACGAATCTGCTTTTCCGTGACTACGACAAATGTGTTTGACAATCTATCTGAGTATGTCCCGAGAAGGCGGTATAGTACCTGGATTTTTGATGGAGAACGTTCATCTTCAAGGCGAAGTAAGATAACACCCCTGTGAAGACGGCCATCTCGATATACTTTTTCTCCGAAACCCTTATCGTTTGTGATCAAAATCCAATTTTCTTAGAGTGCCTTCAAGATTATGCCATCATCATCCATTCCTCTTGCCTCTTCAAAAACCGGAAATACTTCGTGCTTTTGATTGCGCAGCCACTCAGCAACATCTGGGCCTGTACATTCATCCACGAGGAATCGCATTAGGAATACTCCGCCATCAGCGGCATAAATTCAGTGTTCTTGAGGGACTTGGTAGCGAAAAGGAAGCAAGCATGTATGTCTTCAATGGTGAGGCCTTTATATTCATTCAAAATCTCATTCTCTGTAGCCCCGTGCGCCAAGAGATTAAGAATGAAATCTACAGTTAAACGAGTTCCCTGTATGACAGGTTTACCTACCATGACTTTTTGGTTCAGTACGATTCGTTCAAGCAATTGTTCTTCTTTCATAATAGTAGCCTCCAATTCATAAGAGAATAACAAAAGAGACCTTTTCAGTCAATAGATCTGATATTTTATCAATGACTCCGAACCGCATAACCGGATGGCAATGAATCGCAGCGGAATTGCCAGTCCGAGTTTATGCGGTTTGTTGGACCATGCAGCTTTATTTTTCGTGCCTCCAAGTCAAACTTGAAATATGATATGCAGCTTTTAAAACTTCCTCGCCAATATTTATACATGCAGGTGTAGATGCAAAAGCCATAACATCGCTTTCTTTCAAGGCCTCATAAATTTTCCTAACAATTGTTTTAATCAATTCCTGCTGTCCATCTTCCAATTTTTCTAACTCAACCATAAATCCCTTAAAATCATCTTTATCTTTTTGCGCCTGTTCAAGCTGGCGTTTTTCTTCTTTAATCTTTTTTTCTTCATAGTCATTTCTGCTGTTCCTATTTTCCAGGAAGCCGGTCTTAAGATAGGTCGTTTTTGCGTATTTTTATAGTATGTTGCTGGTAGTATAACGCTAATTTAACCTGCTGGAACATACGGCGCACTGTACTTCAATATTTTAAATAACTTATTGCGAGCACCAAAATTTAAAATTCGCCAATCGCTGTTCCAGTCAAGTTGAAATTTTCGTTAGAATCATATTTCGATAAACTCTTTTAAGAATCTCGGTCTTGCGTAAAAAGCTCTGGACGTAGATCCATGACCTGCGCCTTTAGTTCTTGGCTGAATATAGTAACCCATTTTCCCAGTTAAAGCATCAAATCCTCTTTGTGGATCAAACAAAACATCTCTGACAAAATCATAGTCAGCTTTTACAGCATCATACAATCCACCCTCCAGATTGAACTCAACAACAGAATGAATATAACTGGGACCATCTACACTATCTCCAACTATTCTGGCAACAATTATGGCCTTTTTAAGCTTTGCCAGCAAATGGCTATCCTCAAATTCTTTCTGACATACATTTACCGGATCAATCATGGTAATGGCCATCGTTTCTTTGAAAGTAAGTTCCCCATTCTTTTTATATTTCAGCGGGATTGACTTCAATTCCCATGAGCCAAAGTTAGGTGCTTGCGTTGAGTTGATCGGCAGCTCTAAATATCTTTCAAAAACATGTCCGGCCCATCCTTTATTTACTTTTCCATCTCGATATATGGTAACTCCAAATTCATTGGCTAATTCATGAAGTTCTTTGCCGATAAGCTGCTGTAATTTTTTGATCGCTTCTTTTCTTTCCATTCTCAACATCTCCTACACTATGGCATCAATCCATATTCAACTTGTTCTTCTCCAACCTGGGCTTTGGTATTAAATAATGGCAAATTTTTTCTTGCAAACTCGTCCTTGATCCTTGGGATTGCAAATTTGTCTAAATATTCTTGCTCCAAATCTATTCCGACAAATCTACGATTATATCTTAGTGCAGCAACTCCTGTTGTTGCGCTCCCACAAAACGGATCAAGTACAATATCGCCTTTATTGCTAGTGGCTAAGACAATGCGGTCTAATAGGCCTTCGGGTTTTTGTGTAGGATGTTTGCCATACTTTTTTTCTCCATTTTTTGGGGTATTGATTGCCCAAACACTCCTCATCTGCTTCATTGGTTTTTTTATAAAATCTTCATCCCACTTGCCATTCTTCATAGCATCATAATTGAATGTATGTTTTATTTTCTTATCCTTTCTTGCCCAGATTAGAGTTTCATGACTTGCTGTAAACATTCTACAGGAAAGGTTAGGAGCTGCATTGGGTTTAAACCAACAAATATCATTGATCATGTGCCAACCCTGCTTCTGAAGAGCGAAACCACAAGCATATATCGAATGATAAGTTCCAGAAATCCATAAAGAACCGTTTGATTTTAATACCCTACGACAAGCTTCAATCCAGTTATAATGAAATTTAAAATCCTCTTCTATGCCTTTGCTTTTGTCCCATTTCCCTTTATTAACACTAACTCGTTTCCCTGCATGGCACGTAAAACCGTCATTTGACAAATTATATGGCGGATCGGCAAATATTAAGTTAATACTTTTTTCTGGCAAAGCATTTAAAACGCCTATTACATCACCATTAAAAAGTCTTATTCCGATTTCCTTAAAGTATGCTTCCATTTTTTATTCCTGATATTTTAATTTTTCTAATAAATCCTTCAGTCCTGTTCCGGTTTTATTCCATTTTTTTCCATTTTTCTCCCAGCCTTCCTAAGACATAGCATGTCCTTTTCCTGTGGGATAGTTTACATCTTCTTGCCCCCATATCCACTTATATGCTTTTATCAAAGCTTCGTGATTTTCTCCTGATGGAGCAGAAAGATTTATTTCTTTTAATACCCAATCAGGGTCTTCTCCATTATACACTCTTTCAAATGCTTGAAGAATGTTTATTGTTTCTTTTCTATCGGTTTTTGCTTTTTCCACCAAATCGTCACGTATTTGTTTATGAGTAATTTGCCAAAGTGTTTGTTCGGTAGGACTGTATATAAAAACAAAAAAATCCTCTTTTCTTATTCTGCCAAAACTTTGTTTGCCTCCAGGTTTGACAATTACAATTTTTCTACCATCTGAAAGGGAATCTCAGGAATCTCAGGGACGTCCTTGAATTTGTTGAATTAAATTACTTCACTACCAATCATCTTAGATACAGCAGAGGTAGAAACACCAATATGCCTTGCAACTTCTGACAATGGTATTCCATGATCCTTTACCAATGTGTAAGCAATAATCCTCCTTGCCTCAGAAACAAACCGGCGACGACTCCCGGAGACAATCTCCTTTATGTTCAACTCCCTTTTATCACAAATTTCCTGCATGATCCTCACTATTATTTGTTGTTGACTGTTTTCCGGTAACTGTTTTTTTACCAGATCGTCTGCTTCTTTGATTATCTTTTCCACAAAATTGCCATCCCCTAATATCCTTTCATCCGATAAATCTCTGTCTCCATGCCTTCTCATAGAAATCACATTGGACCAAGAACCAAGAGAGCGAATCAGTCCGCCACCTACCAACTCAGGGCGAGATCCTAAAGAGATCCCTTCTTGAACATAGCGACGATAGTTATTTTTGGCCTCATTGTCGTTTTTGCCAAACCAACTTAACACATAGCCCCTGTCCTGCCAATCGTGTTTCCTTCTGCCCATTATCACAGCATGGCCACACCAGGGGTATCCATCAAGCTTTGATATGTTTGGGAACATATTAGCTCTAATCGGATTTAGGTGAATATAACGGAGCAATTCTTGAAAGTAGGCATCTTCTTGACAAATAATAGATTTATATCGGTTTTGAAATAGATGGCCATTTCGTTTATGGCGGTGATTATAATATATGGCATAACCTGTCAAAAATCTTCTCATGAATTTTGATAAACCATAGGGACCGCTTCTCAGAAGAATATGTGCATGGTTGGTCATTAAAGTCCATGCATAAATAGTCGTTTTCTCTTCTGTTGAAAGATTACCCATTCGGAAAACAAATTCCTTTTTATCCTTGACATCATCTACAATGGGCCTTTTTTCTATTCCCCGAATTATTACATGATGCAGGGTTCCGGGTGTATCAAGTCTCGCCTGTCTTGGCATTATCTCGCATTCCCTCTAAAAATATTGGTATTATTATATTTAACAATATTATCCAGCAATATCATATTAATTCAACGAATTCAAGAACGTCCCCAAGATTCCAAGATTCCTCCTAAAGCCAAATATTGAAATCGAAAGACTTTTGTAAAAGTCAATCATCTCATTCAGCTTGGCGAAAACCTGATGTTCTTTATATTCAGTTCCTAAGTTCATTATTTAATTGTGCATAACGCTGAAGTCACCTGCCAGTGTGGAGCGCAGAGGAACACCGGTCTGGTACACTGCCAGGTTCAGCGAAATATATTAAAGATAGTATGCTTTAAGGAAATCATCTCTTGATATTTTTGATTGAGTTAGGATTGTTCGTAGAGTCGATTTTTTAATTACAGTGTGATTTGGTATAGTGAGGGGAGTATGAGTGCCGTCAGGATTCTTTCTTAGCATTGCAATGTGATTACCCTCACGAACAATACTAAATCCAACATACTCAAGAGCTTTTATTACCTTTTTGATTGGAGCATCAGCAGGAAATTTTGGCATTAAATGGCTACTCCTGCTTCAGCAACAAATGCTTCAAGGATTGGAGGATCAACATTAATTTCACTTAGGCCAAAACTTTCAACATGAAACTTTATCGCGGATTTAACATCAGCTAATGCAGCTTCATATGTGTTTCCCTGCCCGATAACAATCCCTTTTAATCCAAGAGGATAAGCAACATATGTGTCAGGATGTTTTTCAACAATTATTTTAAACTGTTTCATATTTTATACTCCATTTGATTTATGGATATAATTTTATTCAATATATCATGTTTTCAGGGCAAATACAAAAAATTCATCTTCAATTGTCATACGCTGAACACTAAGCTCACCTGCCGCCAACATTTCGGGGCACTGAACCTTGAATAACCACCTGCTTTAATGCGGGGTAGAGCATTTCAAAAACCGCCGAGCTGTTGGCGGTCAGGTGGAGTGACTGGTTCGGGGCGGTTTCTGGTGATGAGCAGCGTATAAGTCTAAAAGACTACGGATCATTTTCTGATACTGCGTATTATGCTTTTTTGCTTCATCTCTAAAGAAATCAACACTATCTTTGCTGAGGGTAATAGTAATTTTTACATTTTCCTTTTTAAACAACAAATCTTCAGGGGGAGGCAGGAAATCATCCACTATACGCAAATTCCCCAATGGTTTATCAGTGTATTTAATTTTGGTTTTCATATATTCTCCTTCCTTTACGCCAATAACCCGCTCCGATAATTCGTATAACACTAACACGATATGTGAAACGGACAGTTACAATTCCATCACCGACTTTGCCGAAACAGTAATATCGTTTTTCCTCTTGGCTGTGGGTTAAGTCCTCAGCAATAATGCGGTTAGGATCGGCAAAAACATACTGGGCAAGTTCAAATGAAATTCCATGCTTGGCCTGATTTTCCTTGTCTTTTTTGGCACTCCATTCAAACTTTATCTTTCCCATACATTATATGATATCAAAGGTGATGAAGCAAAGCAATATAGAAATACATATAAAATTATGGCTTTTAAGATAGAAAGGTAAACCCCGAACGCTTGAGCTAAGGCGCGGGTTTACCCGTCGCCTTCAGCTCTTCGTTCGGCAGTTTGTTTCTCATATCCATTTGTTGACGATATTACTACCAGATAAAAGGAATCAGCCGATAACGTGTCTTTTCCATGTATTCAGGGTAGCCGGGCAGATTCTCTTGTAGCGTCTTTTCTTCAATGAAGACTCTGGCGATCAAGGTGCCCACAATGAGCAGTACCGAAAGTGCACTCACATAGCTTTCGAGCCAAAGGGCCAGGCCGATGAAATAGGGAATGAATCCCAGGTACATCGGATGACGCACGAGGCCGTAAAGTCCGCTGTCGATGACGACCTGCCCCTCTTCCGTTTGATCTTCGACGATCGGCGCGGCGAACGAATTTTGAAAAAGCGTTGCCAAGATAATCCCGAAACCGATAAGAAGCATCACGCCCCCCAGAACCGAGGCCAGCAGACTTGGTTTGGGAAACAATTGGAAGTGAAAGAGGTCGATCGGGATCAGCGCAACCCAGGCAAAAATCATGGTAAAAAGAATCGACGAGACCACGCGATCCGCCACAGGCTGTTTTTTGGTGAGTGGCGCTTTGAATCGTACTTCCAAACTGGCCGGTGCGACTCGGGCAAGCCAGATGATTGATACCTCTACCAGAATGCCATATCCTGCAAGAAACCAAATCGCGCGAGGCCAATACCAAGTTCCGCCCCAGATTCTCGCTGGGACGAGAAGAAAAACGGCAAAAAACGCTATCTGGAATAATCCACCAATAAGTCCCTTTGCCATTAACACAAGCTGTCTTCCTCTCTTGTTGTCAGCGATTGTGTCGCCGAACGCGCCGGTCACCGGTTGCCATGGAGCGATAGCGGAATGGCATCCGGTGCACTGGCTGGTTCGGCAGCACTATTGAAAATTACCCAATATTTTTTTGAATGATAGCACATCAAAAAGGAATAGATTTAATAAAATAAAGAACCATATATCCTGTTAAAAATAAGAATGGTGTATCCCATGTATGAGGGGAAAACGCTTCTGCAATTGTCATCGCGAACGGCAAAAGGATTAAAGCCCAGATAAATTCAATAAACGAAAATGAAGATTGAAATAAAAAAAGAATAACTATGCTTGCAATAAAAACACAGCTACTTCCCTCAAGTGATCTAACATATTCTCTTTTTGAAAAAAGAGCTTTAGTTTTGTATTTGTGTTTCCCAAATCTAATACCAACAGGTTCAGCGAGACCATCTCCAATGCCATTAATTAGAACAGGAATGAAAATGAGACTGCTATAACCAGTTTTGACGAATAGGACAATTGCAGGAATTATAACAATGTAACCAGCAATGATTTGAGTAGAGAGCCATTTAAGTGTGTATGGACGATCTTCTGGTCTATCAAATGAAAGAAACATTCGCCTTGCGATGTGAACTCTGGATCTTACAGGATGGATATAGATGATTAGTGTGCAAATTGTAAAAACACAACCTAATATAAAGAATTCTATTGATTTTCCATATGGTATAATTTTATCAAGAAACATAGGTATGAAAAACAAAGCAAAATGATTCATTTTTCTTGTGTAATTGACCTTCACATTCTTATGGAAAACCAGACTGCCATTTCCATAGGAGATCAAGCACAAAGAAAAAAATTTAATGGTGGTATTTAACCAAAAAGCGCTTAAGATAGTTTTTTTCTCCAGAAGTTAGGTTATGGCGATTGTGATGCCGAACGCCTTGGTTCAGCAGCCGTGGCTTTTTGCGGTCTGCTGGAACCAATTGTTGTATGGCGGTCCTTAATTTTCAACTCTCAGAACATTTTATCTTTAAGCTTGTCGTAAATGGGCAAGTTATTTTTGAAAAATATTGATAGTCAGGGTTTAAAAATAGAATAATTACTATTTTACTCAAATCTTATCCTAAACCCATCGTTTTCAACGCTAAACTTGGTGTTGTTGGTAAATGATTCGTCTTCAGCATATTCAAAAATGTTTCCTAAATTTTTAAAGTCTCGGTTTTGGCTGCAAACATTTAGGACCAAGATTATTTCATAATTGTCTTTGTGTTGTTCTCCGAACCTGACTTCGGAGGAGCTTATCGGAAATGAGAGGTCATCAGTGTTTGTTGCCTTGACCTCTACATAATGAGCTTGACCTTTATCGTCTATATACATTAGGTCATAGCCAAGGCCATCTTTCCCTTCTGGGTTTATGTTTGCAGTCTTTGCATATTCGGAAACCCAGAAAACGTTGTCCTTTGAATATTTTTTGACGAGGCTTTGGTAGACATAGTATTCACCGATAAATCCGATTTCCTTTGTATTGTTTCTCCTTGCTCCGCCACCGCCACCACCTCCTGATCTGCCTTTGCTTGGTTTTTCGCCAGGTTTTTCAGGATCGTGCATATCCATATCATATTCATTATCGTTTAGGTCTTCGTCTATATTCTCCATCAATGATTGGTAGTCGTCTTCGTCATATTCCGCATCTTTATCATTTAGTTTGATTGTCTTCTTTTTTGTTGTTCCGCCAGGGTCCTCTTCGGTTTTCTCAAGTTTGTATTCATTCTCAAATCTTTTTATTAGCTCATCGTATTCACCAAAGAATAGCAGGCTCTTGTTTTCAGTATCATCTAAGAATTCTTTTAGGTCTTCGTTTAAAAAGCTCATTGTCTGTCCGAGTTTTTTCCGGAATCTTTCCTTGTTATCTCTGAATAGTTTTTCTAAATCTGTCTCGTTCTGTTCTGTAAGCTTTTCATATGTTAGATTCAGTTGTTTGAGCGATTCCGTTTTGAAGAGCATGCTAAAGTATTTCTTTTTGTCTATTTCCAGCTCTTTGTTTATGTCATAGTCATCAACCAGATAGTTTTCCTTGTATTCATCCACGTATTCCATGAACTTTTCTTTTTCATCACTATCCTTACCCTTCAGTTGGCTATACAGGTAGTTTCTGAATTTGTTTAGAAGTTTGAAAATTTCATTTGTTATTTCCCTCTCAAAATATTCCTGGAAATCAATTTGTTCATATGAGACCTGGTTGAACTCCTCAACAGTTGTTTTTAAGGCTTCAAATAGTTGTTTAAAATAAGGCAGGTTGGATTTTATTGAAAGTTCTTCATAATTGATTTTTTTGTACAATTCTTCCAAGAGATTTTTTTCAATTTTTAATTCGTCTGCGAGCAGCTTAACAATATCTTTGCCCTCAGCTTGCTCGATGAGGTTTAGTTCGCTGCCTTTTGCCTCCAGTATGTTTTGCCAGAAGTCCTCTTCCAGATCTGATGGGTTTCGGAATAGCTCTCTTGCTTTTTTGAGTTTTTCAAGGTCAGGATCGTCAAGGTCGCTTTGTATTATCATGTCCCTTTGAGATTTATCCTTTGGAAATAGGTCTCGGAAGTCTTTACGGTTCTCACCTACTTTTAATATGCCTGATATTATCTCTGCGAACGATTCACAGAACTTTATGTCATTTTTCAAATCGCCAAGATTATCATAACGTTTTTCCGGGTTTAGAAGCAGGTATGCAGTGGTTTCACCCCCCGCCTGGATGTGTTCATAAGGGTTTAGCGTTAAATCATCCTCTACATCATCATGCTTGTAAGTGGTTTTTATATCTGTACACAGAACAATCTTTAATTTCTTTAACCTGTTCAGCTCGGTATTGACATCTTTTTTTTGTAACCTATATGCGAGTATGTATGGCTTGAAGCTCTCGAATGCTTTAGAAAAGCCTTTATCAAGGTTGTGGCGCTTTGGCTCTTCATAAATTTCAAACTTGATCTCCTCTAAAGGATTTACACCGAAAATATCCTTAACCTGATCTTTTCCAGAACGTCTATCTATCTCCACTATAGGAAATTTCTGCATTATTTCCTTACAGAAGGATATGTTATCAACGTAATAAGCGCCCTTCACCGGAAAATACTCTAATCGCCCATCACTTTTTGCAAGAAGTTTTCCTTCTTTTACAAAATCGTTTCGTACTTTCTCTTTTGCTGCCTTCTTAGACCAGTCTCTTGGCTTGCTTTCAATGATCTGTCTGTAAATATTTTTTGCCTTTTTGCCTTCCGGGTCTGATGTCTCAAGCTTACTGAGGATTGAATAGATGGTTTCTGTTGGAAAGGCACTGAAATCTTCTAAAGCACCAACCTTGGTTAGAATATACTCGACATCCTTCAGGCCTATATTGTTTTCTTTGAATGCTTTGTCTTTTAGTTGCAGTGCAGGCACCTCTACCAGTGGTGACATGTCAATAAGAGTTTTTGATAGGCAGCAAATTTCTGGCTTTACCTTTTGTCCGCTTTCCGTCTTAATCCAAGGGGTTATTTTTAATTTCCATACAATGTATGAACTTATGTTTCTGTGAGGTATGGTCCTGTAGACATTTTTCCCACGTATACCAATTTCATAGATTGAACCTGCCAGTTCGTGGCCTTCCCTGATCATTTCATTTATTCTGGGATCTAAGTGAAGCCAGACAATGATATCCTCAAACCTTGCTTTCTCAAGTATAGCGTCTAACTCAGTAATATTGTGAATTCTTATCCTTGGACTATGCCGTGATTTTCTTTGCTTAAACTGTTCGTAAGAAACTAATGTCTCTTTATAATCAGTTGTGTATGGATAATTGATTTTTCTTAATACGTAATCTGCATATTCCTCTTCCTTTGTTTCTTGGAATTTTATAGGCGGAAATCTTTCTATACCGACCCATTCCAAAAATTCCGTAACCTTGACCTCATCATCCTGCTCAAACCCTAGCTCATTTTTTTTTGCCACAAAAACAGTATCATCGATACTTGAGTACAAGGCATCCATGACTTTCCCGGAAAGATACTCACTCCCAAAATATAGTTCCTTTGCATTCTTTAACTCAGCTTTCGTAGTTATTAGGGGAACGTTTACATTGGCAGGGAATTTCTCAGATTCTGTGTCATCATTTAAAATCAAGAATAATGAACGGAGCATGTTCTTAATATGCTCTTCTTTGTTACCTGGATTCTTTCTGATAAACCTGTTTGTTGATGCGACTATCCGCCTTATAACTGAATCAAAACGGTATTCCTGGATGTTGAAACAATCCAGTTTTTCAGCCAAACTTCTGCCAGTCTTAGCATGTGATTTATCCTTGAGATTTTGGAAAAGCTGGTTTGATATAAATGTGATTGTCACATTTCCAGGGAGCTGAAACCTGCTTCTTTCCGGTGGCAGCAAAGATTGAGTTTTAGAATCAATTACGTCGCCACCTTCATCGACGAATAGGCTTGGCATATTCCTTTTCGTAATCGCTTTAAAATAGGTGAAGTAGTCCAAAGCGATCTTTAGTATAAGGTTAGCTCTATCATCTATATTCAACTGGCTTGAGATTTCATTTAACCTGTTTATGAAGTCCATCGTGTCGTATTCGTCGATTTGCAAATCCTTTATTAGTTGTTGGACATCGCTATCAGATGTATGAAAAGCTAATTCGTGGAAAACTTCTTGGAACTTTCTGAGAATTTCAGCATAATGTGTTTCAAAGAATACAGGGTTTTCATTTACAGCCATGTACTTATTCGAAACGACAGGAATCAACTTATAAGACTTCATCTTGTCCAGTAATTTTTCATAGAAGCCCATCTTTTCAACTTTTTCATCGAAGTCTCCCTTTTTGGCCAAAAGCTTTATAGAATCCCAGTTAACATCTTTAGTTACTTGTGTAAGCTGCTTGGCAGTGTCAATCATCAGCTCAGCAAGTTTTTCCAAGAGGAATTTGTTTACATCATTCTTGTTGAGGTGGTTTCGGGTGCCATCCAGGTCAAAGGTACCGTGTATTATGGCTGGGAATGGGAATTTTACCTCTGTACGAAAAAATGAGAACAGCCTGTTTATGTCATCATCTATGTTTTCGCTGACAGCAATTCTTAGGTCGTACTCGAATTGTTTGGTCATCTCATCCTGTCTTAGATGCTCTGGCAGTTCATCAGTGCTGCTGAATATGCGCCACTTTTTAGAATCGATTACCTTGCCGCTTTCATCCTGAAGCTGGATTTTCTCATAACCATCATCTTTAGCATCATCTTCGGGAGGGATTCTTGCTATTGTTTCATTTCGTTCCGAGCTTTCCAGCTTAATTTTCCTTAGATTATTCAGGAATAAGGCCACCTCCATATGTAGCTCGTTGATCTGTTGCTGGATATCCTGTCTGACTTTATCAGATGAAAAATTAATAACGACATATGTGTCATATTCAGAAGTATCAATATCATAGGTTTCTTTCCATTTCGGCACAGCTAAAGTTGCTATAGGGTATTTTTCATTTTCAGTGGAGGCTTTTTCAATTTCTGTCTTAATTTCAGGATTCTTTTGTAACAGTGCTTTAAAAAAACCGATGGCATTATCCTTTGAAAATTCGATTGAGAACGGCCCGCTTTTTATTCCGATTGATTGGCTCCAGTTTAAGACGGATCTGAACCCGAGGCCCTTGTAACCTATTTTCTTTTGGCGTTTAATTTTTGGGCTATTATCAGAATACATCAGCGAAAGGATACCTTCCTTCGAGAAAGGCGTACCATTATTCGCAATAATCAACCTGTCTTGTTCAAGCTTAATCAGAACTGAAGGGTTTTCTGTATTTACAGCCTCATCATCCGCGTTCTGTAAAAGCTCCAAAAGCTGCCGCCCGTGATACCCCTTACTACGATCTATCTCACGGCGATATGCACCGGTCATATTCAGGATTTTGGTGACGTAGCTCTGCTCGACTTTTCCAACCTCAAGCTTTACCCATTCCTGCATGTTAGCCACGGAATTCATATATCACCGATAAAAATTGTACATAATTGAAGGAAATAGTTTTAAAGAAGAAATTTTCTACTTTAATTTTATAAATTGTCACAAATCTATGTTGTTTGTTCGAGCCATATAACAGGGCAATAAGTAAAAAAGGCTATATTATTATTGAATATAGGTGGCACTTTTTTCCATCTATTGCTATATTGAATAGCAAAATCTGTATAAAGTGTACATATATTACATATTTTGATGAATTTTTACAATCATTGCAATATTAAAGCACCCCTGAAGCACAAACAAAAATATAAGAAGTTTCTGCTGGGATATGGGAAATGTTTTATTTTTCCGACTCGCTCTGCCGCAAAATCACGTTGATAATCACACAATATTTGCTATTTTTCAAGCAGGAATTCTGATTAGGACATAGTACTCCCTTCACCATCAATACGTGGACTATATCTTGTTCGATCTTTTTGTTTTTTCTTGATG
>JAYEMW010000207.1:0-3209 GCA_034718555.1 Thermodesulfobacteriota bacterium
CCCTTTTCTCCTTTCGCTATGTATATTTCTATTAACGCTTCATGGCAATGACATCCGCAAGCATTTGATCTGTTACGGTAATAATCCTGGAATTAGCCTGATACCCACGCTGTGTAGTGATCATCTTTACAAATTCATTTGCAATATCTACATTAGATTGCTCAAGGGAGTTAGCCAAAATAGTGCCCAGGCCATTTGTCCCAGGCCTGTTAATAATAACACTGCCGCTTTGAGCGGTCTCTTCATAGAGATTTCCACCAATCTTGCCTAACCCCTGCGTGCTGTGGAACTTTGCCAGGGCCATCCGGAACAAAGAGGAACTCTGACCGTTAGAGTACTGGCCGTTAATGATACCATCTTTTTCAACTGCAATGGACTGCAAATCACCAACACCATAGCCGTTAGAAGACTGGAAATTTGTGCTCGATAAAACCGCATACTGGGTAGTGGAAAGAGAATCATTTGTCCATGTAGGGGGTACTGCTGCTGTATCTGTGCATTGAGAGCCGAAATCGAGTTGAATCGCCAATGGTGATGAACCGTCTATAAAATCAGGTGAAATTGTAAAATACCCGTCAGTAAGATCAGTTGCCTCATTTCTGGTGGTCCAGTTGGCACCTGCAATAGTATAATCAGCGCCATATGTAAACTCATCCAAGTTTATGTCGGTTATGAACCCTTCGCTTGGATCGAAAACAATTTCCCCCCTGGCAATCATGCCGACACCATCATCACCGCCTGTCAGGGCTGCCTGAGCGCCTGCTCGGTTATCCTCCTCCGGATTACATGTAACAATAAACTCCCATATTGATGCTGTTGCAGAGGGATCATAATAAATCTGTATATCATGACTGTCTCCAAGGGAATCATAGGCCTTAAGCGTGGTTTGATACTCATAGTCTTTTCCCTCGATAGGGGTGGAGTTCTGGGCATTCCATGATTGCTCTAATACGGCTGATTTGCTTTCCGCATCTGAATTTAAATTAGTTATTGCCCGCATCTTACTGGTTGCAGACGGCTCAGACATAAGGGAAGAAAACTGTACGTTCGTTATAACCCCAACGTCTTCCGTTTTTCCAGTGGTAGCATCCTGGCTAACAGCCCATCCTTGAACAATATGGCCCCCTGGATTTACAAGGTTTCCGTCCTTATCAACATTGAATTCACCAGCCCTTGTATAGTAAACAGACTCTGAATTAAGAGAATCTTTTAAAACAAAAAACCCATCTCCTGCAATGGAAAGGTCAGTAGAAGAATCGCTGGATTCAAAGGACCCCGGCGCAAAATTTTGGCTAATATTAGCCAGGGACATGCCTCGTCCTATCTGAGATGAACCGGATGCAACTGCAATGCTCTGGCTAAGGGCATCCTGAAAGGTCGCCCGGCTCGCCTTAAAACCTACGGTATTTACATTTGAGATATTATCTCCGATTATATTCATGGAATTCCCGATATTGCTCAAACCGCTGACACCTGTAAAAAGTGAACTTGATAATGACATTTTATTTCCCTCCTTTGTTTACTGTTGTGTAATGTTGATAGTGTTGCCACAAAGGCACTAAGACACTGCCCTAACTGCTGTTTCCCCTAACCTCTATGACACTTTCCGGCCTTACTTCCCTGGTCCCTACCATTAAAAATGGTGTATTATTTTGATAGGTAATGCCTGTAACCTCTCCGGTAAAATAAGAATCATAGGGTATTATTTGACCATCCTCACTTACCGTATCTATATCAAAGGTATAGATACCGTTTTGCACTTTTTCACCATTACTATCACGGCCATCCCAGACGAGAGAGTGCTCGCCGGAATCCTGCATGCCGGCATTAATTCTACGAACCTCAACGCCTTCATCATTATAAATATGGATATTAACATTAAGGCTGTCATCCAGTGCATAAGCTATTGAGCCCATGGTCCCGCCATCAATTGATATGGTATTATCGTTTGTTTTTATTGTCTTGCCTATGTAATCAAGAACATTCCTGTCTTCCCGAACATTGAAACTTTCCTGCATGCCTGCAATGTTTTTATTTATATCAAATAGTTGTTCAAGACTGCTGAATTGGGCTAATTGTGCCGTAAATGCAGTGCCTTCAAGTGGGTTCATAGGGTCCTGGTTTTTAAGCTGGGCTACGAGAAGAGTTAAAAACTCCTCCTTTCCTAATTCCGTTTTTGTATTTGTGGTAGCGTAAGTTGCTCCCGAGGCCGTTGAAGCCCCATTATATAATATTCCAAGATCTTCTATGGACATGATGATTTCCCTCCTTTCCTTAATATTTTTTAAGCCATCAAGTTTAATAAATTATTCTCCGATAAAACATTGTATGCCTTTGGTGAAACCTCCCTTCCCATGACTGCCTCTTTAGAAGAGGAGGGCTCTGCAGTGGAGTTAGACAACTTTCCTTCCTCGCGGTCTTTATTTGTGTGTTTATTCGAGTTTGTTAGAGACTGATCAGGATTATAATCAAGCTGGATATCTATTTTATCAGGCCTTATTCCTTGCTCTAAAAGCGTTTCCTTAAGCTCATGGATATTTGAGAGCAAAATATGTTTCACAGCACTGTCCTGGGTAATCATATTTAGCCTTAAACGATTATCTTCTATGTTTACCTCAATCTTTATCGTCCCAAGTTCAGGTGGTTTTAATTGCAGCTTTATGATATTCTTGCCATCGTGCATTGACCTGCTTATCTGTCGTCCCACCTGATTAATCAGATAAGAAGGGAAACTATTTCGAACTGGATTTTGAACCTTGCCTGCGATATTAATTGATTCTGTAGGGTTTGAGGCTCCGGCATTATGTGGCATGCCAACTGTTTTTATTTCCGAATTTTCTGCTCTGCCCGCTTCTCTCACATCCTTTCTCAACCCAATTTCACCATCAAGATCTAAAGGTAATCTATCTTCTCTTATAGAATCAGGTTGTTTAACCGCCTCCCCGTTGTGTTTTATAGGCGTAACATCTCTATGTTCTGAAGCGGAAACCTTAAGGCCATGCCCTTTATCCTTATTTCCGGTGCTTCTTGTTTTACCCTTAGAAAATAAAAAGGTCTTCATCCCGGAACCTTCCAAAGGAAAAGATACAGGTCTGTTGCCCTCTCCAACAGTCTTTACAATATCCGCTATATGTTCAATGGTGGCCTTTACTTCCAAAGGCAATGGGTTTTTTGCATCCAATACTCCTGCCGCCTGTCCGGGGCCTCCA
>JAYEMW010000208.1:0-3208 GCA_034718555.1 Thermodesulfobacteriota bacterium
ACGCGGGATTGCAAATTAATTTGACATCAGTTCGGTCTGGGTTCAAGGTTTCCCGCTGAAAGCGGGATTCAAGGTTAACCGCTTTGCGCTTTTTCCCTTAGCCATTGATTTCATTGGGTTAATACCACGAGAGCTCAACCTCTGAACCTCTGAATCTCGCTGTAAGCGGGAAACCTTTTAATCCCGCCAGGGCGGGATTGGAAACAGAGGTTTATGTCCAAAATATTACACCATTATACGTTATAAATGACGAGGTCTAAAGTTATTTTGACTTACTGTCTAACGCCATTTCAACGGCTTTTTGGGCATGTATTGCTGTAGTATCAAATAACGGAATATCAGTATGCTCTTGCTGAACCAGCATAACTATTTCCGTGCAGCCTTCTATGACCCCTTCCGCTCCTTGATCCACCAGTCTGTTCATTATTGTTAGAAACTTTTGGCGAGACTCTTCCTTTACAATGCCCAAAACCAATTCTTTGTAAATCACCTGGTGCACAATTTCGCGATCCTCTTTCGGTGGAATGACTACTTGCAGTCCATATCTCTCATTTAGACGACCAGCGTAGAAATCCTGTTCCATGGTAAAGTTTGTACCGAGTAACCCTATGGTATTTATCCCCCGGCCTTTTATCTGCTCTGCCGTGGCATCAGCAATGTGTAGAAGTGGAATATTAATTGCCTCTTCAATCTGCGGCGCTACTTTATGCATTGTATTTGTGCATATCAATAAGAAATCCGCTCCCGCTGCCTCAACCTGGGAAGCCGCTTTACTTAAAATTTCTCCAGACTCTTTCCATTTATTTTTATGTTGCAAATCTTCAATTTCCTGGAAATCGACACTTACCATTGCTATTCTCGCTGAATGTAAGCCACCGAGCTTGTGTCTTATCCTTTCATTTATCCAACTGTAATATAATGCGCTGCTTTCCCAGCTCATTCCGCCTAACAGTCCAATAGTTTTCATTTATACTTCTCCTGAAATTGATTTTCTGTTGATAATATGGTAGCCGTTCACGGCTTGAAATTTGAAACTGGAAAATAGAAATTCGGGAGATCTGTCTGCGCCTGCCTGTGCGGTGCACCTGTCTGCGTGCATCGCACAGGCAGGCGCAGACAGGCCGGAATGACGGAGAATTACACTAAATCGTCATTCCGGGCTTGACCCGGAATCCAGTCTTTTTAAGGAATTGCAGACTATCTGGGCTCCTCCCGGATCCCGTATTTTGTACGGGGCAGGCCCGATCCGAGATCAACCGGAGTGATGACTTTTTACGAATGCATCAAGATTAAATGGGTTTACCCACAATACAAAAGAATGAAGGCCAAATTCCCAATCCTGCCCTGCGGGACTATTTTTTAGTTTCAGCGTTCCGTGAACGCTTACGGATATTATATATGGGCTATTAGATTTTACAAGAAATTTTATCAAAAACCAACTTCTCAATGCCGGTTCCAGGTGGCCTGACCAGGTTTAAAAGTGAATCCCGCCTTCTTTATAAAAGAGACGGGATAGTCACTAAATTTTATTACGTGTACGGGATTAAGATTCAACAGCCACCTGTGTGGTAAACATATCCCTTTCATCATCATTATCGAATGCTGCGAGACCTTCCGGGGTATACTTAAAAACCATTTTTACCATGAATCCGCTACAGCTTTTAGTGTAAAATAAGTTTGTTTTTTCAGCCCGTTAAAATTCAAGTACGAGTTGCATGGTTACAATATCTGCTTCATCCCCGGTGCCGCCGTCAGTTTCGCTATAGTCCTCATCGTGGGCATACTCCAACGCCACACCCACATACTCCCCAAGGCCAACACCTATTGAGGCCGCAAGGCGTGACTCAGGTAATATTCCGCCACATTCTTCAGTACCCTGATAAGCAATGCCCAAGGTGGTCTCTTTTCCTGCCATTTCGAAGGTGTAGCCGAGTTCTATGTTATATGCACTCGGAGACTCGATCTTGGTGTTATCTGTGAACTCAATGTCATCCATTGCTGTTACATACTCAGCTATAACTATAAAAGGTGCAAAATTTAGAATTGCATAACCGGTGATCCCTCCTACATAATCCTTTAGGCTAAAACCACTATCCTCAATCCAACCACCCAATCCATCAGAATCCGCTATGTTGTTTATCCAACCTGCACCAATATCAAGGCTAAAATTTTCCGTTTCAAAGGCATAACCTGCACTCGCTCCAAAGCATTTGATCTTATCTTCTTCACCGTCCTCGTCAATATCGCCATTAAAGATATACATGGAGCCATAGAAATTTGAGGATTCAAGACCCAACTGCACTGCGCTCTGAGGCGTTTCCCCGATCTCCAGTGTCAAAGGGTCTGAGATCATATTCGTTTCATAGTTGCCAAAGGGAACCACAAACTTACCAACAGTAAGGTAAAATGGATACTTATCTATATTACCGAGATTGATAGTTCCTTCATCAACCTCGACTTGCTCGGTATCATCCTCTTCCCAGAGAAAAACTATATTAGCAACAGCCCAATCGCAGACCTGGGCCTCAAGCCCTAACTCAACCGTCGCCAGAGCGATATCGCTGGTGCTTTCATTTTCATATCCATTCTCGAAACCGACTTCAACCTCAACAGTGCCGGAAATAGTAAGCCTGTCGTTTAATGCCTTAATCTTCTCGGTGAGCTCGTAGTTAGACATTTCCTGGCTGAAGGCTGCATGTGCCCCAATTAACATAGTCACACAAATTACGGCTGCAAATAGTACCAAACTTCTCTTCATTAATTTCATTGCTCTTTCCTCCTTAATAATCTTATCCAATTTGGTTCTCCTTCTGATCCTATGTTTAGGTCTTAAAAAATTACTTTTGTCATCAACCCTTTGATTTCTTTTTATCGAAGGTTTTTATCCAAGCCCCAAGAGTATGCCCCCTTGATAAACAACAAATGAGACTATCCAGGCGAGGGCCGTTGTATAAAAAACCATGAACCCGGTCCATTTCCAGGAACCGGCCTCTCTGTGGAATACTACTGTTGCCACAAAACATGGGATATAGATCAGACAGAAAAGCATGAAGGTGATAGCCTTCAGCGGTGTCCAGGACGGGTCCTTTTGAAATGCCTCTCTAAGGGATGTAGACTCGCCGGAGTCTGTCTCGCCAAGACTGTAAAGAGTGCCGTAAGTTGAAACCACCACCTCTTTTGCGGCAAACCCGGCAAGAAGAGCTATGCT
>JAYEMW010000209.1:0-3198 GCA_034718555.1 Thermodesulfobacteriota bacterium
AAAAGGTTTCCCGCTGAAAGTGGGATTCAGAGGTTCAGAGGTTGAGCTCCCTTTGCATTAAACCAATGGAATCAATAACTAAGAGAAACATCGCGAAGCAGTTAACCTTGAATCCCGCTTTCAGCGGGAAACCTTTTAACCCAGACCGAGCTGATGTCAAATTAATTTGCAATCCCGTGGGATATAAAGATCTTTAGTCATTTGTATAATGAGAATCACGAGGTCTGTAATAACCTTATTATTAAGCAAATATTATGCCGAAATTCCATTGTGTTACACATTTTACCTTTTTAGCCACAGATTAACACAGATCAGCACAGATGAAGCAACATTGAGTTCTTTAACTTTAACATAATAGCCAAAGAGCTTAATGCCAGCCTTTAAGAAATGTTGCTGCATTCACAATATCAATCCCTTTATATTTCTTCTTTTTTAACAAGTGGTTATCACCTGAGACGATAAATTCAGCACTACATTCCACTGCGCATTCTATGAACTTATCGTCATCCGGATCATCTTTTACCACATGGATTCGTCTGCTGACCCTGATGGGCTTTGTAAATGTAGAAAAATCCACCATTATCTTGTCGGCATCACCTGAATTGAGGCCAAATTTAGTTATCAATTTATTCAAAATCTCTTGCTCAATATCTTCAGAAGTAAAAATCTGGATTTTACCATCTCGGCCAAGATCGATAATATGGCGTGGTTTTCCACCCCAGAAAATCGCGGAAATATATACATTTGTGTCAACGACAACTCTTAGCATTAAATTGAGCGCATCCTTTTATCTTCAGCCTTGCCTGTTAACAACTAATCAGGAGTGGAGGAAATTATCCAATTGAGATTCGTTCATTTCAGGGATATTATATTTTTTTATAAGAGATTCGGTAT
This sequence comes from Thermodesulfobacteriota bacterium, assembly GCA_034718555.1. Taxonomy (GTDB): domain Bacteria; phylum Desulfobacterota; class DSM-4660; order Desulfatiglandales; family B25-G16; genus M55B121. The sequence goes on from JAYEMW010000209.1 coordinate 895, forward strand.
AACGGTAAAAACTTTCCTTATAGCTTTTCTCCGTTACCAATTCCTTAATAAGGGCCAGCTTTTTTTCGAAAGCCAGTTGGCAGGCAAGCCCTTTGATCTGTTCATAATCAACATCTATCTCTCTTAATTTTGGCATTCTTACCTCCTGCAAGTTCCATGATTATCAAGTCTTTACATTTGACATAAGTTTTTTTCACGCAGAGCACGCTTAGTTTTTATCCGCGTACAAAGTCCACGTTTATTCGTTTAAAAATCGGGTGAAAAGATTGAGAATGAAGCTCGTTAAGAGCCAAGAGGAGGCCCTATTTCTATTTCCCTACTTATTTTTTGTTGCTATTGTCTTCTGAAAGAATTATAATGAATAAAAATGAATACAAAAAGGGGGTCAACCATGTCCAAAACCATTACGTTAAGGTTATCAGACAAAGAATATAATCTTTACTCACAGGTAGCCCAAGCGGCAAAAAGACCGATTTCCAACTTAATAAATTATCTTGCTCAAAAAAAATTAGAGGAAGATCTTTTTGTCGATCAAATTGAGATGGATGAAATTATAAGAAATCCTATGTTAATTTCTGGATTAAATAAAGGCTCTAAGGATGCAAAACAGATGAAGGGCACTTTTGTTGATGTATAGGATATTCGAAACAGAAAGTTTTTTAAAATCACTTAAACAAGATTTTGGTGGCCAAAGGCAAAAGATTATAAAAAAATTCAGAGAATATGTTTATCAGCAGCTAAAAGTGTCGCCCGAGCTTGGGCCTAACATAAAAAAGCTTCGTGACTGGCAACCGCCAACGTGGAGATATAGAATTGGTGCATACCGTTTTTTCTACGAAATCGACAAAGAGCAAAAAATTATTTTTATGACCTTAGGGTCTGGAAATAAATAACTCGTTGGAATTGGCGCACAGATTTAGGACAGATTTGGTCGATGCGATTGAGCAAAACCGCAAGCGTAGTTGCGCCACGTTGAGGATTTTGCGATTGAGGATCGGCCAAAGATGGTCTGAAGCTGGGATGCAAAAACGATGAGTTATTTATTTCCAGACCCTAAGCAGAGCACAGAAGCAAGGCCTACAAAAGATAATTTTTGTCTTCACTCTCGACGTTAAGGACTCGACAAAACAGTGTTGGCAGGTAAATTGATCGAATAGCCTACTGCCCTCTGACCTCAAATTTCCATCCTTACCGCCAAGAAGACATCTCAATAAGTCAAAAGTTAATATTTAAGATGTGATCCTGTTACTACCCCCTGTTACTACCTTACAACAGACCAAAATTTCTTAAAACCTCACTGACCTCTGGAAACTGGTTCGCCAGTTTTTTCATTGCAGCAAGCATGGCATTAAGTTTTTTTCTATCATCAGATATCTCATTGCGAAATTCTTGCCTGGCCAGTTTTAAATAGGTGCGTCTATCCCAGAATACAATAGCGCCGATAAAGGCCATTACCCCTAAGAATCCACCTAACATGGTAATCCAAAGATTGTCAATACGGTTATTCAGGTTTTTTCCAAGGTTATCAATACGGTTATTCAGGTTTTTTCCAAGCTTATCAATGCGCTCATTAGTCCTATCGATGGCGTCAAGGATCATCTGATCTGCAGGGGTCAACACTATATTTGTTACCGTCGTATATTTTCCTTCTTCACCATGTGCTAAGGCTAACGGAAAAAGAAAAGAGATCAATATGGGTATTAGTATTAATTTATGTGTTAAGTGCATTATTATGCTGTCCTTTTTGATATATAGTATATAAAAACAATGTTATTATCAAGAAGTTTTTCACAGTGGGCAAAGGGCAAAGATTTTTCACCCCGCCACAAAGATTGGCGGGCAAGCGCAGACGCAAGCAGACAGGTGGTTTTCTATCACACGTTCTGAGTGCACTCCGGTTGAATACCCGGAGGGTACCAGGTTCAACAGGATCGGGGCAGGCAAAGGTGAAAAAGTGATCGGTCGATGTTTCCAGCCTAAATCACACCGAGAGACTTCAAGAATGCCCCCAGTGCACCAAGGATGGAAATGCCTATAGCAATGGTAAACATTTTCAGGGTAAAGGGCCTTTGTTTTTCATCCCGATGTTCCAATTTGTCACCCAAACGATCAATGGAAGCTATAACCTGCTCAAATCGCTTGTCCATATCCGACTTGGCAGAGTCAAAACGCCTATCAACCTGCTCAAATCGCTTGTCCATATCCGACTTGGCAGAGTCAAAACGTCTATCAACATCGCTCCGAAAATCCTTGAGGTCGTCTTTGAGATCATCGATCTGTCCCTGCATGTGATCAAAGCGTACC
>JAYEMW010000210.1:0-3191 GCA_034718555.1 Thermodesulfobacteriota bacterium
GGCCGTTTTCTGGAAAAAGGCCCTTAATAGAGGAAAAATATCGTCTAAGGCGAATTTTGTTGTCTCGAACGGCGCCATGAAATCTGCAATATCCCAAGATCCATACAGCATTGGCTACGTCTCTATTGGCCATATCGATAAATCCGTTGCGCCGGTAGCCATCGATCATGTACTTCCGACACTGAATAATGTGAAAAAAGGCAGCTACAAGATTGTCCGCGGCCTATACAGCAATACTAAGGGCGATCCCTCAGGGCTAATAAAGAAATTTATAGATTATCTTTTAACCCCTGAGTGCCAAAAAATCGTAAAAACCAAGGGCTTTATCCCGGTCATATGAACAAAATTTATGAAAAATTTGCAGAAAAATTATTTTTCCTCTCTGCCATTTTAAGTATATCCGTAACAATCCTTATATTTGGATTTATGTTGATATTGGGCATGCCTTTTATAAAAGAGGGATATTTTTTCAACCTGTTTACGCAACCATGGTCTCCCCATCAAAGTTTATACGGAATTTATCCTATGATCATCGGCACAATGTCCGTCTCTTTGGTAGGCATTGTCTTTGCCTTCCCCCTTAGTTTAGGCTGTGCCTCACTGATAAGCGTATTAGGCCCTAAAGGGTTTAGCAGGTTTTTTCGAAAAGTTGTTCAATTCATGACAGGTGTCCCTACAGTCATCTACGGATTTATAGGTATTTTCCTTCTTGTGCCCATAATCAGAGAAGTTTTTCAGGGTGGATCGGGGATGTGCATCCTGTCTGCCTCTTTGATGGTAGCCGTTCTTGTCTCACCGACCATGATCCTCTTTTTCATTGACAGCTTTGATCAGGTTCCAAAGACTTTTATAATCGCAATAGACGCATTAGGTGGAAGCAAGGTTCAAAAACTCCTTTATGTTATGCTTCCCAATGCATGGAGGGGAATTCTATCAGGCCTTATCTTAGGCCTTGGGAGGGCCTTCGGTGATACTTTGATAGCATTAATGATTGCAGGAAATGCAATTAAAACACCAGGCTCCGTACTTGACTCCGCCCGTACCCTGACCTCCCATATAGCCTTAGTGATTGCATCAGATTACGAGAGCATGGAGTTCAAATCAATCTATGCCTGCGGTATCTCCCTGTATATATTAACCACGATTACAGTTCTATGTGTACGGTTTCTCAGGGCAGGCCCCAAAGGGGTGACAAAATGACCCGTCCTGTAGATAAATTAATTATCATACTTTCCTGGATAAGCGGGATTATACTTCTCGGGGCCATATCAAGCATTATAGGTTATCTGCTCGTCAAAGGGCTTGGCGCAATAAAACTCAGTCTTATCTTTGGTGAAACCAGTCCTGTTGATGCGCTTCTTCTTAAGAAACAGGTTTTTGACGGCCTTTTTCCTGCAATAGTAGGAACTTTTTCCTTGGTGGTCTTGTCTGTCGGTTTTGCTGTTCCAGTAGGCCTGGCCAGCGGAATATACCTGTCCGAATATGCAGGTCCTAAAATTAAAGAAGTTTTTAACTTTTTCTTCGATGTTCTCGCAGGTATTCCTTCTATTGTGATTGGTCTATTTGGATTTTCCATGGCCGTATTTTTGCACAAGCACCTATCTCAATACATTTTCCCGTGTCTCCTGATTTCAAGTCTGTGCCTGACCTTTTTGGTTCTGCCATATATTGTTCGAACAACACAGGTATCTCTGGAGAATATACCAGAACAAAACCGCCTCACTGCCCTGGCCCTTGGGGCCACAAAACTGCAAAATATTTTTTATGTACTTATACCGAAATCACTATCAGGCATTGTTAGCGGGGTTATACTATCAATAGGGCGATGTGCTGAAGATACAGCGGTGATTATGTTGACCGGCGTTGTTGCCACGGCAGGTGTGCCGAAATCTATTCTATCACATTATGAGGCGCTCCCTTTTTATATCTACTATATATCCTCCCAGTATTCCAATACCGAGGAACTCTTGAGTGGTTATGGTGCGTCAATAATCCTTTTGGCAATCTGTTCATTTTTCTTTTTTATTGCATTTTTAGTGCGGAACAGGCTGAAATATCATGCATTTTACAGGATGTAATGGTTTGTAACCGTTCACAGGTTCAGGGTTCAAGGTTCAGGGTTCAAGGTTCAGGGTTTCCCGCTGAAAGCGGGAAACCCTGAACCCAACTCCAAGGTTGGAAACAGAGGTTTATGTCCAAAATATTACACCAGTATACGCTATAAATTACGAGGTCTGTAATATGATAAAGATTAAAATTACACATCTAAATTTTTCTTACAATGACCATTATGTCTTGAAAGACATTACAGCAGAGTTTCAGGAAAATTCAATCACTGCTATTGTGGGGCCTTCCGGTACGGGTAAATCAACACTTCTGATGACCCTTAATCGCCTTTGGGAGGGCATACCTAATGCAAGAATGGATGGAAAGGTTGAAATAAGATTTGCCGGAACTCTCCACGATATTTATGATCGATACTACTCATTACCAGAATTGAGAAAACTGGTAGGCATGGTTTTTCAGACGCCTAACCCACTTCCCATGAGTATATACAGAAATATAGCCTTTCCCTTGAAACTCGCCGGGCACAAAAAAAAGGATGATATTCCCGACAGGGTGGAGCAGGCATTAAGGGATGTCTACCTGTGGGGCGACGTTAAGGACAGGCTTTCAGAAAACGCCCTCGGACTTTCCGGAGGGCAGCAACAGCGTTTGTGTATGGCCAGGGCCCTTATATTAGAGCCGGATATTTTGCTTTTAGATGAGCCAACGTCCTCTTTGGATACCAAGGCAGGGGGTGTTATAGAGGATCTCCTTCAAATCATTAAAGGCCGGTGCACTATCCTTGTTGTTTCTCATTATTTAGATCAGGTAAAACGAATTGCAGATACCGTCATGGAGCTTTCCAATGGCGCTTTCATACCGGGACAAATTCAAATGGAGGATTGATACGCAGGTCATTCATAAACATGAAGTATCTATTCAGCAAATGACCCCGGCGTTTCGCTTCAGTCCAGGGTTATTAATGAAAGAAACTTATAGGTCGAATAAGAGAGTTAAAGACCGCAAGGACAGGGGAATCTCTTTTTGAATGGCCGCAACACACATAGCCTTAGTGTGTTTAAGGCATCCCTGTTTGTTTATCTATATAAAGGTAAGCAGAACCGTGTATCTTCTATGGTATTGCC
>JAYEMW010000211.1:0-3183 GCA_034718555.1 Thermodesulfobacteriota bacterium
TGGTAAATACGAGATCTCCGGTGAAATAGGCCGTGGCGCAATGGGAATAGTTTACAGGGGAGAAGACCCTGCCACACACACGACTGTAGCTATAAAAACCTTAAAACTATCTGAATTTGATGATAAAGAATTAGATGAATTTAAAGAACGTTTTTTCAGGGAGGCCGAGGCAGCCGGATCATTAGAGCACCCTAATATTATATCCATACTGGATGCAGGAGAAGAACAAGGACTTGCTTACATGGCCATGGAGTATATTGATGGAAAAAACTTATTAGAATTTACACGTGTCGAAAATTTACTACCTCTAAGAGACACTCTATATATTATATCCCAGGTTGCCGACGCATTGAGTTATGCCCACAACAATAATATTATTCACAGAGATATAAAGCCGGCAAACATTATGTTGCTGAAAAATACAAATAATGTAAAGGTCATGGATTTTGGAATAGCTCGGATTATAACCTCAACAAAAACAAAGGCCGGAATAGTGCTGGGTACTCCATCCTACATGTCGCCCGAGCAAGTGAGTGGGCAAAAACTAAACGGACGTTCAGATATATTTTCCGCAGGCGTTGTCCTGTTTGAGATGTTAACCGGGCAAAAACCATTTGTATCTGATGACATAACATCTCTTATGTATGAGATTGTAAAAAAGAGGCACCCTTCTCTGAGAGAAATTAATCCAAAAATTCCATCAATTATTGAAAAGATAGTAGATAAGGCCCTGGAAAAGGATGTTGCTGTCAGGTACCAGAGTGCAGGCCTTATGGCTAAACACCTCAGAAAGATTGCAGAAAGAATAGATCAATTAAGAAAGAAAAAATCCCGCTGAAAGTAGAAAATGATAATATGATTATACTCGGCATAGATACATCATGCGACGATACCTGTGCATCTATAGTGGAAGATGGTAAAAGATTGTTGTCCAACGTTGTCAGCTCCCAGGTAAGTGTTCACCATAGGTATGGAGGCGTGGTCCCTGAACTTGCTTCTCGAGAGCACATCAGGAATATTGTGCCTGTTGTCGAGGAGTCCATGGAAAAGGCCTCTGTAAACAATAAAGATATTGATGCAATAGCAGTTACTATTGGCCCCGGCCTTGTCGGGGCCCTTTTGGTCGGCATTTACTTTGCAAAGGCATTTAGCTACGCAAAAGGCATTCCCCTGATTGGAGTTAATCATTTGGAGGGTCATATACTCTCTGTTTTTCTGGAAAAAAGATTGCCTTCCTTCCCGTTTGTGGCCCTGACTGTCTCAGGAGGCCATACAAACATTTACCATGTGCGGGACTTTGGCGACTATACTGTATTAGGCCGGACACTGGATGATGCAGCAGGGGAGGCATTTGATAAGGTAGCAAAGCTTTTGGGGTTAGGTTATCCTGGCGGCGGAATAATAGAAAAAACAGCCTTTGAGGGAAGAGATGATGCAATTGATTTTCCAAGGGCATACCTGTCTAAGGGTTCCCTTGACTTTAGTTTCAGCGGTCTCAAGACTTCGGTTGCCCTTTATATCAAAAAATGGCGTGATCGCAATGACAATGAGATCAGCTTAAAGGATATAGCTGCATCATTTCAAGCTGCAGTTGTAGATATACTGATAGATAAATTAATTGCTGCGACTAACCAGGTCGGGGTAAAATCAATTATGCTGGCAGGTGGGGTGGCCAGGAACAACTATTTGCGTAATAAACTGCAAAAAACAATTTCGGACAAGGGAATTGATTTGTATATCCCACATCCGGAGCTATGTACGGATAATGGGGCTATGATTGCTGTTGCCGGTTATCACAGGTTAAGAAAAGGCTACAGAGATGATTTAACCTTAGATGCACGGTCAAGATTCCCGTTAAATCAGATATAAAGAGAAATTATTGAGAAGAGCGGATAAATTAAATAGTCAAAAAACATGGCGAAAAATAGGCTTTAAACGACGGTTTAGATATTACTATTTTAGACTTATGAGGCTTAAGGGTCACCCCCGTGAATTGGCATTAGGAACTACATTCGGCATATTTGCCGGCATGCTTCCAATTATCCCATTTCATATGATTGTAGCTGTAGCATTATCCTTTTTTTTTAAGGCAAGCAAGATTACAGCCATAGCTGGAACCTTGATATGTAATCCCATAACTGTATACCCTATCTATAAGTATTGTTACATAATAGGTTCATTTATCTTAGGGTTTGATCATAAAACCATGCTTATATGGCCAGTAGATGCTATAGATAGGGGGGAGCACTTAAGGGCGGTAACTGAAATTTTAAACGGTGGCGGGCAGGTTGTTGGAGCATTCCTTTTAGGAGGGGTTATATTAGGGGTTATTTTTGCCATACCTTCATATTTTGGTTCCCTTTATCTTTTCAAAATATTCATCTCGTGGCGCAAATCAAAGAACCTGCCAACATATGGAAAAATCTAAGTATTTTTTAGCCAAATCCGGTTTAAGGCCAAAAAAAAGCCTTGGCCAACACTTTTTAGAGGATCATGGTATAATTGATAAAATTATTACCCTGATTCAACTCAATAAAAACGATGTAGTTGTTGAAATAGGGCCAGGCACAGGGGCTTTGACAATTCCTGTCTTGCCATACATTTGCCATTTGATTGCAATTGAAAAAGACCAGTTATTAATAAATCTATTAAGGAAAAAATTAAGCGCTGAAGAGGGGAAAAAGATAACCCTTATTTCAGGGGATGCCTTAAAAATAGATTTTAAAGAAATCAGTAATGATTTTAAACAAAAGATCCGAATAATAGGCAATATACCATATAATATTTCCTCTCCGCTTCTGGAAAGACTTATACTGTATAGAGCCTATATAAAGAGTGCGGTGTTAATGTTTCAACATGAATTTGCATTGAGGCTTATAGCCCCGCCGGGGCAAAGGAAATGTAGTGCTTTAACCATCATCAGCCAATATTACGCAGAGATATCTCCAATTATCAAAATTAAAAGAGATGCTTTTTATCCAATACCAAAGGTGGACTCCATGGTCCTTAAGATGGACTTTGAGAGACCATATAAATTTCAGGCGAAAGACGAGATGGTTTTTCGTAAAATTGTGAAGTCGGCATTTCTTTTCAGAAGAAAGACTATCCTTAATTCACTTGAAAAGGCTACAGTGTCTCTATCCAGGGAGGAAATAGCAAAGGCCTTGGAGGAATGTAATATTG
>JAYEMW010000212.1:0-3181 GCA_034718555.1 Thermodesulfobacteriota bacterium
ATTCGAATGTTAAAAAGCATGACTAAGATGTATCAAAAAATTTCATCGTTTAATAAGGATCTTGAATTGCAGGTAGCAAAGAGAACAGAGGAGTTGGAGAATAAGAGCGCTGAACTGGAGCATGCAAATATAGAGCTTAAGGCACTTGACGAACTCAGAGCCGCCTTCCTGGCAAATATGTCTCATGAACTGCGAACCCCTTTGAACTCCATAATAGGATATACGGACCTATTGTTAGACGGTGTAGATGGTGGGATTAATGAGGAACAAGATAAGAGTCTGACAAAGGTACACAATAATGCTAAAAATCTTCTTAAGCTTATTAATCATATACTCGATATGTCCAGGATTGAATCTGGGAAGATGGAAATAAATTTGGATCAAGTCGATTTGCAGGATATTATTGAAAGGGTTGTATCAAGCCTCAGACCGTTGATAAATAAAAAAGACCTAACTGTAAAGATGAAGTTTGAAGACGACTTGCCTACTGTCTATGCAGATCCGGATATGGTCAGGCAGATAATATCAAATTTACTTGATAATGCCGTCAAGTTTACCTCTGAAGGATATATAACCTTAAGCGCCGGTTCATATGGAACAGACATTGGAAAAAACCATTATCCCAAATTTATTGAGGTTAGCATTTCTGATACCGGCACTGGAATAAAGGAAGAGGACTTTGTAGAACTTTTTAATATGTTCAGACCACTTGATCTATCTGCAACCCGCCCCCATGGGGGGGTCGGCTTGGGCCTAAGTATATGTAAGAGACTTACTGAAATGCAGAATGGTGCTATCTGGGTCGAAAGCAAATATGGAGAAGGGAGTAAATTTTCCTTCACTTTGCCTGTCTATCAGACACTACATAGATGAGAAAATATATGGATAATAAAGTAGTCGAAAAAATAACAGCATCTAAGATTCTTATTGTAGAGGATAACCAGGATAATCGTGAGCTGATTGTTAAAGCATTAAGAATAAATGGCTATAAGCTTATTGAGGCAGTAGATGGGGAAGAGGCCATAGAAAAAGCAAAGAGTGAAAAACCGGATTTGATCCTTATGGATCTTTTTATTCCTAAAATAGATGGATATGAGGTGACAAGAAGACTAAAGGAAAATGATGAATTTAAGAATATTCCTGTAATCGCATGTACAGCCCATGCAATGAAGGGCGATATGGAAGATGCATTAGCCGCCGGTTGTGATGGGTACATACCTAAACCTATAGATGTAAGGCAATTGTCTAACCAGATAAATAGTTTTTTACACAAAGAACAATAGTTAATTTTTTCGTGTTTATATGAAAGACAATGTTAAGATATTAATAGTCGATGATGATGTAGATACCGTGGAATTGCTTACCAAAAGATTTCGTGCCGAAGGGTACAGCACCTCAGAGGCGTATGATGGCGAGCAGGCCCTGCAAAAGGTTAAAGAATATAAACCGGACCTGATAATACTGGATATAATGATGCCCAAGATAGACGGCTATGAGGCATCAAAAAGATTAAAGGGTTATGATAACACAAAACATATCCCTATCATTATGTTGAGCGCTAAGGCGAAGATACCTGACAAGGTAAAGGGTCTGGATTTTGGAGCAGATGATTATATAACAAAACCTTTTGACTACAGGGAACTATCTCAAAGGGTAAAATACTGGGTTGCAGTTAAGGTGGAGGTGGAGGATCGTTTAAACAAGATAAGACAGCTTGAAAAAGAACTGATTCAATCAGAAAGATTGGCGGCTATTGGACAGACAGTAGCCAGCCTTGCCCATTATGTAAAAAACATCTTATTTGGGCTAAAGGGAGGTCTTTATTTGGCAAATGCGGCCATTAAGGAAAATGATACGGATTCTCTCAAAAGTAGCTGGGAAATCTTAGAAAACAATATGGGCAGGATATCTAATTTAGTACTCGATTTAGTTGAATATTCCAAAGAACGTGAACCTGAATTTGAAAAATGCTATCCCAATAAGATAGCCGGTGAAGTTTGTGAATTAATGAAGGAGAGTGCAAAAGAATATGATATAGATATTGTAAGGGATTTTACTTCATCCACAGATGAGGCATATTTAGATCCTAAAGGTATCCATCGATGCCTTCTTAATCTAATTTCAAATGCTATAGATGCATGCGCCTTTGATGTTAATGAAAAAGAGAAATGGTCCATCAAGGTTAGGACCGATTTTGAATATAATGATACAGTAATATTTGAGGTGTCGGATAATGGCCTGGGTATGGGTGAAGAAGTTAAAAGCAAGCTGTTTACAAGCTTTTTTAGCACAAAAGAGGGAAAAGGTACTGGTCTTGGTCTGTTGAATACCAAAAAGATAGTGAAGGAGCATGGCGGTACTGTTGATATAGAATCGCAGCCTGGAAAGGGGTCAACCTTTACCATCAGACTGCCAAAAAGGGATTTTAACGGTTAGTGTATTTGGATATAAACATTCATTAGCTTTTAGAATAGGCTATAGTATGGATACTCAGGTTGTAATATAGGGAGGATATGTATGAAAAGTGTTTTAATTGTCGATGATAATCCTGATGTGAGGAAAATTGTATCAAAACTTATACAAGTAAGCGGCTTCAAAGCCCTTATTGCAAAGAATGGAGTGGAGGGCATGGGGATAGTGAAAGAAGATAGGCCTGATTTAATTATTTTAGATGTGGTGATGCCAAAGGAGAGTGGCGTGAGAATGTATCATGAGTTAAAGACAAATGATAATTTTAAGGATATTCCTGTGATTATGCTGTCTGGTATACCTAAAAAAAGTTTTCTTAAATCCCAGAAGGTACTGGATGAATTCAGGGGTGAATCCGTACCCGAACCATATGCATATATGGAAAAACCGGAGGAACCGGAAGAATTAGTAGGACTGATGAAGGAAATTTTAAGATAAACGGAATATGGATTTGTTAGTTTGATTTACAAGGCACAACCTGTGAATTTGTTAGAGAAAATCTGCCCTGTTAAACAGTTTTAGCAAGGAAAACCGTTCAGCAGGGCATAAAAGAACTTTGTTTAACTACCCCCCTCTTCCCCTACCCCTTCAACTCCTCCAGATCCTCATAGAAATCCAGAGACTCCGGGTTACTAAGGGCATCCCTGTTGAGCACCGGCCTGCCGTGTATTATATTGGTAACAGCACCTTCAACCTTCTTCATATTAAGTGT
>JAYEMW010000213.1:0-3179 GCA_034718555.1 Thermodesulfobacteriota bacterium
CATGGCTGTAAGTATTAACAAGGGAAACTATACACACGAGTTTATCAAAGAGTGTCGCTCCTTTGTGGTAAATATCCTGGGAAAAGAGACCGGAATGGTTTTTATAGGGCGCTTTGGGTTCAAATGCGGAAGGGATATTGAAAAATTAGATGGAGTAAAGCACAGGCTTTCCCAGCTTGGAAACCCCATCCTTGAGGAAAACAGTATTTCATTTCTTGAAGTGAAGGTAGAAAAAGAAGTTGATATGGGAACACATACCATATATATTGGTAAAGTGGTTGATGCAGAGATTATCAGTGATGCCGAGCCAATGACCTATGCCTATTATCACCTTGTAAAAAAAGGTAAATCACCAAAGGCTGCGCCAACCTATATTGAGGAATAATTGTAATTTTATATCTTAAAATAAGGAGAAATAATTATGGATAAGTATGTTTGTGAGGTTTGTGGTTATATTTATGATCCTGCAGAGGGCGATCCGGATAATGGAGTATCACCAGGCACAGCCTTTGTGGATATACCTGAGGATTGGGTATGTCCAGTCTGCGGCGCCCCAAAAGACGATTTTGCAAAAGAGGAATAATAAAAAATAAGGGAGGATATTATTTTGATTTATGGATTTAATGCAAATGAAATATTCCAGATAGCAATTAATATAGAGGAAAACGGCAAGAGATTTTACGAAAAGGCCATGGAGCTCATTGACGACAAAGATGCCAAGACCCTTTTAGCCTCCCTTGCCAAAGAAGAGATTGAACATCTCAAAAAATTTACCGAGCTTAAAGAGCAACTGCCTAAGGAGGCTGCGGCCGGCACTGTTTGGGATCCAGAAAACGATATGAACAATTACCTGCACATGGTGGCTGATATGAATGTCTTCAGTTCAGACTTTAATCTAAAAGACGAATTATCCCAGGTAAAAAGCGTTGAGGATGCATTGAGATTCGGTATTCAGTTTGAGAAGGATTCTATAATCTTTTTTCTTACCATTCAAGATGCAACTGATGAAGCAAAGGGACGTGAATTGATTGGCCAGTTGATTGAAGAGGAAAAAGGGCATTTAAAAAAGCTTTCTTTGGAACTTAGAAAACATCTAAAAAAATAAATTAAGGGATAAAATGGATTTTCCAGATTTTTCTTTAGACACCTCATTATTGGAAGAGGCGAAGAAGCCGGAACAGGGCGAGGCCTACGATGTTATTATTATAGGCGGGGGCCCCGCTGCAATGACTGCAGCGGTTTATGCGTCTCGGAAAATGATGAATCTTTCCATTATCACAAAAGACTTTGGAGGCCAGGTTAGAGAAACTTCGGAGATTGAAAATTGGATAGGCTTTCAGAGTATTAATGCCAAAGACCTTGCCGATAGTTTTGAGGAACACGTAAAGAGCTTTAATATTCCAGTATGCATAAACTGTGATGTTGCAGAGGTCAAGAAAGAGGATAAAATATTTAGTGTTTTGACGGATAATGGACAGGAATATTTAAGTCATTCTGTAATATTTGCCACTGGAAAGAGACATCGACCACTCGATATCCCTGGAGAAAAAGAATTGGTAGGCAGGGGTCTTGCGTATTGCGCAACATGCGACGCGCCTTTTTATAAGGGGAAAAAGGTAGTGATAGCTGGAGGGGGAAATTCAGCATTCACCACTGCAATGGACCTGTTAAAGGTAGGCGCGGAAATTACTATTGTAAATTTTATTAAGGGTTGGCAGGCAGATGAGTCTCTTCAGGAAAGGATACGGAGCTCCGGCAATGTAACTTTTCTTGATTATTGCCAGTTTGTCGGGATAGAGGGCAAAAACCAGGTAACTGGAGTAGTTTTAAAGGACAGAGATAGCGGTGAGGAAAAAAAGCTTACTGTAAATGGGGTCTTTGTTGAGATAGGTCTTCTGCCTAACAGTAACCCGGTTAAAAACTTAACCGAATTAAATAAGCAAGGTGAGGTTGTTGTAGATTGCTCATGCCGGACCAATGTGGAAGGTTTGTTTGGGGCAGGTGATGTTACCACAGTACCCCACAAGCAGATTGTAATATCTGCAGGTGAAGGCGCAAAGGCTGCATTATCTGCATATAATTACCTTGTAAATAAAACTCTCATATAATGAGGTATGCCATGGGAATGCTGAAAGACAAAGACAAGAAAAAACTAATAGATATCTTCAAAACCATTGAAAATGAGGTAAAGATTATCTTTTTTACGCAGGAGATGGAATGTCAGTATTGTGGGGCAACCCGAGAGCTCCTTCAGGAGATTTCGTCTATTTCAGACAAGATAGGCCTTGAGATTTATGACTTTGTAGCAGATGCTGACCTTGCAAAAAAATATGGAGTGGATAAAATACCGGCCACAGTCCTCGTAGGTGATAAAGACTATGGCATACACTTTTATGGAGTACCCGGCGGGTATGAATTTAATGTCCTTATAGAGGACATTCTGAACATTGGAAAGAGAGATGCCGAACTAAGCAATGATGTCTTGGCAGAATTAAATAAGGTTGACCAGCCTGTTCATCTGCAGGTCCTTATCTCCCCTACATGACCCTATTGTCCCCGTGCAGTTCGCACTGTTCACAAATTTGCCATGGTAAATGATAATATTACCGCTGACATGATAGATGGCGGAGAATTTTCATTTCTGGTCAACAAGTATAATGTCCAGGGGGTGCCCCACACTGTAATCAATGAAAAAGACAGTATAGTCGGGGCAAAACCAGAGATGGAATTTGCAAAAGCAATTTTAAAGGCAATTGGGAAGTAATTCTATTTTTGAAGAAAGGAGGTGAAAAAACAGGCAGATCAGATAAACCTTAAAGGAGGGATCGTCATGAAAATTAAAATTTTTACCATACTTTTTGGGCTCAACCGGAATGAGTGTGGTCAATTTTCATAAATTTTCAGATTATTCACAATATTTTTCAGATTGAGCTGTGGAAAATCAAAGTTCAGATAATATAGTAATTGAAATTGTATTTTGCTGGTTTTTGTTTGAAAAACGAAATATTTTGGGCAGTAGAATCTTTGGATTGGATGTAGGAGTAGCTTTACCTTAATTAGTAGGTGCAGGAAGTAAGATTGGTCTGTAGTTTATATCCAAAAATAATCTTTTAGCAAAATTGGTAATATTTCTGAAACCAAATCCTCGACGTTTAATTACTTTTATCTTGTTGTTTAAC
>JAYEMW010000214.1:0-3177 GCA_034718555.1 Thermodesulfobacteriota bacterium
GGTTGTTTCCGCGCTGTATGGCGTGATGGCATATATTGGGGATAATGAGGATAGTTTTTCTTGGCATGATTGGGGTATATCAGAATTGCTGCCAGGTGTCAACAAAATAGGTGTGACCCCTTTTACCTCATGATAGAACTCACTGAGAATAATCTCCTGGAAAAAATCATGTCCGTAGATCCCCCGGTCTATTATAAAGGTTAACACTGTCTGTGTTTCTATCCCTGAAATATCCCGAAACCGGTTTGCCGTTTTCATAAATCTTTGACGCAGATCTTCATAATTATCAGTATGTTCAATATATACCGGATACCCTTCGGAAGTATGAATGAAGTCCATGTGCAGGGCTTTGTCGGCCAACCGAATACCGGAACACCACCCCTTCAAGACCTTTTGCATTCCCGTATAATGCTTTGTATGTGGATCATAGTAGAAATCCCTTTCTGAAGAAATGTTTACCTCCTTTGCATTAAACCGGATTAAACTCTCCACTGTCTCGGGCATGGTTAGGCGTTGTAATTCTAAACGCTGATTATGTGGAAAGCGAATGATCTGCCCTAACAAAAACCGCAAATCATCAAAGTCCAATAGCTTACTCTGTTCGATATTGATTGCTCCAAGCAGAATAGCCGCCAGCCATTGTTTTATCATCCATCCTCCTTGTCCCGCAACAGCTTCGAGCCGCAAAAGCATAGGACTGAAAAGCAATACCCCTAAATGATGACAGAACCTTACTGGCTTGTCTTCATAAAAATCGGGCAATTCCTTGTGGTTCTCCACAATCGCATCGTTCGTTTCTGTGTGGCTATTAAGGCTATAGTCAGGACATTGCTCGATCTCAGTTTCTTTTGCATTTTTCGGCTCAGGACAATCGCAATCATTCTCCCGATTTTCAGCTTCCAGTTCCGTCTCGATTGGCTTTGCCTTAATTCTCTCTTTCAGGTCTTTCAATAAGGGCCGTATAGTTTCCCCCGAAATCTTCTTCCCAAATACGCGCTCAATCTCCTCTCGTATCCGCTTGCTGTAATCGTACTGTGTTTCCTGATAGATTATGGGGAAACGCATCTCTATGTAGGATTGAATTTCTAAAGACAGCTTTCGATTGGCCTCACGTCCTGCAAGCACCCTGATCAACAGTTCAGGATCACCCGTCTTAAGGACCGACCCCCAGCGTTTCATGGTCTTGTGGTCTACACCAAATACATCCTCCAATGCCTTGGCTTTGACCCCGGCATTAAACAACCTGGCCAAGAGCAATTTGTATTCTGGATGCCCTTTATTATCCGACACCTTCTCCAGTAACCTGCCTCCATAATAGACATGCAAAATTTGTTCGTTGGCATCTTGGTAAATCGTGAAAACAGGATTTTTCTTGTCTGTGCCAAGAATTTGTTGTAAAGGTGGAAGTTGATCCATGGTAAGCTCCTCCGTGTCATATAATCTCAGAATCAGGGGTGAGCTTACCTTTTTATGGCATGAAAATCTTCAAAAAATACCTGAAGAATTCATTATATTTACAGCTGTGAATATTTGCTTGAACACGAAGGAATCTCAAAATATGGGGTTCTTGATGAGTCTTTCTGTCTGAAAGGAGTGAGTAAAATTATAACCCTAAACCAGTTATGAGAAGGTCTCAAACAACTGAAAATTCACCCCTGATATACTTGAACTATGCATACACAACCGGTGCCCCATAGCCATGGAAAATCCACCAGAATTCGACTCATAATTGGGAATTTAACTTGCGATTCTAAAAGGCCAAAAATGGCCATTTTAGTGAGTTCTGATGATAATAGAGATACTCAAAAATATTCATCAAAAATATCGGATAAATAAAGCTGATGTATCTTCTCATACACGGTCTGCCCAGAAAATAACAAAAGAATGGCAGGCATTAGTATGCACAGACTCTATTGTATCTGAAGTAGTGGTATCTCCAGAAAATAATGAAAAAATTGATTTAGTAGATCTTAAACAAAAAGTGGCATACGAGTTGAAAGTTTCAGGAAAAAATGTTAACCATGAATTTTATAAAGATATAGCTAAAATTTTGACATATAACGAATATCAACCAGAAGAATCAAAAATTACAAAGCTGATTTTTATAAGTGAATCATTTGGAATAAAATCCCTTGATAGGCGTTTAGATAGCAGGTTTCTTAATCTAATTGAATCAGCACATAATCTTGTATTTGAATTGGTGAGCATTTAACCTGCCATTTCACTCGGACTGGCTAACAGCGGCTCTTTTTGAACGTGGTCGCTTTTACAAACAATTTAACTTATTCGCCTCTGTCAGTAATAGCCGCCAGCCGGTGAATTTCTCGTTATACGAGAATTAAATAAAATGGATTTTCCCTTCGAATTACCTGAAATAACTGAATTCTCAGATCAAGGGTATGCAATTTTGGGACGAGCGCTCGCCTATGCAACCTCTTACGAATCTAACTGCAAATCATT
This sequence comes from Thermodesulfobacteriota bacterium, assembly GCA_034718555.1. GTDB lineage: Bacteria > Desulfobacterota > DSM-4660 > Desulfatiglandales > B25-G16 > M55B121. The sequence continues at coordinate 2,461 of JAYEMW010000214.1, forward strand.
AGCCACGTTAATTGGCTTAAAACTTGATCACAACTTACTAAACACTGAAGATCATCTGAATGAATTTCTCGCATTCATGCAAAAACGAAAACTTTTTGCTCATATCAAGGACATAGTCAATAAAACAAATTTAAATCATTCAATCCCTGAGATTCTCCATAGTGGAAGAGAAGCCAGAAACTTTATTGCTCACGAGTCTTCAATCGGAGTCTTTCCGCTATTTGAAAGGGACGACAGGGATTCTATTATCAAAGAATTAAGAGAAAAAACAGTCAAGGTCGCAGATGCGAACCTTATAATTTTACTGCTCGGTCAGAAGATTACTGACGAACCAATACCAACACTTTCTTTCCTTAATTCATACCCTAAGAAAATTGCCGATTGGGTATGCAGGATAGAATGAAGGGAATCGTATAACCAAATCAGTTGAGAGGGACTGCCAGCACTGACGCGCTGTCAGCCCCTCACTTCAAACGTTGGAAAGCCTCATGATCAGACTGAGGTGTACTGGTTAGCTTCTCTACGTTATTGAACATTTTATTTTGGAAGTTTTTCAAAACATCCTTGATCATGGTGGCATAAAATGCTACCATATATTATATTATGAAAACAAAACACCGGAAGACACTATCGGCCATATTTGCCAAGCCTACCAGGGCAAATATTAAATTCAGCGACATTGAGTCTCTGGTCAAGACACTTGGAGGCGTAGTTCGA
>JAYEMW010000215.1:0-3170 GCA_034718555.1 Thermodesulfobacteriota bacterium
GAATGTTGTTTCTGTTACAGGGAATACTTCAATAGCAGATGCAAAGAAGATTATGGATGCCCACAAAATTCGCCGTTTGCCTGTAGTAGAAAAAGGGAAACTGATAGGTGTTGTTACTGAACACAGGTTAGAGGGTTACACGCCTTCTAAGGCAACTTCTCTTAGCGTCTGGGAGATCGGCTATCTTCTTGGAAATACATCAGCAAAAGATATTATGGAAAAAAATATAGTCACTGTACCGCCGGAAATGACTGTTGAAAAATCGCTTGCATTAGCTCAGGAAAAAAAAGTTGGCTCATTGCTTGTAGTGGAAGGTGAACGGTTGGTGGGGATTGTAACTACAAATGATTTTTTCTATAAGGTTGCCAATCCTACTCTCGGTATAGGTATGCCAGGCACAAGGGTTGAGGTTATGGGTGATCATGATAAAAAAATCCTCCAGGATATATGCCAGGCAACATCTGTAAAAGGTATGAATATTCTAACCCTTCACATGATAGTTTCCACAGAAACAAGCAAAAGGGACATAGTTGTTCATGTAGATACTGACAACGTTAAGGATATGATAGAAGAATTAAAGGGCAAGGGCTACGAGGTTAACGTAAGAAATAGATAGCAAGGGGAAAATTCACAGTTCAAAAAACTGGCGGAAGTGCATGGGAATCGAACCCACCTGCCAGGGTATTAGCCCAGCACACCGGATTTGAAGTCCGGGAGCCCCACCAGTGAGCTTTCCACTTCCAATGTCAAGCTTATATCAACAATTTATTTATATGTCAAAGGGAGAAAACTTAGAAATTGAATAAACAACTATTATCAGCTCAATGAATGGTTACTACCGTATATTGGGCTGATAAAAATTACCTACCCTGGAGATTAAGGGTTCACGAAAAAATAAGTTCGCAATTTCAGGTGTTGAGGCGCCCGTCTGACAAGGCGTGGAAACGTAGGAATATCAGTCATATTCCGAGCTTTCACAACGCAGTCAGGCAGGATGTATCGGCGCCTGAAATGTGAAGTTATTTTTGAGTGAGCCCTAAGCAGCAGATTGCCCTGATTTTTTTAACAATTCATCGCCATATTTTTCAATAAAGATGTCAAGATCTTTTTGCCAGACAGGCATTATATTGAAACCCTCAATTTTTAATTGCCTGTTTTCAAGTATGGAATTTAGAGGCCTTGCTGCAGGTCGAGGGTAATCCTTAGTAGAACAAGGTAAAAGAGGGGTCTTGATTTCCATTTTATCAAAAAAATACTTCACCCATTCATATCTACTGCAATATCCTTCTGAGGTTGCGTGATATGTGCCTTCCTTTTTGTTATCTATTAAAGTTTTTATCTGCAAAGCAAGGCGATGAACCCATGTCGGGGAGCCAAGCTGATCATCTACCACTTTTATGGGCTCTTTGTTTTTCTTAAGTGCAACCTTAAGAATATCCTTTAAAAAATTTTTACCTTGAATGCTATAAAGCCAGCCTGTTCTAATAATGATATATCTCCTTGAATTTTGCTTCACTGCCATCTCACTTTCCATCTTAGTTAACCCATAAAAAGAAAGCGGGACCATAGGGTCGTCTTCAAAGTAAGGTTGTGGCAGTTTTTTCTTGCCGCTAAATACAAAATTGGAAGAGATATGAATAATAAATTTTTCATATCTGGATGCAACTTGGGCCAAATTTCTTGCACCTTCCACATTTATTCTTTCAGATAATTTTTTTTCTTTTTCGCAATCGTCTACTCTGGTAAAACCTGCACAGTTAAAAACAATATCCGGAGATAATTGATTAATACCCATTGTCACCTGATCCCAGCTTGTAATATCAAACTCATCTTTTTTTGGGGCAATGACTTCATAGTCATCCTTTAAGATGGTCTCGCATTCGCTTCCAAGCATTCCACTTGAGCCAGTCAACAAAATTTTCATTTCTCCCAATCCTCCAGACCATATTTCATTTTTAATCCTTTAACTTTGATGGCTTACTATATGTTCGCATATAATAAATATGTGCATTATGTGATGTGTATTGTGGTAATCTAAAAAGATAGCAATGCCATTGCATGGATAATGTTCATTATCTCATTTTATTGATTTCTGTATTAATATAATCATAAAAATTAAATTTACCAGCAATAGACACTAAATCGTGCCTGAACGAAAAGCCAGTTCAGGCACGATTTTAGATTTTACCCGCCTGCCGTCCGTCGGGCAGGGATTGCGGGTTTTGGATTAAAAAACAACGCAATTTCAAAGCCTTGAAGATTTAAGGCCAAAACTTGAAAACTATATTTCGAGGTTTTCGTTCAGACACTAATATAGATTATGCGTTAAAAACCCTTAAATCCTCTATTGTTCCACCTCCAAACTCCTTCATGGTATTAGCTGCAATGTTTAGTCCCTCTTCAAGGCATCCTGATTTAATGCCTGGGATAGCATAGGCATAGAAAAGCACATTCTCAGTGCTTTCCTTTACACGGGTTTTTTCATCGGCTCCTTGACAAAGAATGCAAACTATCTCTCTATCATCTCTCAAGACAATTTCTTTTTCTTTGGTAATGAGCTTTCTGTTGCCCATACCAAGGCAAATTTCCCCTTCCTCTGCCAGATCAAGCGTTAAATTTCCGTCAAAACAATCATAATCCGTTACAGCAACTAAAATACCTGAGCACATCTCAGACATAAAATGTGCATCTACCATAAGATTATATCTTGGAAATCCACTGTTAATCGTCCTTTTTAGATGAGTCTTTAAAGGGCATTTATGACCAAAACTTTGAAAAAATTGCTCATACATTTCTACTCTATGGCTAATTTCAGCAAGTCTCCCTCGCCTTCTCATATTTCTCAAATATTTTCTCTTATATGCATCAAATCCCTGTGGGTTTGAAAAATTCCGGCAATCAGAGATCAAGGTTAGGGCAAAACCTACCCCTGGATATTTATTAGTGTATGCAGGAGATAGAGTAAGATTTGGAAACATTTTGTATTTTCATCTTAAGGGTTGAAGGAGTTTATTTTTTATTTAATATACCGAAAATTGATTGTTCGGTCAAGATGAACCTCAATTCCATGAATTCTATATATCCGATCATTACCATGCTTATAGGCATTGCTTCTGTATTGTAATTTTAATTTTTTATTTTCCTTGCTAAAAATAGATTTTTTGTTATAG
>JAYEMW010000216.1:0-3157 GCA_034718555.1 Thermodesulfobacteriota bacterium
ACTTTCGAGCTTTCGCCTTACTGAGTCGCCTCATTAAGACGTCGAATATAACTATAGGGGTAAACAGCCAATTCCCCCATCCGGACTTTCACCGGATAGACATGCGGCCCTATGGGCTGCAAGCAGACTTACACAGACAACAATGAAATATTTTGATATTGTTTAGAATTTAGAGTTTAGATGTTAGGATTCGTATCCTGTTGTCAGCAGGGCAATTTTATCAAATTTGATTAAGTTGGTGCCGACTTTGACGTTTTCCTGTACATTAAAGGGTGTGTCTTGACATTTGACATTTTAATATCTCACAGGATTCACCGAGGCATAGAGAAGAAATCTGCTCCTGGCTATTGTTGCTGAACAAATTACAATCGTCTTCTCAATATTTCATAGAAACTTTCCCTTTTCCCTATCATCAAGATGTATACGATTTTTTGGACTTCATTGATAATATAGGAAATACGATATTGAACTTTGTCACTCTTGAAATGATAAGACCAAATGTATGACAAGTCTCCCGATAAATCATCAGCATTATAAGGATCGTTCAATATTTTAGGAATATGAAAGTTCCTAACTTTTGACTTAATCGATTTATCAATCCTCTTCAGGTCTTTTTTGACTTTCGGATGATATTCATCTCTATATTCAGCCATCAAATATTTCTTCTCTGCTTAAGGTTTTAACCTTCTTGCTTTCTATATCTTGCTTCCTTTCCAGCAATTCTTTACCTTCATCTGTTAATAAAACCGATAATGTCTCCAACTCCTTCTTTTGCATACCAGCAATTACTTTTGCCAGTTCTTCTACCCTTATGTTAAACGTCATTTGTGGCATTACGATTACCTCCTCAGTAAATATATATGATCAAACGAATGCTCGGGGCCACCCAATAAATGGGGCGTAATGGTCCTTAATAAACGCTTTTTTTAATTTAGGCCTTATGCCGTTTCAGTAATATCTTTGCTTCTTCAATATCATATTCAACATCATCTTGTACTTCATCCATGGCTTTCGCAAGGCCTTGGTCCAAAATCAGATCTTCGATTTTTCTAAATGTGTTAATGTCGATCACAACGTTCTTAATCATCCCGCTTTCATCGGTAACGTATGATTTTTTTATTCCCATAGGGCTCCTTAATTACTGAAATGGCAAACATCAAGTAAAGTCTTCATTTTTGACAGAAATGTTTTCTTTTCTATTTTATTTTTACCTGCGCACGAAGTCTGTGTTTATCTGTGGCCTAATAAGTTTATTACCCTTTTTGTAATTCCTGCAGGCAATTATTAGATGCAATAGTTATTTGGGGTGCCCTCCTGCCTTTCTTAACAATCCCAATTCTATTTTATTACTAATCATAAACTTTTTTTCCAGTCAGTCAATTGTTGATAGCAAAAGAGTGTTGGAATCTACTTATAAGACGGCTACATATTCTGCAATGGCATGGGATTTGCGGATTGGGGTCCTTTCTTCCCGCATGCCTTTAACGTGCATTTCAATAGCCTGGTGCATATTATTTAATGATATTATATTATGATGCAATAAAAAACTCAAGGAAAAGCTCTATGGGGCCAGGGAACGTACATAAACAGTAACTTAAATTAGCCACAGATTTTCGCGGCTTATCGCAGATTAATTTACCGCCGAGGTCGCAGAGTTATTTTTTTATCTTTATCTGCGTACAAAGTCTGTGTTGATCCGCGGCCTAAAATAGGAGAAAATGTCTGTGTGTATCTGCGCAGGTCTGCGGCAAAAAAATTACGGTGTTTTGGATTTGAGATACTCAGCAAGATTGATACTTTCATTCTGAATATTGAGCTTTTTCCGGATATTCCTGCGATGGCTTTTAACAGTGTCTATAGATATATTTAGCTCTTTTGCAATTGTCTGGCTGGTTAGGCCATTTTTGATCATGACTGCAACACGGGTCTCGGCAACGGAAAGGATACCGGAGAGAGGGGTTTGCCATTTTGAGCCTTTAGTAAGGCCCTGTATTTGCTCGGCAAGGATATCCAGGTCTGCCCTGTACCTTTCCAGCATCTCCTCTTTTTTAAGTCCAGTCAAAATCGGCATAATCTTTTCGCTTATTGTGGAGGAAATTTTTTTTCTCACCTCTTTTTTGCCGACATCAATATTGTTAGCAAGTACAGTGAGTGAGGTGTTTGTGTCCTTTAAGCTCCTGTTCATTTTTTCCAGTTTTACCTTGCTCTTTAAAAGCTCATTATGTTTTTTCAACAATTTGCCTGTTGTGTTACTGAGTGCTGATGTCCGTGCTTCTATCCTTTGCTCCAGCCCTATATTTGCCTTTTCAAGGGCCTTTTCCGCCTTCAGTCCTTCTATGGATGTGGTGATGATTTGTGAGACTGCCTTTAGCGTATTAATGTCCTCATCTTTCCATTCGCGATGATAACGGTAGGTCTCAAAACCCATTGTACCATAGAAACTGTTTTTCACCATGAGGGGGATAATAAGGACCGACTTTATGTTTATCATCCTCATGATTTCCTTTTCCCGGCCATTTGGGATATCCTCGACATCCTCAAAGTTGATGATTTTATTATTAGTCAGCAGCTCTATGCCCCAGGGAAGATCAGCCGCTGGGATGTTCTGGAGTTTTTCTTTTTGTGCTGGATAACCACTGGAAATCCATTCGGAGGTATTGCTCAAAGTGTCGGTGATCCGGTCGTACTCCCAGAAAAAAATGCCGTCTACGCCTATTGTTTCTCCTGCACAGGCAAGTGCCCAGTCAACAAAGGATTCTTTATCTTCAATGGACATGGCATGAGTGGATATATCCCCAATCATTTTTTCATAGGTAAGCATTTTACTGAGTGTTTCACGCCATTGCCTTCGTTCTTCTTCAAGGGAAAGCGCCTTTGCAAGGTTGGAAAGAATATGAACATCATTTTGAGAAAATTTCCTTTTCTTACGATCTGCGATACAAAGACATCCACATGCCTTTCTCCCTCCGAGGTATACTGGATACGCAAGATAAGACTTCAAATGGTATTTATTTATGTTAGGGTCGGTTTTTATATAAGGGGTTACAGTCAAGTCTTCAAGAACAACCGGGCTTGTATGTCCTTTGATGGTAGCCTCATAGGATACAAGACCCAAGGCTGTCTGTTCTTTTGCAAAACCTGTGGGAATATGGGAGCC
>JAYEMW010000217.1:0-3153 GCA_034718555.1 Thermodesulfobacteriota bacterium
AACTGAAAGTGACTCGCCAGTTGCCGATAACTCACATTGACCAAGTCCCTCATTACGCTATCCTGCCTTTTTCACCGTGACCTTGGTGCCTGTGAATACCTTGCTAAACATCTTTGGTTCACTTATAACCTTTCCCACGATATTGACTGGGCTCGCAGGGCGTATCTCATCTCCTCTGCTCATAGGCGTTGGGCCAAAGAAGATACAAAGTGCTTTGCCAGTGGGCCAGTAGCCCAGCTCTCCCATTACAACAACCTCTTTAGCGGTTTCATCAAGAGACCGAGAGACCGCGATGGTAAAATAAATTTCATCTCCCCAGGTGTTACAGGTGGACTCTATTGGAAGCAAATCCCATATTTCCTTGGCAATTTCACTTTCAAAAAGTACAGCCTTGCCTGTTACTTCACCTGCCTCAATTATGATTTTACGTTCCATAATGCTCCTCCTGACCAATCATTTAACATTTCAAATTTCTTCTTTAACAAAGAATAGATGAAAATGGCAGGTGCGTCAAGATAGCGATAAAATTTTGACTTTGGTATAATTATGTTGTAACCGTTCACAGGTTCAGCCCGCCACAAAAACGTCGGATAAAGGTTCAGGATTCAGGGTTAGTGAAAAGACTGAAATTGCATCCCAAAAAGGCTCGTAAAAAATGCTGGTTTTGTCACATTCAGACCTCGTAATTTATAGCGTACAATGGTGTAATATTTTGGACATAAACCTCTGTTTCCAACCCAGGAGTTGGGTTCAAAGGTTCACGGTTCAAAGGTTTAGAGGTTGAGCTCCCTTGGTATTAAACCAATGGAATAAATAGCTAAGGGAAACATCGCAAAGCAATTAACCCTGAACTTTGAACGCTGAACCCAGACCGAGCTGATGTCAAATTAATTTGCAATCCGGCGTGATATAACGGTTTGGAGCCATCTGTATGATGTTGAATAACGAGGTCTGTACATTACTGCCTAATTGAGTCTCTTCGGCACACAAATAGCTAAAAATACCTTCAGGCATTTCACGTCCTTCATGATATCCCCATCTCATCCTTGTTGCCTCTTTTAGCAAGCCAATCTGGTTAAAAACTTGACAGTAGCTAATTTAAAATGTAACAATGTCAACATCGGAAATATTAAGTGATTTTGTTCCCGACTAAAGGTTTAAAGTGTAAGCCTTTTTTTGTTTCCTTATAAATGAAAACCTTAGAGAGGAGGGTATCATGAATAAAAGAATTTTTTGTAGGGCTTTGGTTATGTTTGTGGCAATTATGATCATTGTTGCAGGCGCAGTGGTCTCTGCCTGGGCAGGAAAAAAAGGTGAACCGATTACAGTGGGCGCTCCTGTTCCACGAGCCAGTGCATACGGCCAAAATGGCGAAAGGGGCATGATTTTGGCTTCAGAGGAAATTAATGCTGCAGGAGGAGTCAACGTCGGAGGAGTCATGCGCCCCCTAAAGCTTGAAATAATTGATGACCGTGATGAAGAGCCTGGTGTACCTACCAGTGAAGTACTCCTATCAATAGAAAAGCTCATTCTCCAGAAAAAGGCGGATGTTATAGTAGGTGGCCCGTGCATGTCTGAATGTGGGATGGCGGCAATGGATACCTATGCAAGGTATAAGACCATAGATATAGTTAGCATTGGATGCTATACGCCAAGCTGGGACAAAAAATTTGCCAAAAACCCCAAGAAATATAAATATTCTTTTCGAGCAAGCGGCAGCGTAAAGTGGTACATAAAAGAGGCCCTTGACCTACTGCAGAAAATCAAAGAGGAGCATGGCTTTAATAAGATGTTTATCTCCATAGACGATAGCCTGATGTGCCGCAAGGCGGCGGGAATTGTGGAAAAGATTGCCAAGAAAAAAGGTTGGGATATTGTAGGGGTAGACAAACATCCCATTGGCGCCACGGATTACTCCGTGGCCTTGAGTGAATGCAAGAAATCAGGGGCTCAAGTCTTGTTTATGTGGGCCTATTCACCGGAGACCTCTATCCTTCTGAAACAGTGGGCGGATATGGAAGTACCGGCATTACCCATAGGGTTCATAGGTGCAGCCGAAGACCCAGGATTCTGGAAGGCCACCAAGGGAAAGGGCGCTTATACCATTGTTACCCTTTCGGAAACGGGCAATGTTCCATCCAATGTCACTCCGAAAGGCATGAAGTTTTATAACGCATTTAAAAAAAGGTGGGGAGTTCCCCCTCGAAGCACCGGATGCGTGAGTGCCTATGAGGCCCTTTACGTATTGAAGGATGCCATCGAAAGGGCGGGAACCCTCGATAAGGATGCCTTGATCGCTGCATTGGAAAAGACCAATCTTCCTGCGGTTCGCGGGACGATTCGCTTTGACAAGAACCATCAGATCATCTACGGCTATGACCCGAAGATCAGTGTGTTGGGATGCTGGGCTCAATGGCAGGATGGTAAGAGGGTGTGTGTCTTTCCAGAGGCAGCAGCAACCGGCAAGATAAAGATGCCGCCCTGGTTGAAGTAAGTTGGAACGGTCAGTTGTATCATTATAATTATATTACATGGCTTGGATCTAAAAAAAATGCTGTCTGATACGGAAATATGGAAATACTGATATACGGCACTGCTAATAGTATCGTATTTGCTCTAATTGCCGTTGGCTTTAGCTTAGTCTATGGTGTGAGCAGGATACCCAATTTTGCCCATGGCTCTATATATGTCTTAGTGGGCTTTTTGACATGGAGCTTCGTTAATGACCTGAAAATGAATTACGCCCTTGCTATTATCATGTCCCTGATCATTGCCTCGATTATCGGCCTTGTCATCTATCGCTTTATACTTATACGTTTGAGAGGAATGCCGACTTCGGAGATAATAGCCTCCTTTGCGGTCAGCCTGATCATTTTAGAAGGCCTGCGGATGCAGGGCATAGCCGGATTTAAGGGATTCATCGGTCCATTTTATGTCCTTCATCCCTTTATCGAGGGTAAAATCAGCATATTCGGTGTGTTTGTGGACTATCAGCGACTTATCATTATTGCAGGCGGCCTGGTGGTTATAATTTTTATATGGCTCTTTACCCACTATACTAAAACCGGCTTGTCCCTCAGGGCAATTGCCCAGGACGAGCAGGCAGCCATGATGCTTGGTGTGAATTCCGATCGTACTGCAATGATATCCCTT
>JAYEMW010000218.1:0-3143 GCA_034718555.1 Thermodesulfobacteriota bacterium
TGCAAGTCAGGTTTCCTTCGCTGAACAACGAGGAAAATACATTCCTAAACAAAAACCAATACAATAATTATGGTATATTCTACTTGGCCATAGCCGCCAAAGAAAAATAAAGTCTGCGTTTGTCTGCGACAGTCTGCGGCTAAAAACCTTTAAGTTTGAGTGCTTTTTTAATACGTATCAACAAGTGCCAGGTCTTGACATTTGACATTGCAGAAGAATACCCACCACAGAGACACGGAGTTCACAGAGGTTTATTTTTTTTGACCCCGGTGAAATAGCTTTTAATTTCACTGGGCAGGCCTGAGCGGTTAGCGATGGCGGGCAGGAGGAAACTGAAAATTGATATTATCCTGTTTATCCTGTCTAATTATTAGCCGCAGGATCACGCAGAGGGTCGTAGACAGATCGTTCCATGACATGCGGAGCGATCTATGGTTATGCCCTTTGGGCACAGGTATAATGCAAAAGTTTGTGACCGCAAGACTGATTGGTGATTTGGTAGTATAGAGTGAAATACTCCCCATTTAAGCAGAAGAGACAGATACATTTGACGGGGTAATGGTTTATTGGTTTCGTTGGTCAATAGTCGTGAGGTTGATGTAAAAAGTTCTTATCAGTTCAGGACCTCTCAATAATCTTTAAAAATTTCGCCACAGAAGTTGCAGATATGTCATATTCTGATAAAAACTCTAAGACTTCTTTATCGAACTTAATATCATCATCTCTAGTAACTATATATTCTGCTTTACCCTTTATAGCGGTTTCAATGACAAAGTTATCGTCCTTGTCACGGCAAATTTCAATATTTCCAGAAAGCAGCACATGCTCTGACCGCTCTTCAATGAGAGTGATAATTTCTTCTATACCTTCTGTTGTTATGTCATACTTCTTTCTTATTCTGGGACGTTGGAGCACATCTGCAAGCTCCTCAAGAATTGGTTCAGAGACAACTACTTTAAAGACGCCTTCTTCAAAAGATTTTCTCAGCCTGGCAGGATATCCGGATGGATTCAGTAAGGCAGACACCCATATATTGGTGTCAATAACTGCCCTAACGGCCACGTTTCTCTTCCCGGATTTCTTGAATCGCTTGAGATATGTCCGTATCTATCTCTTCTGGAGCATATTGACTGGCTTTTTTATGTATCTTGTCTATTATTTTGCTAAACCGAGTCTGCCACTGATCCATGGAGAAAATTTTTATTGTAACTTGTTCATGCTCTTTTATTCGAATCTTCTCAAGAGGCTTAAAAACACCGTTTTCGAAAATGGCATTTAGTACTTGTGTCATAATGTTAACATCTCCTTATCGAGTTACCGTTAAACCGATAAAAATCTATCATACTAAATAGTTAAAGTCAAACCTCAGACATTTTGCCTTTTATGCTACTTAAATCAAGCATTTTTTCACTGATTTCTGGAAATTTTCGAGATTACCCAGGCTTTTATAATCTTGTTTGGCCAATTCTCAATTCTTTTTACCATGCGCTTTGCTGGGTCTTAAAGGATTCACCGCACGGCGCTCAACATCTTAACCTTTGAATCTTGAACCTTTAACCTTATACATTTTCTTCACCACTCACTTACATTTCTCATATACCTCTTGAAAAGTTAACACTTCAATTCCCTTTCGGTCCTGGTAAGATAGAAAAACTTGACTGTCTCTAAGTCAACCGGATCCTTGGTATGTCCTATTGCTACAATGGTTCTGAATTTTGTTTTATTTTTTTGACAGGATTTACCCCGCCATGCGCGGTGCCCCGACAGCGGGATCTTCGTTTTACTACGACCCCGTTTATGACGGGATTTCCGCTTCGCTACAACAGGCATGGATTTACAGGATTATTTTTTGTTTTATCAATTTTCTGACAAAACTGAAAAAAATACAATCAGCGCGGCCGGGGAAACATATCTCTTAATCTCTCTAAATTTGTTTTAAGAGCTGGAAATACTCGTCCCGACTAATTCCGACAGTTCGCATATTATTCTTGATAATATCAATATCAATTTCATCATATTCAGGAATTACGACTACCCGTTTTGCATTTGGATGAGTCAAAATATGATGAGACCCTTTTTTACGTTTGTATCTGCAACCGTAAAGTTTAAAAACCTCCATCTGTACTTTCCAATTAGTAGGCCCTATTCTTGGCATTTATGCCACCTGCAATAAATATTTCTCAAATCCAATCATTTCTGTTTTAGGAATAATTGTATTGTTTTGCCTTTCATAGCCGCACTCGGCGAGATATTCATCCAAAGCGCCTGTTTGACTCATTTCTTCAAATTGTATTTGGATGACCTCTAAAAGATTGTTCTTGGCTTCTTCGCGATTTTTCCCCTGGGAGATGAAATCCAATTCAGGACATTTAGCAACATACCATTTACCTTTATGCCATATTTCAATAGTTACATTTAAATTCATTTTAAAAAGCCTCCTTTTGAAGAGAAAGGTTTACGGGACATTCAGATTATAAGTTTCTCGTTTTTTTATTTTATATTGAGAAACTTTATTGTGCTTATTTATCAAGCAATTACACCTCTTGAGCATCGCAAGTGCTTTTGTTCTTCCTTCAAAAAGTATGTCTTGTATTATGTGAAGGGATGTATCTTTCTAAAATTGGAAAATAACATGAATATCTGGAATTTTTTCAAAATCTGAGGTGTTTTCGGTGACAATATGTGTGACATCACTTTCCTTCATACATGCGATAATCGTTGCATCCCATAAATGGACGGAATATTGCGACACAATATCTATTGCCTTCAAGAAAGTGTTGATGTTCCGATCAATGACTCGCCAACTATCAGATTTGGTCATATCGTCAATGATGATTTTGGCATCGGAAACAGAAATGGGAGATGTTACTTTTTTGGTGATCACAACAAAAAATTCCATCAGATTCTGAACACACACGACGCCTCCGCTATCTTACCAAATCTGTTTCACGATATTTTTGGAAAAGTCATGTTTTGCGCCTTCAGACGTATCATAAGCATACACAAGGATATTTGTATCAATCAATCTATCGGGCATGTAAGTCCTCCCGGGTTGAATACAATTTTGTTCCCAAATGAAACCCTTTTTCAAGAAATTTCAATTGTCTCTGCTTGATAGCGTCTTGTTGTTCTTTGTATAATGT
>JAYEMW010000219.1:0-16039 GCA_034718555.1 Thermodesulfobacteriota bacterium
ACCATGATAAAGGATAACTGCCTTTTTTATTGCAGATGGAAGCCTACACTGATCAAAATCTTTTGTAAAATCAGCCTTCACAACCTCAGGGATAAAGTCAAAAAGCGTATCACTGAATACTTGTGATGATTCTCTTGGTAATTCGCATGGAAGATTGTCGACCCCCATAATAACAATGCCTTCTCCTTCAACCCCATCTTTTATCGAATTTGTTTTTGGATTATATATGAATGAAGGGGTATCTGAGTTGGTTGCTTTTTCAGTAAATTCAATTGCCCCGTTAATATCTATACTTATATCCCCAATTACCTGGAGTTTATACTTCACATTATAATCCTTTTTTATAAACTCCTTGGTAATAAGTCGAGGATATTTAATATCCCAGTAGATGCAGTTCATAAGCATTGTTAAATCAGGAACATATTTTTCAAAGACGCCTTTGTATTTCTCTGGATGATTATAGTAATCCTGAAGTTCGAATGGATTATCCGGCAAAATGGGTTCTACCATGTCTTCTTCTCTGAATACCACCTTATAAATACAACGATCTGAAGGATTATCATTAATATCTTTGATTTCTTTTGGAGAAATCTCCTTTACGGGCAGAATGTCAAGGATTTCCTGAGCACCCTTTGATACATTACCGTATCCTGCAAATCCAACAACAAGAGGTATTATGGATTTATGAATTCCATCTTTAATTATCTTCTCTCCAACTTCTTTCAAATGTTCTTTTGCATCATCCAGAGTCGTATAATGGATTGTTTGTTTTATTTCATTCAATGGTGTGTCTATGTTCTTAGACCTTAACCTTTGTCCAAATGACCAAAGTGTATCAATCATTCCCGCAAGACCTGCAAATCTTCCAAAGAAAACGAGACGGTATCCTCTCTCGTCAACTATTCTTTCATAATCAATAAGATTGCAACCTAGATCCATCATTTTCTTAAGCATAGGCATATTATATTTCTGCCCCTTAATTGTATGGGAAAAAAATACGTATGTTTTCCCGGATTCAAAGAAATCAATTGGTATTTCCTTAACTGCAAAAACAACCTGACAGTCTGAAACTTCCTCATTAACAATCGCACCGACCTTGATAAACTCATCATCTATATAAACACGTATTTTTGATGGTTGAATTATTGTTTCAATACCATGTTCCTCTTTAAGCCTCCTGACATGTTCTGGAATTAACGGCACTCTTGCTTCCCACTTGTTTTTATCTTCTCGCCGGATACCTAACATTAATCTCATAAATAGCCCTCCAGAAAAACATTATATCTTATTATAGTGTTGGACATAACCCTTTTATAGTAGTAAAAAGGATAGGATACCTTACTTCGACATTCATAATTCCTTGTTCGACCTGTCTCCGTGCAACGCACAGGCAGATATTCTGCGTTTTAAAACAAATCCCTAAGTCTGAATTCGGTTAATAAAACTAAAGTAGTTACGATATTTCAATATATCAGTGAACGTTGTTAAACCCGACAGTAAACATGGGTATCGGCGAAGGACAGAGTTTGTTCATTTCCACCAGATCTTTTTCGGTGCAGTATCCCTTGGAAACATAGCCCATTTCCAAGCCCTTACCCGTAATCACCTGGATATGCGTGTGGTAGAACCAATTACCGTTTTCGTGAAAATCACCGATCTCGGCAAATGCTGCGCCTGCCGGGAATGTTTTACCGACTACCGGCAGTCGATCTTTGCACAAGTGTCCGTAGAAGCTGTAAAAGGTTTCATAATATGGACTCTCGTGCTTCAAGAGTACAAAACCGCCATAGTTTCCCTCCCCGCTTTCATAGCCGCTCTCTGCGACAGTAGCATCCAGCGGCGCATGCAGAGGCGTGCCCAGGCTCACGATAACATCCAGGCCAAGGTGGATGAATCGCTTGTCGGCCACCATCTGGGGGCAGTCTCCGAGAAGGGTGTCGCGTCGCTCCAGATATGGAGAAACTCCCCAACTGTATTCCGATCCCATCTTTTCGTCCAGGATCCGTTGAAATCTTTTCTGGTCCCTCGCATCTATTCCTTTAAGTAGTGGACTGTTGATTGAAAGATCCGCGATAAAAGGATCTCCCTTAAGCCCGGGAAAGACAGGCCGGTGTTTGACCTTCTTGCTGTAAAACAAAAACGGATAATACATAAAGTCTCCAGTTTAGGATAACTCAAAATCGGTAGTTTTCAGCAGACCGGCAACCGGCACGACGGGTTTGCCGTCTGCATCTTCCTTGATATCATCGGGCCAGGTGAAACCTGGTGATATGGCCGTAAAGTAGGAAAGCTCGTAGGGAAGCAGTTTAACCGATAGATTCTCACCTTCACCGATAATGGTAGATGACAACCCGAAATCCACCTCACCAAGTACTGTGCGGATAATATATCGTGGTATTTCCCTGCCACTGCCTTCACGGCGTACCCGTGTGGCTATGTCCACCACATCGTAAAGCGCCACCGGGTTTTTTATATTCCAGTGGTCCTGGATGGGAAGGCCAGCCACATAAAGGTGGTGAAATTCAATACCGGCTTTCCTGCAGCCATAGGCAAGATGATTAATGTTATCCGGTGTGTCGTTGATTCTGCCCAGCAGGGGGGTATTGTTATAAACTGTAATTCCCTTGTTGTTCAGCAGACGAGTCAGCCGGGTGTGTTCCGGCTGTAACTCGTCAGCAATTAGAAATTGGGTTTCAATTTCCAGCCGCAGGGGATTGACCATGGTCAGTTTATTTAAATCGGCCAGTTGGTCGATCACCACAGGGGTGTAGCTTTCCGGTTCATAGGTGAATTTCAGACTGCGTAACCGGACGGCATTTACATGCGGAATGTTTTTCAGAGCACTAATGATTTTACTGATCAAAAACAAGGATTCAGTAGCGTCTTTCTCGGAAACGATCACCACGTCTGTAATTTTTTCGTCGCCTCGGATGTAATTTAGATCCGATTCGATACATTGGGCATCAATTTCAACCCGGGTTTCATGGACGCGTGAAATTGTTTTGGATCCTGTATCAACAATAGATGGTGCAATTTTATTACTTTTCAGCACCGCTGGCATAATCTTATCCGTACTTTCCGGCTGCGTGATAATTTCGCCTCCGCCAACTTTAAGCGGTCTTGACCCCAAAAAGAGCGATTCATCCCCGATTTGCGCCATATACTGAATATCGATGGTTCCTTCCTCGTTAACCCGAATATTTTCCAGTTCATTGGCGATGGGGGCAAATTGTTTGAAATAGTCCGGTGTGTAGGGAGTTCGTATCCAAATGAAGTTTTTATTTTCCTCTACCGGCTCAACGGCCCATCCGCTGGTTTGCCAGTCCATCTTACCGATGGGTGTGGCCGTGCAGATCCTTGGGATCACGCGGTCAGAAAGATGCGCCCGCAGGTAGTTGCCAGCGGTCAAACCTTTTGAAATCGATGTCCAATATACGTTGTTTCCATGGATGGGGCTACAGGGGATGTAGATATAATGGAGTTCGGCCCCGGCTCCGCGCAGCAGACTGAACAGCCGAACCAGTTCAGGGCCTTCATCGTTGCAGTTGTTCAAAAACGGTGTCTGAACATAGACCGCAATCCCGCTTTCCACCAGTTCTGATATGATCATCAAACTCTGTGGGGAAATTTCATCGGGATGGATGAAATGGGCAGCCACTTCCATACGCTTGCCACGTTCCTGGAGTTCGAGGTTTTTTCGCTTCAAGTAACCGAGCAATTCAGCGTCATCAGACAAGAACATGTGGGGATAGTAGGAAATGGAGCGGGTAGCCAAGCGCAGGGTCTGGACATGTTCGACCTCCATCAGTCCATCAATGGCGCAGGCCATGTTTGCCCGGTTCAAGAAGGGATCTCCGCCGGTAATTACGATTTCTTTGATGGATGGTGAATTTTTGACATGCTCCACAGCCTTTTTAACATCCGCCGGTGTGGGGTTGGTTTCGTTGCGTGTTTCCTTGTGCTTACGGAAGCAGAACCGGCAATACACCGGGCAGCTCATATTCAGCAGAAAAATGACCCGGTTCTGATACATCTGCTCCAGCAGCCCCTGGTGAAACTGGCCGACCCAGGTGTTGGTATGACCGGTAACATCCAGTTCCTGGATGAAAGGAAGATACTGATAGGCCACATTGGAGGACACCCGCATCTGACGAATTGTATGCATGGAAAGCCGGACAGGATAAGTGTCGATCACTTTTTGCATATCGGCCCGATCCGCTTTAGGCAGCTTGATGTTGGTCATTTTTTCTAACTTTTCGATTGATTTTATCGATATGAACCGATTTCCCGGGAGAACTACTTCAAGAATTGCCATTAGTAGTAAATTAGGCAATTCTATTCCGTTGATGCTGATTTTTTCGGTGCCATCCGCTTTTCCCAGCAGCATAAGCAGTTCTGAGAAAAAACCCTTGGGATTATCGCTGTACGCGCAGGCATCGAGCAGCTTTGAAAATTTCGTTCGCCCGTCACCAGTCTGGACAATTGCGAAAAATGTTTCACCCACAAGGTTCTTTTCAGCAAAATGGTCTAAAAAATCCGTAAGTGCGGCAACCAGGTTTGAAAGAGGTATCTGGTTCTCTTCACCCGAATTTTCATAAACTATCCTTAATAAAGCGTCATTTTTCGGCATGCTCCCCCCCTTTTTTTTTATTCGCTAAATAAAAATTAACAGTTGACATTCGTTCTGAAATCTGCATAGTTTAACTATTATAGTAAATCCATTTCTATTATAGTGTAACATTAAATCATTTTAAAACGAAATGTCAAAAGAAAAATACTATTTTTCGAAATCACTTGAGAAGGGATTGAAAATCCTTTCTCTCTTCAACAGGGAAACCCCCGTGTTGACCCAGAGCAAAATCGCCAGAACCCTGGGTTTGAACATGACCTCAACCTACCGTTACATCACTACACTGGTGGAACTGGGGTACCTTGAAAAAGATACGAAGACAAAAGAAATTCGTATTTCCATCTTGTGCCTGCTGTTTTGCACCAACCTGATGCGTGCGACCGATCATCTGAGGATGATCAAGGAGGTAGTCGACCGAATCCATCGTGAAAATAATATCAGCATAGATGTGGCCTTTGCAGTTGATGACACCATTGTGCGCATCTATAATCGTGAGGCTAAAGAGACCCTTACTTACAGTCTGCCGGATTTTTCGAAAAACTGCCTGCACAACACGGCATTGGGAAAAGCGTATCTATCAAGCCTGCCTGACGATCTGATTGCTGAAAAAACCGACACGATGGTTCTTATGGCCAAGACCGAAAATACAATAGTGGATAAAAATGCGCTGGTTGAAGAGTTGAAAAAATCGAAAGCGCGTCAATATGCCATGTCCGATGAAGAATATCTGCCCGGTTTGATTGCCATTGGCGCGCCCTTGTTCGATCCCGGCAATAGGAAGGTAGTTGGTGCGGTTTCTTTTGATTTTTCAGTGCTGCAGCACAGTGCAAAGGACATCAATGCAAAGTATGGGGGTATGATCAAAGATACGGCCAAGTCCTTGTCCGAGCTCCTGCCGCCGGATAAAAACCGAAGGTAGTAACAGGGTCATAGGGTCTACACTTTTGACAAAATTATCAGAAAGATCCCCGGGTGATACAATATGAAGGGGGCCGTCTAAATAAGAGGGCTGCACATCAAGGACTTAAAATCCTCTACGAAATGGTGCCAACGGAATTTTCAAAAATCATTGAAAATAAAAAAACACGGTATGTATTCGACAATATGAGGGCCAAAAAAGGGTCAAGTCTCCGTTTGACTTTTGTTAGACTGTAAACGTTCCAGGAAATACGAAATGAAAGGTTTTGTCGCCGTTATAGATAATGATTGGTTTGCACTCCTCTCCCAGCAGCCAGGGGTTGATGAAGTTCTTTTTTTACCCAAAACAGCCTTAAGCAAAAATGGGTAAATCTAATCTGAGGTCAGAATTTGAATCGTGGAAATTCGTTCCTGTCTAAGATAAGCATATCTACATTTCAGAAAAAGCTCACCTCCTTGCTCAGAACTCATGAATTGTTGAAACACTGGACAGGATATTTCCATCATTGGCCTATGGCTTATCAAATGCTGAGATCGCCAATTACAGGTTAGGCGTCTTGACAGGATACTCTGTTTCATCAGGCAAGGAAAAACCAAGGGTTAGCACAAGATCTCGTGGCTTTCTATAAACGTTCCCAGGACCTGAAAATGGATTAAGACCTGTTGACGGGTAGGGCCAACTAATATATAGTTGAAATATCGTGGCACCACTGGGAAACCAGACGGAAAACGGAGAAAACAAACCTCAACCTGTAGCATCGGAAGAAACCGGTCTACTCGACTCAATCAATTAAAGGGCGGGGCATATAACGTCCTTACGGTCGAAGATTCGCCGTTGCTTGCAGCAGGGAGCTTTAATATTTCACAATATCAATGATATACTAAAGTTGATGTTCAGGTTTCGGTGGCTTAAGATCATGTATGAAGCCTATAACACGATATCAAATTTAAAGAGAAAAGGCGAATGAAATTTTTTAAGAATCTATTTCAGGAACGTCCTCCTGAAAGTGCTATGAAACTGGGGCGTAATGACATTTGCTGGTGTGGAAGCGGCAGAAAATACAAGAAATGTCATTACGAATCGGACCAGAAATACTTTTCTAAATTTTATGCCGCCTCCTGTACAACCGCCTCTTGAAAGCGGTAAAGGAGGTGGGTCTCACCTCGTATCATTATTGAAATCCCGCGGTTAGATGAAATGCTTTCTTGGCGTCACGGATAATGATTGGTTTGCATGCGTACCCCTGCTCAAGCAGAACAAGAAAGGTGTCACTTGTCCGTTTGATCTCTTTTGATATAACAGGACTGCCAGGGGGATTTGCCGTCATAGTACTTGATTCAAGGACACTTTAATGGAAGAGAAAACACCAGATTCTGCAATGTTATTGAAACTTGCTAATACACGAATGCCCTTTGGGAAATATAAGGGGCGTCTACTCATCGATCTTCCCGAGCCTTATGTCATATGGTTTGCGAAAAAAGGCTTTCCGAAAGGGGAACTGGGCCGGATGCTAAACATCTTGTATGAAGTGAAGATAAACGGGCTTGAGTATCTTTTTAAGCCCTTGAGATGATCAATGTGAAGATTCAGGGTCGCATCTCGAATAATTACTAAAGAGCAATACTTCCTGAAGAGAAGGGTCGGGACATGGTAACAGATTGAAATGGATGGAAGAAGGATACAAAAGGAACCCAAAGTGGGGCATATAATAGCGTTTTCAGGCCCTAAATGAACTTTGTAACCGTTGATAGGCTCAGAGTTTCTCGCTGAAAGCGGGATTAAGGGTTTAGGACAAAGAAGGCATTGAAGACCCGAAATCCTATTCAACAATGCTTATTTCCCCAAGTAATTGCCGGCCTGGCCTCAAGTTTTTGATTATGCCTGACGAAGATTACGCTTCTATAGTAAACACACATTACAAATGCAATCCGGGGACGAAAATGGAACCTTGAACCTCTGAATCCCGCTGTAAGCAGCGCGCTGTAAGCGGGAAACCTTTTAACCATACTCCTGGGCCTGAAAAGGAGGTTTATGTCCAAAATATTACACCATTGTACGTTATAAATTACGATGTCTGAACTTTAGAAAAAATCCCCCTCAATCCCCCTTTTCTAAATGGGGAAGGTATAGGAATACCCTGCTTTATTTAGAAATTACTTTTTATCTTCTAAATATTGTAAAAGAGATTTTGTCGCCGGAGAATGAGATTTCTGTCGCTTATATATGATAAAGAATTCTCTTGCAAACTCCATATCTTTAATAGATATTTTTTTAAGAGAGCCTGCTTTTATTTCATTTTCTATTGATCTTTCAGAGATTAGTGAGACACCGGCGCCGCTTTCAACGGCCTTTTTTACCGCAGATGTGCTTCCCAGCCTCATTACAACGTCAAGTTCGTTCTCTTTGATGCCTATTTCCTGTAATTTATGCTTTATAGTGGCCCTTGTTCCTGAGCCTCCCTCACGCAATACAAACGGTACGTTTTTTAACTCCTTTGCTGTTATAACATCATGCTTAAACCAGTTACATGTTGCAGGGCAAACCAACACAAGCCTGTCAGTGGTGAAGCTGTCATAAATCAATTTGCTGTCTTCTCTTTCTTTTGTCCCAACTACCCCAATTTCCACTTCATTGTCTAACACCTTTTCAACAATGTCCTTGCTGTCTCCAATAACCAGATTTATATCTATGCCTTTGTGTATTTTTCTAAATTCAACCAACATTTTAGGGAGTATGTATTCTCCTGGAATGTTGCTTGCCCCTATAGCCAATTCCCCCTTAATCAATCCTTTTAGTTGTTCAATTGACTGGATCGCCTCGTTAGATAATTGAAGAATTCTACGGGCATATTTATACAATTCTTTCCCGCTTCTCGTGGTGGTAACCCCCCGACTTCGACGATCCAAAAGCATGGTTCCCAACTCATCCTCCAGTGATTTGATCTGGAAGCTTACGGTAGGCTGGCTTAAATAAACCACCTCGCTTGCCCTGGAAAAACTCTTACGTTCAACTACGGCACAAAATATTTTTAATTGATTAAGTTCCATTAACTTTCCAAAAAAAACCGCAGGTCTGAAAAAACAGGCCCACGGTTTGCTTTAATAAAAATATATCTTGATTATTCAATTTATAACCATTCTAATTTTGCTTCTTTTTTTCCTTCAGTGCGGTAATTATCTTTTCAGGTGTTATAGGAAGATCATTTATCCTTACCCCTATGGCATCATATATAGCATTGGCAACAGCCGGCGCAGTGGGAACAAGTCCGGGTTCACCTATTCCTTTTGCCCCAAATGGTCCATCTTTTTCGTCTGTTTCAATCAAAATCGGGTCCACTGGTATGATATCTTTGGCGGTAAGCATTTTATAATCTCGAAAATTAGGGTTCATAACCCTTCCATTTTCCACCAACATCTCTTCTGTAAGGGCATAACCCGCTCCCATATAAGCCGCACCGTATATTTGACCCTTTACAAGGGTTGGGTTTATTGCCTTTCCCACATCGTGGGCAGCAAAGAGATTAAGGATTTTAACCTTTCCGGTTTCCTCATCCACCTCAACTTCAACACCGGTAGCGCCAAACGCATAGGTGAGAGATAAATTGCCCTTCATTTCTCTGTCCAGGTTCTCTGTCGGGGGATCATAAAAGGCATCGGCTACTACTACCTTGCTTTCTCCTACCCCTACATGAAGTCCGCTCCTCAGGATATCGCTGACCTCAAACTTGAAAAAAGGATGATCAGGCGCAGCTTTTGGGAAAACCATTCTATCTCTTATATCTAACTTCTCAGGGCCTGATATCATGTTGTAGTCAAGGTCAGGCTCAACAAAATCCGGGTCTTTTCTCTTTTTGCGCTTAAAATTGCCCTTAACAAGTTTGGGCATTTTTTCCACAGCAATCTCTAAAATCTGCCTCTTCGCCTTCTCACAGGCCTTTAGTGCGGCATTTCCAGCCATAAATGTGTGACGGCTTGCATGTGTTCCTGCATCCCATAGGCACAATCCTGTATCTCCAAAGGTCATGGAAATATCCTCAGGCTTAAAGCCCAGCGCCTCTGCAATGATTTGAGAAATCGCCGTTGGAGAGCCCTGGCCCTGATCAGTTCCGCTCTCCAGCACGTCAACATGCCCATTCTGATCTATCTTAATCATCATACCATGACCATCAGACAGGTATACCCTTGCACCGCCGGCAACATGAATAAGGGATGCCATTCCAACGCCCCTGCTCTTCTGTTTTCTCTTCTTATCACCCCAATCGAGTTTTTTCTTCACAGAGCTTATGCATTCTTCCAACCCGCAGGAGGTTATCTTCAACCTCATTGGCGTTACATCGCCTGATTGATTAGAATTTATCAGTCTTAGATCCGACGGATCAATGCCGGCCTTTTCGGCCAGTCTGTCCATAGAGACCTCTACGGCAAATGTAGCCTGGGGGTTACCATAACCCCTCATGGCCTGGCAGTAAATATTGTTAGTATACACGCAGGTAGCCTCAAAAGAGACGTTAGGCACACGATAAAGAGAGGACATGGGCATCATCATAACAGACGGCGTAGTTACGCCCCAGGAGGTATAGGCGCCGTTGTCCAGGATAGCCTCGGACTTTCTAAAGGTAAGTCTTCCCTCTTTGTCACACCCTTGTTCTATGGTAAACCTTGCCGGTTGTCTTGGCGGCAATGCCTGGAACTCTTCCTCTCTGTTAAACAGCACCTTTACGGGCTTTCTGGTTTTAAGGGCAAGCTGTATGCTTATAAATTCGTAGATATCCGTATCCAGTTTAGTTCCGAAACTTCCTCCTACGGTAACGTTCACAACCCTCACATTCTGTCCTTTAAGACCAATGCCGGCAAAGTATTCCACAATCCTCTGTTTATCCAAGAAAGGAACATTTGTCTGGTTATACAGGGTCAGGTTATTATTCATATCAAACTCGGCTACGCACCCACTTGTCCCCATACAGCACTGATTGATCCATGTGGTAGTCAGGCTGTCTTCAACCACATATGCTGAATCTTTTTGTCCTTGCTCTATATCTCCAGCCTTAAATTTCCATGGCAGAGGTATTATATTACTTGTTACAGGTTTACCTCTAACATCCACCTCATGAACAAGGGTTGCCCCTTCTTTCATCGCCTCAATCGGGTCAAAAACCGCCGGTAGTTCTTCATATTCTACCTCAATTAAACCTAAGGCCTCTTCTGCTATTTCCTCGCTGATTGCAGCAACGGCTGCAACTTCATCTCTAAACTGGCGAACTATACCCTTCTTAAGCACTGTTTGATCCTTTAAGAATCCAACCCTTACATCCGGGATATTGTAGCCACTCAATACAGCCCTTACGCCAGGCAGCTTTTCCGCCTTGGAGATATCAACATTTTTAATCCTTGCATGGGCATATTTGCTGTAAAGTATCTTCCCGTAAAGCATCCCCGGTCGCTTTAGATCATTGATATAGATAGCCCTGCCTGTTACCTTATCAACCTCTACAGTCCTGGGAACATTTTTTCCTACATACAGAAGATCGGACATAACTTCCTCCTATGACAATCATTTTTTTTCTTTAATCATTTCCGCAGCCTTCTCTATAGAATCAACAATCTGAACGTACCCGGTGCATCGACATAAATTACCAGCTATGCTTGTCCTGATTTGATCTTCCGTTGGTTCAGAGTTTTGATCCAGAAGCGCCTTTGCCGACATAATCATCCCTGATGTACAAAATCCACATTGAACGCCGTTATTTTCAAGGAAGGCCTTCTGAAGTGGATGAAGTGTTCCATCCTTATCAGCTACCCCCTCAATAGTTGTAACCGTCTTACCCTCTATTTCAGGTATTGGATAGATGCACGAGTTTATGGCATCCCCGTCTATAATGACTGTACATGCCCCGCATTCACCTACCCCACATCCCTCCTTTGGGCCGGTTAATTCAAAGTATTCGCGCAATGTCTTCAAAAGTGTCCAGTTCGG
This sequence comes from Thermodesulfobacteriota bacterium, assembly GCA_034718555.1. Lineage (GTDB taxonomy): Bacteria > Desulfobacterota > DSM-4660 > Desulfatiglandales > B25-G16 > M55B121. Next base: position 11,523 of record JAYEMW010000219.1, read on the forward strand.
CGGTACCTCAGCCGTTACCAAATCGCCATTTAAAGTAAAAGTAACTGATATATTTTTCATCCACGTACCTCCAATTATTAACTTGCCCTTTCCATAGCAACTATTGCCATTCTACGCACGAAGAGCTCCACCATGCCCCTTCTATACCAGGCCTTCCCCCGAATGCTGTCCCTGGCCTTGCATTCTTGGGCAGCAACACTACCTGCCTCTTTCAGTGTCTCTTCGTCCACCTTTTTTCCCTTAAGCATGGCTTCGGCTTTCTTAGCCCGCATGGGCGTTGGAGCCAAAACCCCCAGGCCTATCCTTGCCTCGGCGCAAGTTTTCATATCATCTTTTAGGCTTATTAAAACACCCACCCCAAGAATAGCCAGCTCCATAGCGCCTCTACGTGTGTGTTTCCAATAGGCGGCTCCTGAATGGGCGGGAAGCTCGGGAACAACAAACTCAGAGAGAATTTCTCCGCTCTTAAGACAAGTTTTGCCAGCTCCTACAAAGAAATCTTCGAGGGCCACGGTCCTTTCACCTTCCGGGCCAACTATCCTGACCTGGACCCCCAGGGTTAGGAGAGGAATAGCGCCATCGGCCGATGGAACTCCATTAACGATGTTGCCTCCAATTGTCGCCACATTGCGAACCTGAACAGATCCTATATTTTCCACAGCGTCAATCAAAATAGGAAATTCCTTCCTGATTACCGGAGAGAACTCCAACATCCTATGAGTAACCATGGCGCCAATTCTCAATTCCCCTTTTTCATAGGTAATATGGTCGAGGCCTTTAAGGTGCTTTAAGGAAATTAAAACCTGAGGGTTTATCTTTCCCTGCTTCATTTTAACCATTACATCGGTCCCGCCGGCAATATAATTTGATTGTTCCCCATGGCTTTCATGAAGGGAGATAGCCTCCTGAATGGAGGTTGGGATTAGATAATCAAACTTATTCATTTTTGTTCCCCCTTTTAATTAAGTTGTATCAGTTCAATAAACAGGAATAGACGTCTTTTGCCTGTTTATTGGTTATACCCAAGGCATTGTAAGTTCTCAATAACTTGGAATAGGTTAATTTTGTGACTAACTGGATTCCGGCTTTCGCCGGAATGACGGAGATTTATACTCGATCGTCATTCCCGTTGATGCAGGAATCAAGAACTATTTTCCAAACTTATTTAGAACTTACAAGACATTTATCTCATTTCTTTTGATCATATATAGTGTCTGAACGAAAACCTCGAAATATGGTTTTCAAGTTTTGGCCTTAAATCTTAAAGGCTTTGAAATTGCGTTGTTTTTTAATCCAAAATCCGCAATCCCTGCCCGACGGACGGCAGGCTGGTAAAATCTAAAATAGTGCCTGAACCGGTTTTTCGTTCAGGCACTATATAATCCCTTTTTCCTTGAACATGGTCAAATCATTTTCAGGGTAACCGAGGATATTAGAGTATATTTCACTGTTATGCTCCCCGAACCTTGGAGGGAAGGTAAGGCTGTTTTCAGAATCTTTTAGAAATGACGTTACAAAGGGTGCCGGTGCAAGTGTAAGCTCCAGTCCGGATTTAGGGTCCTTGGATTTAAGAAGCCTCCTTTTTATTAGAGGATCTTGCAATACCGCAGGGATATCATTTATCTTGCTGACAGGCAACCCAATCTTATTAAAGAGTCCTATAAGCTCCTCTGATGTAACAGTAGACAAAATTTCACTTATGGCTTTGTTCAAATTGTCCACATCATTTATTTTGCCCTCATTTTTTTCATATTCCGGCTTATCCAAGGATTTAAAAAGTGGAAGATTTACCATTGCCTTCCATTGCTTGTCATTGCCGACTGCCATGTAAACATAACCGTTTTTTGTCTTAAAGACCGATACAGGGGCAAAAAATTGATGGGTATTCCCACGTCTTGTTATCTTTTGATTAAATGTGGCGGTGAATGTTATCGGCACTGTTAGCCAGGATGTTGCTGATTCAAGCATGGATATATCGATTCTGGAACCCTGGCCTGTTTTTTCCCTTGTGAAGAGGGCCTTCATCAAGAGCCCATATGCATGCTCGCTCGTCCCCATATCAGCCAATGGTATGCCGAGTGACTGGGGGTCGCCATCGCTCTCGCCGGTCAGTTCCATTAAACCGGATCTCGCCTCCAGTATCGGCTCATATGCTGCCTCATTGCTGTCCGGGCCGAAACCTGTCATGCCCAGCCAGATCATATCGGATTTAATTCCTTTCAATGTTTCATAGTCTATACCAAGTTTTGCATAATTCTTTGGCAATTGATTAGTAGCAAAGATATCTACATTAAATTTTGTAATAAGCTCTTTAAGTATATCTTTACCCTTTTCTTCCGCCAAATTAAGGGTTATTGCCTTTTTCCCTGCATTTATGCAGAGGTAATATGTGTTCATTCTCTCTTCTTTAAGGTAATTTTCCCCTATCATCCGGTTAGGATCGCCGTATACTGGATGTTCCATCCTTATAACGTTCATTCCATCCTGGGCAAGCCTGTATGTAAGATATGGAAGGATTGTGGCCTGCTCAAGCGAAAGAATAGTCATGTCCTTAAATATTTCCATTTAAACCTCCTTTGTTTAATCTTTTTGCCAGTTATCTTTAAATTGTATACTGTATACAAACCCTTTGTCAAGGGAAAAATAGTGCAAGGGAAATGGCATAAACACAGCAATTCTCATTTTGGGATAATTTATTAGCCACGGATACACACAGACGACCACGGACAAATTATTTACCCTATACCCTTTCCCTCTTTTCGCGAAGCGATGATACTATTTTAGCCGAGCGACTCGCTCGGCTAAAATGTCTGTGTTGGTCTGCGTGAGTCTGCGGCTAAGTCTCTTATTTCGCTATAATTAGAATTGCTGCATAAACATGGAAGATTGGTCACGAAACGGTTTAGTCCAATCTGTACTTTTCGCGGAGTTTTTCGGAGAGATTGGTTATCATTTTGAAGGCCTTTTCTACTGTCTTTTCACCGTCGGGATTAACAAGACAACAGGTAGCAGGAGAAAGCATGCTCCGGGCTAAGAGTAATTCAAAATCAATCCCTTTTTTTTGTAAAAATTGCCACATGTTCTCAAGCTGCTTTTCCATGGATGTCATGTTTTCTTTCTCATATGGCTCAAAGTTGGTAGGAACAATGCCCCATACAATAATACCTCCACGGTCTAAAAATTTTTCAATCGATTTTACGTAGTTTGGAAAAATCTCTCCGTTTGTATAGACATCAAGTGATAAAACATCTAAGTCTTGATTAAGAAGAAAATCCCAATCCGGATTGCCGCACAGGTGGACTCCACGTGGCCTCTCAATCATAGAAAAAAAGGTTTCCATGTCCACCCTGGCAATTTTATCACCATAGCCTGACATGGCGCTGAAGAGAAACTGAAGGCCAGGCTCATCTACAAACATAAAGGCATTTTTGTTACGTTTCTTTAGCTGGCTGAGCTGTATATTTATTCTCTTGGCCATAAATTCCAGCATAAATGAACGGACAGTATCCTCAAAGATTATGGGTTTATCATCCTGGTCCACCACCCTGAATCCAAAGCTGATCGGGCCTTCCAACTGACCACGGATTGCCGGACGATCCGATAAATCGAGTTCTAAAAACCGATTGTATACAGCAGAGTACGTATCACTGATGGCAAAATATTCCGGATTCTCAAAGTTTTCCAAAGTCTCTTCAAGCTCTATAATGAATTTTTCCATGGAAAAACGGAGCGTCTTGTTTTCAAGATCAAGCACAATACCTGGAAAATGCTCCGATACCTGTACATACATATCTTCATAGTAACTATAAAGGGGAAGCTGGGGCCAGAAAGGAACATCAACGGATTGGGCTATCTCAAGGGCACGATCTATATCCTTGTGGGGCATTACCCCCATTGCTGTTGTAAGTAGATTGCCTGGGATGGGCATGTCTGTTTCTCCTAATAATGGCTGCTATAAAAACATCCAGGCTGCATCTAAGCAGCCTGGAAAATCTCATTAGGCATTATTTTGCCGCCTTGTAAGCTGTCCCTACCGCGGGATTCTTTTCGCCAAATTTTTCAAGAAGGTTCTGGACAATTTCAGACCGGGATGTTCCTTTTTTCTCAAGATTTTTTATAAGCATATAAGCTCCAAACAACGGTGAAGGTCCGATCTCTGATGCAAAGTGCCCCACGCCCTGGTTCCAGACAAACAGGGAAAATAACTCATCCAGCTCCTCTGTTGTAAGGCCAATGGCATAACCCTTTATCATTTCTCTGGTAGCCTGGCGATATCTCCCTCCTCCTACACCATTTGCCAGAGAGAGCAGATATCTTGTCTTCTGATCTATGGCTGGATTTTCCTTTTCCCATATGAATTGCCAAAAAGGGACCACTATATTTGCCAGTTCATCGTCTATTTGCTTGAAATTAACTATAGCAGTCGGCTTCAAAGGAACATCCATTCCTCCCGGCAAAGTCGGCTCCTTTTCTTCAATCCTGCAAAAATATACCCTATACTCGTTATCGGATGCCTT
>JAYEMW010000220.1:0-3128 GCA_034718555.1 Thermodesulfobacteriota bacterium
AAAACAAAGCAGGTCGAGGCAGCGGTTAAGGCATTTTCAGAAACATTTACACTATATGAACTTGAACGCACATGTATGGGCGTTAGCCGGGATATGATTCGAAAAGTGCTGAGAAATTTACAAAAGGTCGGATCCGTGGAATGCCTGGGTCGAGGTCCCGGGGCGGTTTGGCAAAAAAAAAGGTAATACCCTTAAAAAGGGGTAATAAAGAGGGTAATAAGGCCTATAACAATTGAAGGGTCTGCTCTACTCATTCACCATAAAGCAGCACTCATGATGCCCTTATTCCATAATATATACGCCAATCCTCGGGGGAATTTTATCATGCACCTTGATGGCTTTGGGGCAGGCAAGTGTTTACATTGCGGCATTATTTGACTCTCTGATAAAAATACTTGCGTTTTTCGTGTAGAGATTGTATCATTTTTCTACTATCGGAAAGTAAGGAGTCAAGGAAATGTTAGCAAAACTTACCGTCAAAAACCAGATTACTATACCCAAGAAAATCATCACTCAGCTTAAGAATGTGCAATACTTTGACGTGGATATCAAGGACGGGATCGTGCTCTTAAAGCCGGTCAAGGTCTTTAAGGCTGATCTCCAGGGAATTCGCGCAAAAATCAAAAAGCTCGGGCTTTCTGAGGATTGTGTGGCCGAAGCAGTCATCTGGGCGCGGTCAAGGTGAAAAAGGTCGTCATTGACACCAATGTCCTTGTTTCCGGCCTCCTGTTCGGAGGTCATCCGGGGGAACTGATCACGCTATGGAAAGAGAGACGGATCCAGCCAATGAGCTCCAGGGATATAATGCAGGAATATCTTCGGGTGTTGGCGTATCCAAAATTTCGCCTTACCGAGGAGGAAATCGAGTATATTTTCTCTCAAGAGGTTTTGCCCTGGTTTGAAGTGATCATGGTGAAACTGGGCCAGCCCTTTGCGATCGATGATCCTTCGGATGACAAATTTATCTGGTGTGCCCTTGAAGGGCGCGCAGAGGCTATTATTTCCAGCGATCATCACCTACTAAAACTTAGCTCGTGACCGGTTCCCATCTTCAGGCCCTATGAATTTCTTAGAGTAATATGAGTGAACGAATGGGGAAAGGCCCTCCATAAATACTGTGGGTAAACCCTCCATCTATTAACAATCCGCCTAAAAGTCATTTTGGTAGACCAAGGAATTCTGTGAAACAAGAAATATATTGGCGGGCACAGAAACTTTTCTGCATAGCAATTGATACCATCTTTGCTGAAATTAGCAAATTTTATGTTGACTTTCCATATTTAGTACCTATAATTGGCCTGTTATTTAAGTACCAATATGTATACCATAAAGGAGGGATATATGTTACAGGTAAAATTTAGTGTTGAAGAAGCACAATCCCATTTTATGAACAATTATAAGGTATATGGATTCAAGGACAAAAGTTCTATGCTTAGAGCTGCTATAAACCATTTCAAAAAGGAGCTTGAACTGGAGCGCCTAAGAGAATCTGCTGATCTATATTCGGAAATTTATTCTGAGGATAGGAACTTAAAAGAACTTACTGAAACAGCAGCATCTGGGTGGCCCGAATGACCAAACTCAAGAGAGGCATGATTATTGACGTCAATCTTGATCCGACACTGGGTTCAGAAACTGGAAAAATCAGACCATGCATAATTGTGACCAACGATGTCTATAATGAGAGAGTCCCGGTTATTCAAGTGGTCCCAGTTACTGTATGGAATGACAAAAAAGCCAGAATTACTACAAATGTTGAAATTTATCCTTCCAAGAGTAATGGCCTATCTAAGAAATCCATTGCTGATTGTTTACAAACACGACCTATCGATCATAGCCAGAGACTGATGAAAATTCGTGGGAAATTGTCATCTACGAAAATGCATGAAATAGATCAGGCTTTAAAGATAGTTTTTGAGCTTAATTCGTAACTATAAGCCAAGAATATGCGAGGGATGTCAGGTTTGCTCTTGACTCATGTTAGCGTAGAACAGGAAATATTGATATTTTTATGTTTAACTGAGGTAGAGGTTCTGGAGGATTTTATCAGCGCTTTTTGTCTGTGGAAATTTATTCATGAAATTGGTGTCATAAACTCAGGGGTAACAACCCTGTTGTTCATATGTGGTTGCGGCCAGAGCGAGCCGACGCCCGCCGCTTCACTGACTCCTGCATTGGAGGTGAAAAAAATGAGGATAAAGCTGCCAAAACCAAAATACAATAGTGATGTTTCTCTTGAAGAAAGTCTTGTCAAGAGACGGTCGGTCAGGGATTATACTGGTGAACTGCTTACAATGGAGGAGGTCTCGCAACTGTTGTGGGCGGCCCAGGGAACAACATTGAGCCGGGGTTTCCGAACCGCACCGTCAGCCGGAGCTCTTTTTCCCCTCGAAGTCTATGTGATAGTCGGAGATGTACAGGATCTGGCTATTGGAATCTACCTGTATAAACCGGACAAACATGAACTGGTTATGATCGCAGATAAGGATGCAAGACAACAGCTTGCCGGTGCGGCCCTGGGACAGACCTCTGTGAAAAATGGCGCCATCGATCTCGTGTTCACTGCGGTCTATCAAAGAACAACCCGGAAATACGGTGACAGGGGCATAAAATATGTTCACATGGAAATCGGACATGCGGCTCAGAATGTTTGCCTTCAGGCAACAGCTATGGACCTGGGAGTTGTTACTATCGGTGCATTTAACGATGAGGAAGTTAGCAAAATACTGAAGTTGCCTAAAGACGAGGAGCCCTTATACATAATTCCGATCGGAAAGCGCTGATGAGCCGGGAGGAGTTTTGCGAAATCGAATCGCAGGGAAAAGATTTGTGTCGCGTCTTTATATACATCGTTTTTTGGCCTTAGACGATCATTTTTAGGGGTCAAAATGGGTGTTTAACCTATCCGTATACATACACCTTTGGCTTTTCTGACCAATCATCGATCCCCGGTCAACACTCTCAAAATAATCCGTGGAAAATCTTAGGAAAGCACTTTTTATTCTTGATAAATCCTATTTTGTCGAGTATAGTAGTCGTAAATAGACAATTTATGTCGACTGCTCTCGACATAAAAGGGGGAATATATGCTTAATGAGCTATTTAATATTCAAAACAGAATTGTATCG
>JAYEMW010000221.1:0-15941 GCA_034718555.1 Thermodesulfobacteriota bacterium
TGATTATATCAAACCTGCGGGATATTATAATCTTAAGGCAAAGCGCCTTAAAAATCTGATAACCTATATTAACGATAGATACAATGGAGATATAGACAAACTATTTTCCCTTGATATTAATTCTATCAGAGAAGGCCTTTTGTCTGTAAACGGAGTAGGCCTGGAGACTGCAGACAGCATTGTTTTATATGGCGCTGGCTTGCCTCTTTTCGTCATTGACACATATACTTACAGAATTTTAACGAGGCATGGCTTAGTAGATGAAGATGCGGGGTATTCCGATCTGCAGGCTATTTTTATGGACAATCTTCCTAATGAAGTTGCACTTTTCAAGGAGTTTCATGCCCTCATTGTAAAAACAGGCAAGGAGTTTTGCAGGAAAAAGCCTTTGTGCTCTAAATGCCCTCTAATAAATTTAAATTCAGAAATATATTAACAAAACCTTGCTCAAGTAAAAAAGGTGGGATCAACTTGCACGAGAGGTGAACTTGTGATGAAACACAAATTTTCTATTTATATAAAAGCGCTGAGGCTCCCTTTTTTAGCTGGCTCCATAGCGCCTTTAATCACTGCTGCAGCCTTTTGTTATTACAGGGGTATATTTGCTTTTTACCCTTTTTTTATTGCAATCATAGGGGTGAGCGCCCTGCATTTAGGGGCAAATCTGCTTAATGACTATTTTGATGCCTTAGGAAGCGATTCTATCAATATAAGAATAACCCCATTCAGCGGAGGAAGCAGGGTAATCCAGGAAAATAATATCAAGCCTAAGACAGTTCTTGTTTTCTCCATTATATTATTTTTAATTGGAATCCTGTGCGGACTGTTGTTTTATTTAACAGGCAGGCCCTATGTTGTGCTCATAGGGCTTTTTGGTCTTTTCGCGGGATGGGCTTACTCTGCACCGCCATTCAGGCTAATGTCTATTGGCTTGGGGGAGATTTTCATCTTTTTCGCCTTTGGACCATTTATAACCCTCGGAACTGGTTATGTAATTACAGGAAGCCTTTCCTGGACTGACTTCTTATTGGGCATCCCCCATGGCTTTTTTATAATGGCGGTTATATGGATAAACGAATTTCCAGACTATCAGGCAGATCATAAGGCAAAAAAACGCAATGTTGTTGTAAGGATTGGCCTTAGCAAGGCACGATATTTTTACGGCATAATTATGCTTCTTCCTTTTCTGTCTGTGATTCTGCTTGTATATACAATAGGAATTCCATATACTGTTTTACTGTCTTTAATTGCTATACCCCTATCCATTAAGGCTATCCATATACTATGGACCAGATATATGTCCTATGAAGATTTAATCCCTGCGCAGGCCCTTACGATCCTAACAATGACCTCTGTGGGACTGCTTATCTCGGGAACGCTTTTTATCAGCAAAATTTTGGGATTGTAGGATGGTAAGAAAAAAAAATATTTTCATATATGGCCTATTAATTTTTACACTCCTCTTAATTATGACCCTTTGTTTTGGATATTTTTTAATAAGCCCTGGGTCAAAGGAAAATAAAGAGAAAACCTTTATAGTGAAAAAAGGGAGTGGACTGAAAACAATTGCCGCTGAACTTGAGAGAAAAGGCCTTATTAAAAATCAATCCTTATTTATATTGATGGCAATACTGAAGGGAGAGTGCAAGAATATTAAGGCCGGTGAGTACAGTCTTAACCTGTTAATGAGCCCGGTTAAAATATTCAATATCCTTACATCCGGCGCCATTAAAACCTATTCATTGACTATCCCTGAAGGTTTCACTGCCGAACAAATAGGCGATACACTGGGAAAATCAAACCTAATAGATGAAAAAAAATTTTCCGCCCTGGTAAACGACAGAGAGCTCACAGTATCTTATAATATTGATGGACCAGGGTTAGAAGGTTATCTGTTCCCTGATACATACATTATAAGCAGGAACATGGAAGCGAGGAGTTTAATTGATATAATGGTCAAACATTTCCGGCGTGTTTTCAGGGAAGCAACTAAAAGCCGGAAGTTTGCTGCAAGCCAATCGTTGTCTGAAAGAGAGATTGTAACCCTGGCTTCCATAGTAGAAAAAGAAACCGCAAGCCCCGAAGAGAGACCTGTAATTGCCTCTGTGTTTCTTAACAGGCTAAAGAGAGGCATGAGACTTGAGAGCGACCCAACCGTTATTTACGGCCTGAAAAAATTTAACGGAAACCTTACAAAAAAGGATCTCCTTACCCCTACCTCATATAATACTTACATTATTTACGGACTTCCTCTCGGGCCTATTGCCAACCCTGGAAGAGAATCCTTAACAGCAGTAATGAATCCAGCAAAAACGGACTATTTGTACTTTGTTTCTAAAAACGACGGCACCCATTACTTCTCCAAAACATTCTCAGAACATAAACGTGCCGTTGTTAAATACCAGAAAAAAAGACGATCCTCCTCAAAAAAGAAATAGAGTGGTCCAAAAAGCTAAGTAGTGCCTGAACGAAAAGCCAGTTCAGGCACTACTTAATCTGATCTTCCTTAATTATTCTGACAACGGCTTCTATCACTTCAGATGCCTCCGGGCTTTTAATTATCACTGCGTCAGCCCCTGCATCTATCGCGCGTCTTTTTGTTTTAGCCTGATCGTCTGCTGTAAAAATTATAAGCTTTATCCCACGGCATCCTTGCGTAGTTCGAATATGCCGACAAACCTCGATACCAGACAGTTCAGGAAGCATATAATCTATTACCGCTGCCGCCGGTTTTTCGCTGATTATGGTATCAACACCCTCACGCCCATTAATTGCGGTTATGGGATGAAATCCTGCCTTTTGAAACAAGCGTGTATAAAGTCGTAAAATAACCGGGTTGTCATCTACAATAACCACCTTTTTAGTTTCCGACCGGTGTGCCGTCTTTTCCGTTGCTGCAAGGATATCACCGGCAATCTGTCTGCCCGCAGCAGCAAAAGGTGAAATTACCCTGTCTGCTCCTGCACGGAGGATTTTTTTCTCTGATGAAGCATCTTCGACTCTTGATATGATTTGAAGAGTGGGATTCAGTTCACGGGCGCTAAGGACAATAAACAGATTTTTTGGATCTGAATTTAAAAGGGCAATCAGACCCTTGGCCGACTTTATCCCGGCTTCAAGGAGTATGGCTTCGCTGGTCGCGTCTCCCTCAAGAAAAATATAGTCCTTTTCCCTAATTGCATGGCACTGTTCATGGTCGTTCTCTATGACAATAAAATCGGCTCCGTCTTTTATAAAATGCTCCGCAGATGCTGCCCCCACCCTGCCAAACCCACAGATAATAAAGTGCGCCTTTAAAAGTGATATTTTCTTTTTCATTTTTTTTATCTCCGATTGGCCGCTGAAAACATTTTCTATAAGTGATTCGGCTATGGCACGCCCTGCAAGCGCCAGACTCCCGAAACCAAGCAGGATATAAAATGTAGTAAACCCGCGCCCTGCTCCGGACAATGGTTTTACCTCGCCAAAGCCAACAGTGGTAAGAGTAATAACCGACATGTAAAATCCCTCGAAAAATGAATAATCTTCGATTATTATATAACCGAAAGTGCCGATTGCAATAGCGCCTGCGATTAATAAAAAAGATAATATGACCCGTCGGTTATAATGCATAATTTACTTTGTTCACGTATTGATTAAATTATCAACCGTCACACAAAATAGGCAATAATACTTTTTTTAAAGGCTTTATCTTGCCACTACGCTTAGTCGTCCAACCTGAATAGGTGGTGTAAAGAGAGCTCCCCCAACCCACTCCCCTTTGTCGCCAATAGCAACAATATTATTAAGGGCATCGTATGTGTTGCCTGCCAGCATAACATCCTTAACCCGGCCTACAATTTCGCCATTCTCTATCTTGTATCCCAGGAGGATGTTGACGGAAAATTCACCGCTCACAGGGTTACCCTGACCTAAGCCCAACACACTGTGAACGAGCAGACCTTCTTTGATATTTTTAACCATATCTCTAAAAGGGGTAGAGCCTTCTTTGATAACAAGGTTTGTGGCGTCACACCCAACTCCATTGCCGGTTGTTTTCTTTCCCGCCCTCCCTGCTGTATCAAGATCGTATAAAAAATTCTTTAAAATACCGTCTTCAATTATGGGGGTGACTTGATGGGGCACACCTTCTCCATCGTAGATGCTGCTTCCCGCTGCATAATCAATAAGGGGACTATCAGTGATAGAGAATCTCTCATCTGCAATTTTTTTCCCCATTTTACCGGAAAGAGGAGAAGACCCAAGAAATACATTTTTTCCGTCAAACCCCAAGCTCAGGGCTAAAAGGAGCACATTCAGGCCTTCAGGCGTAAAGATAACAGGCATTTCACCTGATTTAACAGGGGCAATAACCTCTGCCATCTTAAATAAATCAATGGCCTTATTGGCAATCTCTATATGATCAATCTCCAGCTTTTTCCATGCTACAGAATGTCCGGCCCAAAGGATGTCGGTTCCCCTTACCCATTGACCATCAACCCAAACGCTATAGTTTGTGGCTTCAGAGCTATACTCAGCGCCGGCAGAGTTGGCAAACTGAAAATTATTAACATTCTTTCCTGCACCGGCGTTGAGAAGTATATCCTGGTTATATTTTTTTATTAGTGCAATCATCTCTTCGCTAAGGCCTACCATCGTGTCTGTGCTTATGGACCCCACGTCTGCGTCATAGACCTTAACATCCTTTCCTTTTTTAAACCCTGGAAACTCAAAATGGGCCGGACTTCCAAACTCTGCGGCTTCGAGTGCCCGTTTCACAATTCCATCTATATCCTCAATATCCGTAGTATGGGAAGAACCAATTTTTCCATCTACAATGACTTTAAGACTCATCCCTGTGCTTTGTGAGGATTTAATAGATTTTAATCTGTCATTTTCAAAAGAAACGTTTGTGGCCTCACTTTTTCCTAAGGACGCCTGTGCGCCCTGAGCCGTTTTCATAGCCTTGTCTATCAGTTGATTTACGATCATTATTGTCTACCTCCTACTACTACATTTTGAATACGCACATAAGGCCCCCCAAAACCTACAGGCAAGGGGGACTGCCCGTCTTTGCCGCAGCCGCCACCGGCAGGCGGGCATTCTACGGTATCTCCAACCATATCAATATTCATCAAGGTCTCAAATACATTCCCAGTCAGAACTACATCTCTAACCAGTTCCGCTATTTTGCCATCCCGTATCATGTAGCCGTAAGCTGCGCTGAATGTAAACATTTCCATGGATGTTTGGCCTCCAACCATGTCTACGGCATATAATCCGAGCTTTATATCCCTTAACATATCATCAAATTTTGACTTGCCTTTGTCGATATAGGTATTTGTCATACGCACAATCGGTTGGTACTGGTAATCAATGGCCCTGGCATTACCAGTGGGCTGCTCGCCCATTTTAGCCGCAGTCTCGCGGGAATGTAATCTCCCCGCTAAAATACCATCTTTAATAAGGTAATTCTTTTTGGTTTTAATCCCTTCATCATCATATTTGTGTGTTCCTCTGAGGTTTGGCATTGTTCCATCATCAATAATATTTAAGATATCGGGACCCATTCGTTTTCCCAACACCATCAGTTCTTTCATGCGATTATTTTCATACACAAAGTCTGCTTCACTCAGATGTCCAAATGCTTCATGGGCAAAGACACCGGCAAGTTTGGGGTTTATCACAACAGTATACTTACCACCACTAACAGGTGGTGCGGAAAGCAATTCCACAGCACGCCTGGCAGCCCCTTCAGCTTTTTCCTGCAGGCCTTCAACGATTTGAAAGCCTGAACCTCCAGCCACGCTCTCAAATCCTCTCTGAACATTATCCCCTTCCCTGGCAGTGGCTAACAGGCTAACGCTTGCGTCAGGCCGTTCATCTTCAATATATGTACCCTCAGAGTTCCCATAATAGATTTTTCCGAAGGTATCATTATAGCCAATTGCTGATGTTTCAATCTTTTCACTGTATGACAAGATAATTCTGTTGTATTCTTCGATTACGGATTTTTTTTCTGATAAGGAAATATCCCTAAAATCTTTATCAAAAGAAGCCTTTATCTCATCAACAACTGTTTCTACTTCAGCGAATTTACTCTGTTCTTTACCGACTAATCGGGCAGAGCTACAAGCCTCTTTTACCCGTTTTTCAAGATCGTTGAGATCGTTGAAAATAGAGTACCCCCAGCCCCCTTTGAAAAGTGCCCTTACTATCCCTCCAACCGTCTTGGATGATCCAATATTATCTAAATCTTCACCTCGGAAATTGACCCAGGAGGATATAACAGTTTCAATTCTTATCTCTGTATATTCCGCCTCACTCTTTCGCAAGGCTTGCTCAATACGTTTTCTCATGGTAATTACCCCCTAAAAAATAATTGGTGCGTACATACAAACAAGATTAATTTACTTGACATAAATAAATAAAATGTAATAGTTCACCTCAGAGTTTGCAGAGAAAGCAGAGATAAGAGCTTTATAAAAAAATTCCTAAAAAATAATGATTTAAGCTCTTCGCCTTCAGCGTGCTCTGCGTTAGGCTGAACTGGCACTAAAAAACTTTACTTATTTGGAGGTTATACTATGGCAGACTTTATGGAAATTATCAAGCAAAGAAGAGGCATAAGAAAGTATAAAGATTTTGAGGTCGGCAAAGAGGATCTTGACAAGATACTTGAGGCAATCAGGTGGTCACCTTCCTGGGCCAATACTCAGTGCTGGGAAACTATTGTTGTAAAAGATTTAGAAACAAAGCAGAATATTCAAGAGGCATTGTCTGAGTCCAACCCTGCAAGGGATGCATTGGCTAAGGCCCCTATTTTGATTACCTTATGCGGCAAACTTGAGAGATCCGGTTATTACAACGGAAAATCTACAACGAAATTTGGGGACTGGTTCATGTTCGATCTCGGGATTTGCACACAAAGTTTATGCCTCACAGCGCACCACCTGAATTTGGCAACGGTAATTGTCGGGCTATTTGATCATGATAAGGTAAAGGAAATATTAAATGTCCCGGAGGGATATGAAGTGGTGGCCCTCATACCATTGGGTTATCCTGACAAAGAGGCAAAGGCCCCTAAACGTAGAGAGATAAGCGAATTTGTGCATTACGATAGATTCTAAAGTTTTTGTAATTTTTTTCTGTAATCTTCGACTAACTCCAAGGGCTTATTGGTTTTGTATAGATTTTCAAGGCCAGGCACATCTTTCCACCTTTTGTGCAGCCAAAACCATTCTTGAGGATATCTCTTGATATAACTTTCGAATATGCGATTTAGTGTTCGTGTATTTTTTTTTATGTCCATGGCTTCGTCATCGGTGTGAATAAAACTTGGAGGTTCATTGATTTCTATTCTGTACATGGCAGGACCCTTTCTTATAACAAATGCAGGCAGAACAGTTGCCTCTGTTCGTCTTTCCAGCATTGATGCTGTTATATGGGTCTGCGATGGGATGCCAAAAAGATCAACGGAAACACCATGCCTGTGATTCTTTGGGCCACCTGCCTTCTGGTCTGCAAGGGTTAGTGTGATATAATTCTTTAAGAGCAACTTTCGCATTCTGTTTAATGCCCCTCTTGGCCTTACACTTGTTGCATTGTGTGTTTTTAAAAGGGACATGACAAAGTTTTCAAGATAAGGATTGTCCAGTTTTCTTGCAATGACTGCCTTTGGTGGGAGGTTTAGATAGCATAGATATCTGATAAGGGGGAAATTTCCGAAGTGGCCCATTACTGCGATTGTACCCTTGCCCCCTTTTATAGATTTTATGAGGTGCGGCAATCCGCTTATATCTAAAAATTTACTATAATTGTCGGGGGTTACTATTTTATTAAATTTTAATAGATCAACAATATTCATAGCTAAGTATTCGCAGCTTTCTCTTCCGAGAATTTCCATCTTTCGGTTGTCCATTTCCTTACCGAAAACTAAAGAGATGTTGGCCTTAATTATCCTTCGGTGACGTCTGTCAACAAGATAAAATACTCGCCCAATGGTACGGCCAAGCATAGTACCAAGGCCTATAGGCAGTACGTATACAATCAGCATAAATAATCGAAAGACCATATAAATAAGAAAATCCATAAAAAGCATAATCCTTTCAGATAAGATTTAACCATTACTTTTAACAAGTAAAAGAGATTACGTCAATAATGAACAGTAAGTTATTGGAAAAGTGAAGAGATCTTGGACAAACAAGCTTATAAAGCAAACACTCTTTTAATGATTACAGCTATCATTTGGGGAACCGCCTTTGTCGCCCAGAGAGTAGGAATGAGCTACGTAGGCCCGCTCACATTCAATGGCATACGGTTTGCGTTAGGCACGATGGTTTTATTTCCGCTAACAATAATGCAAAAAAAAGCCGAGGATAGTGAAACTAAAAATACAGTTGTTCCCTTCATAACAAGGTCTACAATTCTATGGGGTATGTTGGCGGGAGTCGTTCTGTTTTCCGGGGCAACTCTCCAGCAGATCGGCCTTATTTACACTACAGCAGGGAAGGCGGGATTCATCACCGGGCTCTATGTAATTATTGTGCCTATTATGGGGCTATTATGGGGGCATCGCCCTGGCTGGGGAGGGTGGTTAGGCGCATTTCTTGCTTCCATTGGTTTATACCTCTTAAGCGTAACAGAGGCCATGACATTTGCACCTGGGGACCTATGGGAATTGTTCGGCGCCTTTTTTTGGGCTGCCCATATCATGATTCTAAACCATATTTCCCCGAAAGCCAATGGTATCAAACTGGCATGCATCCAGTATGCCGTATGTTCATTGTTAAGTCTTATTATTGCAGTTTTTACTGAGAGCACTACTCTTGGTGCACTGTATGGGGCATCTATACCTATTCTTTATGGAGGAATTCTTTCCGTGGGAATTGCTTATACCTTGCAGGTTATTGCGCAAAGATATGCTCCACCAATACATGTCGCTATTATTTTAAGCCTTGAGGCAGTGTTTGCTGCGCTGGCAGGTTGGGTTATACTGGGTGAGGTCCTTTCAACCCGTGGTTTGATTGGGTGTATGTTAATGTTAGCTGGTATGATAACAGCGCAGGTATGGTAGGTATTTGTTTCTTTGCTTTTTTTATCCCCCCATCATAACCGACGGCAAAAAAGTTACAATCCCCGGGAACGCTATCAATATTCCCAGTGTCAGAAGATCCATGCCAAGAAAGGGGATAATCCCTTTAAATATTTCTTGAGAAGGTATGTCCGGCGCCACGCTGTTAACCACATATACGTTTAATCCGACAGGAGGGGTAATCAAGCAGATTTCTCCCATTTTTACCACAATAATTCCAAACCATATAGGGTCATATCCGAGCGCCACAATCGGCGGGAATACTATGGGTAATGCCAGCAACATCATTCCGATGAGGTCCAAAAACATTCCCAGAAATACAAAAAGCCCGAGAATTCCCAATAGAACAAAGATTCTGGGAACATGCATTGCGACAACTGCCTCACTGAATGCAGCAGGCATGCCTGTGAGCGCCAGAAAACGTACAAAAATAAGGATTCCTACAATAATGGCAAATATCATCACCGTGGCCTTACCTGTCTCTAAAAGTGCCTGCCAGAATTTTTTCATATCCAGGCGCCTTGCAAGCAGGCCTATAATAAAAACGCCCATGGCCCCTGCTCCACCAGCCTCCGTAGGAGTAAATACTCCGGTATATATTCCTCCAAGCATCAGGGTTAAGATGGCCAGAATACCCCAGGTGTTTTTTAGTGAAATAATCCTATTTTTCCACGTTGCTTTTTCCATGGGAGGCGCAAGTTCCGGTTTTAATTTAACACGAATCTGTATCATTACTGCATAGATAATTGCCGACAAAATACCCGGTAAAAAACCGGCCATAAGCAGGAAGCCCACGGATTGCTCAGTGATTATGCCGTAAATAACCAGCGGCACGCTGGGAGGTATAAGGGTTGCTATTGTGCCTCCCGCCGCCACTGCTCCAGCTGCGAAACCCGGCTGGTAGCCATACTTACGCATTTCGGGAATTGCCATTTTGCCCATAACCGCAGCAGACGCCACACTGCTGCCGGTACAGGCCGCAAAACCGGCGCATCCGTATGTGGTTGCTATGGCCAAACCTCCGGACAAGTGTCCGAACCACTCTCTGGCAGTCGTAAAAACATCTCGAGTTAATCCGGAATAAAAGCCAAGATATCCCATAATGATAAAGAGCGGGATAACGCTTAATGAGTAATGAGCGGCTATGCCGTGTGGCAGATATCCAGCCATGTTCAAGGCTACATTCCAGTCCTTCAGCGCTGCAATACCGAGAAATGCCACAAGAGGAGCCACGAAAGCAATCCGCATGCCCAAAACAATCAAGGCCACCATAACGGCCAATGCAATATATCCGATGAGTATAGGTTCCATATAGTTTCTACTCCAAATCCCTTATTTCGATTCCTACAACTGCCTGCGCCGCATTTTTGATGATCTGCAAAATAAACCGGATACAGAGAAAAAAACTGCCAAGAGGAACGCACAGCTTAGACGGCCAAGTTGGGGTATACAGGTATTCGGTTACATCTCCCATTTGGTAGGCATCTATTGTTGCATGAAATGAATAGATACAGATAATGCCGTAGGCAATTAAACCCAGCAGGCCGGACAATGTCTCTGTTAAATGATAGGATCTGCCGGTCATCCTGTTGATTATCACATCCATCCGTATATGCGAACCAGTCTTTTGAGCATAGCCAAAGCCCAGGAATACGATTGCCGCCATAATCAGTTCCGTATCCTCTACATATCCTGGTATGGGTTGGTTAAACAGGTAACGTCCGAGAATCTCAGCCGCTGTTAAAACCATCAAGATCATGATAAAAAAAACGCCGGTGATATTCAATACGGCTTCCACCCTTCCACTAAGCCGATCAAAGATATGAAAGACTTTGATTCCGTCCATCACTGGGCGTTGATCCTGGTTTTCTAATTGATCGAATTGCATATCAGCTCCACAAATTGTTCGTATTGTTTTGGGCTTGCTCTTCTAATTAGAGACCGGCTGAGTTTATGAATACCAGCCGGTCTCTAAAGGTTAATCAGCAACAGCTATAAAGTAAATATCTTAAAAACCGCAAATTTCTTTTCTTTTACCTAAGAAATAATCATAGATTTCCTGTCCCGGAAGCCTGCGCTTTTTCATTTTTTTAATCCAATCCTGGTGAACCCCTTCGGCTTTGTTCAACAACTTGGCCCGTTCCGAATCCGGAAATTTCACAAACTCTAATTTTTCTTTGTAGATAGGAATCCATTTTCTTTCACCTTTTTTGTATTCCTCTCCCCAAATTTTAGGCGCTTTTTTATACCATTCCATGTGCATCTTTTTAAACTCATCCGGAAGAGCATCCCATGCTTTTTTGTTGGCCAGAAATGCGCAGCTATTGCTGCCAGGGGCAAAATTCGTGATAACATATTTTGAAACTTCATGAATTTTAAAGGCGCCGAAAGAAAAAGGCCAAGGCAGTGTTGCCATGTCGACGGTTCCACGTTCCATCGCTTCATAAAGGTCAGCCACTGGCAGCATTGCCGGAACCGCACCAAACTGGGTCAAAACGCGGGCCATTTCACCGGGAATTCTGATTCTGATTCCCTTGAAGTCTTCGCATTTTGCAATCCGTTTGTTGCCCATCATTCCATACTGGGTTATTGCGGCCGGGAAAAGGGGAACGGCATTCCACCTTCCAAGTTCCTTTAGAATTGTTGGATGTTCCCACAGTGCGGCCATCATCATGCTGATTTTTTCAGGTTCCTGGGGTAGGATAAACGGGAGTTCAAACACCCTGTTAAGGGGAGTCTTGCCTGGCGCATAAGAACCGCAAAACTGGCACCCTTCAAACAATCCGGCCTTGAGCCCATCCAGATTTTCCTTGGAAGGCGATAAAACCGCACCATAGTGCAGCTTAATTATCCAGCGACCGTTTGTGCGGGTCTTCATATCTTCAACCCATCGATGGAGCGGACGAGTCCAGTCCCTTTCACCGCCCCATAGGGAAATATTCCAGGTAATCGTGTCTGAAGCACACCATGCTCCCGGAGCCTGGGATAGGCCCAAACCTAAAATAAGAGCGACATAAACAGCAAAAAGCATACCTTTTTTTCTTATACGTGATTTGTTCATAATTACTCTCCTTTCATTTAATATTCATTTAACCCTTAACATTATTTTCAAAATAATGTCGGCATTTGAATTGATCTCCTGTCTCAACCCATCTTTTCATGCAGACATTATCCAACATTAAAAACTTATATTCAAATGAGATTTCATGAGTATCATAAAATTTTCATTTTGCAAGCTTTTTTTTGAAAGTTTGTAAATTCTTACATAATCACCCTGAGAGTTCATCTCTCACAATTTATACCATTTTGTCATTATTGCTAATTTTTCCCAGAGCGTGGTCGAGGTAAAGAATAAGTCAGTTGGAGTTCAGTTTTAGGGTTGCAAAATAGTCCATAAATGGTATGGTATCCTTAAATTAGGGTAAAATTCACCATTGCAGTATTCAAACGATGTATTAAAATGTTTTAGGAGATTGTTATGATTAAATGGATACATTCGAGAATAGGCGCTAAATTATTGATAACGTTTTCAGTTGTGTTAGTGCTATCAATGGCTTCCCTGATTTATATTGCCACACAAATGGTTGCAGAATTTGGAGAATTCTCCGCATCCAGAAATGAGGCAAACATCAGGGATAATGCAAACGCCTTTCTGGCTCGTATTACCCATGAACAGGCCATGCGATATGATAGCGTTTTTAAAAAGTTCGCTGCTTCTTCAGCCTTGATAGCGAAACAGGCTGCTTTTCTCCTGGAGAATATGGCCTTATACGGAAAAACACCCCTCAAACCAGACGAGAAGCTGGCCATCTATCCGCAAAATGGAATATTTTCAAATAATAGTTCTGAAAAAACAATGGTATTATATTGGGGTTCTTCCACCATGTCACTGGAAATCAATGAGCAAATCAATACGCTTTCCCACCTTGATCCCCTTCTTGAAGTCGTTAAGGAGAGTAACCCTGAAACTACTGCCTGCTATGCCGTTACAGAGCCTGGAATTGCCCGCTACTATCCCAACAAACATGGTGTGGAAAAGCTACCACCAACAACAAAATTTGATGTAAGAAATGCCAACTGGTATGTGATTGCAAAACCGGAAAACAACCTTGAAGGCAAGACCGTATGGTCGAATATCTATCTGGACAGTGTCGGCCAGGGATTATTGATTACTGCGAGCACCCCTGTTTACAGTAAAAGTGGACAATATCTCGGTGCAGCCGGGGTTGACGTTACACTAAATACTATTGTGAATGACATCCTTGAACATATACCATCACGTCACAGGATGGAAGATATGTTTTCCTTTCTTGTTGATAATCAAGGCAGACTCATTGCTTTTCCGCCGGAATATTTGGATGTCTTTGAAATCAAAATAGACCGGGACAAATTAGTAGATGCCACGGTTGTTCTAAAACATAGCCTGCTGGACTCTTCTAATGTGGAAATCAGAAAGATAGGCGAAAGTATGATTGAGAAAAAATACCAGGTTTCCAACTTTGTTCTGAACGGGCGCCCCTATATAATTTCTTCTCATTTCATGCCTTCAACCGGATGGCGTCTGGGCACTGTAGTGCCCAAGTCCGTTATCCTTGCCTCTGTTCAAGAAACCCGCAATGCGCTAAATGCAACCACTGAAAAAATGACTAACAGATTTGTCCTTATGACTGTATTGTTTTTGATAATATCCATTATTATTACGGCAATACTCTCCATGAAATACTTTATCAGGCCCTTAGAAAAACTTTCCAAGGGGGCCCTGCGTGTTAAAAAAGGAGACCTGACAACACATGTTGATATACATACAAGGGATGAAATAGGCTCCCTTGCCCAATCATTCAATACTATGGTTGATACCCTGCAGGAAGCCAAGGAGCGGGAAAAGGAATACACCCGGAAACTTGAGCTGGAGGTTAAAGGTAGAACCCAGGAAATAATGATAAAAAGCGAGGAGCTGGAAAAAACCCATGAACGCTTAGAGCTTGCTATGGACGCCGGCGAACATGGCTTCTGGGACTGGAATCTTGATACGGATGATATTTATTTCAGCCCGCGTTATTATACCATGCTGGGCTATGAACCGGGTGAACTGCCGATGAAACTGGAAACATGGGTTGATCTTATGCATCCGGATGATCAGAAAACCATTGTTCCAGAAGTTGAAAATTACGTAAAAAATACCCAACCTTATGAGGTTGAATTCAGGTTGAAAACAAAGGATGGGGACTGGAAATGGATATCAGGCATAGGAAAATCTTATGAAAAAGATGTAGATGGGATTCCACATAGAGCTGTTGGTGTACATGTGGACCTGACCTCCCGCAAACAGGCGGAGGCCAAGCTGCAGGATAGCGAACAACTGTTCCGCTCCTTATTTGATTTTTCGCCCCAGGCTATTGCCCTCACCGATATGGTGAGTGGGCGACTGATTGATGTCAATAATATGCTTTGTGAAATGACAAAATATGCCAAGAAGGATATTATTGGACATACTGCAACAGAAATCGGTTTTTACTCTGACCAGGACAGAAAAAAGTTCACAACAGCATTGGAGACATCGGGAAAAACCTATGGATTGGAGATGAATTTTAAAATCAAAGATGGTTCAATTCTCAATGCGCTTATGTCTGGCCGGGTCATTCAGATTGCAGGCAAACCTTTTATTGTCACCATCTTTGTCGACGTAACAGAACAAAAAAAGCTCGAATCCCAACTCCGCCAGGCCCAAAAAATGGAGGCCATAGGCTCATTAGCCGGAGGCATTGCCCACGATTTCAACAATGTCCTCTATGCAATTATAGGGTACACGGAATTATCCATGGACGCTGTGCTTGAAGGCAGCAAGGCCCGGAGAAACCTAAACGAAGTGCTTAAGGCAGCAGATAGAGCCACGGACATGGTTCAGCAGATTCTCACCTTCAGCCGGAAAAGCGAAAAGGAGAAGAAACCGACCAGCGTCCAATCCGTCTTAAAAGAGGCGGTTAAATTAATAAGAACCTCCCTGCCTTCTACCATTGAAATCCGCCAGTATATTGCTGCGGATTGCGGCCCGGTCATGGCTGATCCGACCCAGATCCACGAGGTAATCATGAACCTTGGCACCAATGCCTATCACGCAATGCGGGAAAAGGGAGGGATCCTTGGGATTACTCTCAGGCAAGAGGAAATTGGTTCCGATGATTCAAAATACGATCTTGATCTTCACCCAGGACCATATCTTAAACTCATTGTTGAAGATACCGGCCATGGTATTGACGATAATGTTATGGAAAGAATATTTGACCCCTACTTCACCACAAAGGGCGTTGGTGAGGGAACTGGAATGGGGCTTTCGGTTGTACACGGGATTGTCAAGGACCATGGCGGGGATATTAGAGTATATAGTGAGCCCGGAAAAGGAACCGCATTTCATGTCTATTTACCCGTGATTGAAACCGGCGCTGTTGAACGGAAAATCATACCCGCAGGACCGGCTCCAACCGGTACGGAACGTATCCTGCTTGTAGATGATGAAGAGACAATTGTTTATATGACGCAACAGATATT
The DNA here is from genome assembly GCA_034718555.1 of Thermodesulfobacteriota bacterium. Classification (GTDB taxonomy): domain Bacteria; phylum Desulfobacterota; class DSM-4660; order Desulfatiglandales; family B25-G16; genus M55B121. Next base: position 15,620 of record JAYEMW010000221.1, read on the forward strand.
AGAGAGTCTTGGCTACCATGTAACACCCCGTACCAGCAGTGTTGAAGCCTTGGAGGCATTCAGGGCAAGGCCGGATGACTTTGATCTAATAATTACCGACATGACCATGCCGAATATGACGGGCGCTGAATTAGCCCATAGGCTTTTAGAGATCAGGTCCGATATTCCCATTATCCTTTGCACGGGATTCAGCGAGTTAATGGAGGAAAACAAGGCTAAAGAAATAGGCATTCGGGAATATGTTATGAAACCCATTGTCAGAGACGAAATTGCCAGGACTGTCAGGAAGGTGTTGGGGGGGTAGGCTGGGTGCTGGGTACTC